>NZ_JBWKKP010000046.1:0-33550 GCF_056431485.1 Streptomyces sp. NPDC045899
TCCCCTCCCTTTCGCCCTCTCCCTCCTTCCTCCCCTCTCCCCCCCCCCCCCCCCCCCCCCCCTCCCCCCCCCCCCCCCCCCCCCCCCCCCCCCCCCCCCCCCCCGCCCCGGGGTCAGGAACAGACGGTTCCCGAGGCCGGGACCTTGCTGTCCAGCAGGTAGTGGTCGACCAGCTTCGTCAGGCACGGGTTGCCGGAGTTGTAGCCGCCGTGGCCCTCGCCCTTGAGCGTGATGTCGACGCCCACGTCCTTGCCGAGTTCCCGGGACATCTTCCGCGCCCCCTCGTACGGGGTGGCCGGGTCACCGGTGTTGCCGATGACCAGGGTCTTCGCCGAGCCGTCGGCGGAGACGTCCGGGTCGTCGGCCTTGCCCTCGACCGGCCAGCCGGTGCAGCCGGCGAGGCCCCAAGCCGTGGTCTCCCCGAAGATCGGCGACGCCTTGCGGAACTCGGGCAGCTTGGCGCGCACATCGGCGGTGCTGAAGCGCTGCTTGTGGTCGGCGCAGCTGACCGCCGTGTTGGAGTCGTTCATGGTGGGGTAGTTGCCGTGCTCGTCGCGCTCGTAGTAGTTGTCGGACAGGGCGAGCAGGGTATTGCCCTCGTGCAGCCGCATGGCCTCGGTCAGTCCGACACTGAGGGGGTCCCAGCTCTCCTTGTCGTAGAGCGCGGCGATGATGCCGTTGACCGCGATGTCCTCGGTGACGCGACGGCCGTCCTCGGTCGGGAGCGGCTTCGCGTCCAGAGCCTTGAGCAGGGCGGTGATCCGCTTGGTCCCCTCGGCGCCGCCGGGCCCGGTCGGGCAGTCGGCGCCGTGCTTGGTGCAGTCCTTCATGTAGTTGGTGAAGGCGAGCTGGAAGCCCTTCGCCTGGCTGAGGGCCGACTCGGCAGTGTCGTGGGTCGGGTCGACGACCGCGTCCAGGACGGAGTGGCCCACGTTCTTCGGGAAGAGGTGGGAGTAGACGCCGCCGAGTTCGGTGCCGTAGGAGATACCGAAGTAGTGGAGCTTCTTGTCGCCGAGCACCTCACGCATCAGGTCCATGTCACGTGCGGCGCTCTGTGTGTCGACGTGCGGCAGGATCCTGCTGGAGTGCTTCTGGCAGGCGGCGATGTACTTGTCGTTCGCCGCGGTCATCCCCTTCACCTCGGCGGCGGTTTCGGGGGAACGGTCCACCTGGAAGTGGGCGTCGAGCTGCTTGCCGTTCAGACACCGCACGCCCTCGCTCCTGCCGATCCCGCGCGGATCGAAGCTGACCAGGTCGTACCGCGACCGCAGCTTCGCGTAGTCCTTCTTGAAGCCGGGGAGGGTGTCCACGCCGGAGGCGCCGGGGCCGCCGAAGTTGAAGACCAGCGAGCCGATGCGCTTGCCCTGGCCGGTGGTCTTGCCGCGGATCAGGGCGATGTCGGTGGTCTCACCGTCCGGCTTGGCGTAGTCCAGGGGGGCTTTGAGGGTGGCGCACTCCCATCCCTTGCCCGGGGCCTTGCCGCCGCCCGGCGCCGAGCACTTCTGCCAGGCGAGCTTCTGTCCGGTCAGCTTGGCCGGCAGGTCCTTGGTGGATGACGCGGACGCGGAACGTGCGTCGTCCTTCTTGTCGTCATCACTGTTACAGCCAGTGAGCGCGCCGAGGGAGAGAACCAGGGCTGCGGCGAGGAGGGGGGTGGTCGGATTGTGGCGTATGGAACGTGACATGAAGGAAGAGCGTAGGGGTGTCAACGACCCGACCTGCCCGTAGACGCGGTTCTCGATCGCTTCTTCGCATTTAATTCGCCGTGTGCGGAATATGAAACCATCGACGAACGTGAGCAACCCTCGACTACTTTCTGTCGTCGCGGGGACATGCGAAAGGGGGCCGGGTATCAGCCCGGCCCCCTCTCTCGCTGCCTCAACTATCTACATCCGTGCGCTCTGACCGCCGTCGGCAGATAGGAGCGCATGAAGCGCTCGACGGCCTTGCGGCGCTCGGACACGTCCTCAGGGGTGGGAGTGGAGAGATAGACCTCCACGGCCAGGGGCGTGTCCTTCCCCTTGGACGGACAGGATGTGGCGACAAGCGCCCCGCTGTCCGTGAGCCGGGCGTCGTCTCCGATGTCCACCTTCTTCGGGTGGCCGTACCGGATCAGCTAGTCCTCCTTGACCTTCAAGGGGTCCAAGCCGTCGGTGACGGAGTCCCGTTCGACGCTGAGCACCTGCACGCCCCCACTCTTCCCGTCGGGCACCAGGGTGATGACGCATTCCTGGCCGATGTCCGAGGGGACGGTCTCCGTCGTCAACCTCTCGCCCGCGGGCAGCAGCGGGGCGAGCAGATCGGGGTCGACCTCTGTGCCGCAGAGCTTCTTGGGTACCGCGTAGTCACGGGACTCCCCGCCGCAGCCGACGGCACCCATCACGAGCATGCCGGCCCTCCACGTAAGGGACTCCGATGTCCTCCTCGGTTCAGCCACGGCAGCCCTGCGCATCGGCCGCCGTGGGCAGATAGGAGCGCAGGAAGCGCTCGAGGGCCTTGCGGCGTTCGGACACGTCCTCGGGAGTGGGGGAGGAGAGGTGGACCTCCAGAACGAAGGTCATGTCCTTGCCCTTGGGGGCACACGAGGTGGAGATCAGTGCACCCTTGTCCGCGAGCCGGGAGTCCTCCCCGATGTCCACCCTCTTCGGGTTGCCGTACCGGATCAGGGTGTCCTGCCTGGCCCCCAGAGGGTCATCGCCCTCTGGGACGGCGTCCCGTTTGATGTACACCCCGCCCCCGTCCCCGCCCTGCACGGATACATCGCAGGTCGCGCCGTGTTCTCTCGGGACGTCGCGCTGGTGGATCTTCTCGCCGTCCGAAAGCAGCGGTGCAAGCAGATCAGGATCGACCTTGGTGTCGCAGATCTTCGCGGGCACCGCGTAGCCGCGGCCGTCGTCGCCGCAGCCGACAGCGGTCATGGCCAGTGCCACGATCACCAGGGAGGCGGAAGTGCGGTTCATGGGGAGTTCTTCCTCGGCTCAGTGGGCGGGCTGGCGGCCGGGGAGGCCCTGGGCGGCCGTGTTGCCCCTCAGGGCCGCGTTACCGATCTCCCCCGTGATGGTGTAGTCGGAGCCGTCCTCGTGGGGGTTGTGCTGCTTCCAGACCTTGGCGAGGGACTCCAGTTGCTTCTCCCTGCCCTTGAACACCTCGCCGTTCTGCTGTCGGTTCTCCTCGCCGATGCGCGCCTCCTCGTCCACGCGCCAGTCGTAGGACACCAGGTACGCCGCGCGGTCCACGGCACCGGCGAGATGGCCCTCCGGGATGAAGCTCGCCAGCGTTCCGGCGCCGTGGTAGCCCCAGGTCTGCTTCCACGCGGCGTCCTGCTTGTCCGCTGCCACCTTGTCCGCGAGGGCCTGGTAGCGCGCCTCCTCCAGGAAGCCGACGGTGTGGCCCGCGCGTTGCAGGGTTTCCCGCGGGTCCTCGGGCTTGTCGGTGTGGATGTCGTGGACCAGTTCGCGGTTGATGCCGTCGTTGAGCAGGCCGTAGGCGTCCTGGCTGCGGGAGACCTGCTTGGTGACCTCCAGCAGCTGCCTGCGGTCCAGCTCCCGCGGGTCGTCGGGGTGGTCGGCCTGGGCGGCCGCGGTGTGGTGGAACTCGTCGCCGTGGTTGACCAGGATCTTGGCCATGTCGTCCCGCAGCTCCGACGGGAAGTCGTCCTTCCGTGCGGAGAGGTACTCCAGCGAGTTGTCCAGCACTTCCCGGTGCTCCGCGGTGTGCGGCACCGCCCTGGCCGCGGGGTCGCCCGGGTCGACGCCCGTGGCCGCGGCGGTGAGCGCGGCTCCGGTGGCCTCGTACATCGGCCGCGGGCCGTCGTAGTCGTCCACCGATCCGTAGTCGCTGTCCGGGATGGTGTCGTCGTACTCGGGGCGCTCCTTGAGCACCCACTTGGCGTTGTCCTGCGGCTGGTCGGAGCTGAAGAAGTCGGTGGAGGCGTCGGGGTTCCTGGAGAGCGCCTGCATGAAGCCGGTCATGGGGTCCTTGCCCGCGTCCGCCTTGTCCCCGAAGTGCAGCGGATCGGGCTGGGCGTACGACGCCTTCTCGTCCCAGGGCAGCACATTGTGCCGGACCCGCCCACCGGGGCCCGGATCCCGGACGTCGCCGGTGTGCTTCTTCTCGTAGGCCACCAGATGGTCGCCGTAGTCGTTGAGGAAGCCCTTGTCGTAGCTGCCGGACCGCATCAGGTTGCTCATGACCTGGAAGCCGTAGACGCTGCCGCCGGTGGTGCCGTCGCCACGGACGGGCTGCCCGCCCTGCGCGATGACCTGGTCCTTCCACTGGTGGATGGACTCGCCGTCCTGGCGCGAGGCCAGGCCCAGGGTGGTGCCGAAGCGCTTCTCCATCGTACTGAGCAGTTTCATCCGCTCGTCCCGGTCCGGGTTGCGGTACGAGCTGGTGTTGCCGTCCCGGGAGTCGAGGTCGGTGACGCCCGACCAGAACTTCAGCGTCCCCTTTCCGCCCAGTTCCCCCGCCACCCGCTCGGCGAAGACCGCATCCCCGCTGTTCGCCTTCAACAGCGCGTTCAGCCGGGTGAGTTGTTCGTTGCTGAGCTTGGTGGGGTCCTGCTGGGCGAGCTTGATGAACGCGTTGGACTCCTTGATGGACTTCTTGGCGTCATCGAAGCTCTTGAAGCCCGAGGAGCCGAAGTCGTACGTGTCCTTGGCGTGGAAGCGGAGCGCCGCGGCCGCCGTGCGGTCGGTCTCGGCGGCCTGGCCGAGGAGCGTCCTGATCTCGCCCGCGACGGCGTCGAGCTGACTCTGCGTCGGCTTCTTCTCGGCGTCGTCACGCGCCTTGACCGTTCCCTGGGTGGTGACATGGATGTCCTGCTTCGCCGCCCGCTCGACGATCTCCTGGAGCTTGGTCTTGTAGGTGGTGAGCTTCGAGTGGGCGCCGCTGAGCACCGTGTGCACACTGCGCGCCTCGGTGAGGATGTCCTGGAACTGCTCCGCCGTCTTCGTGGTGAACGCCTTCGTCACCGTGGCGTTGTCGCCCTTCCAGTCGGCTCCGTTGGCCTTCTTCTCCAGATCGGCCGCGCTGATGTCCCCGTCGCCGCCGTTGGCGAGCTTCTCCAGTTTGTCCACCATCTGCTTCCAGTCGGTGACCGCCTTGTTCAGCGTGCCGAGTCGCAGATCGTGGAGCTCCTGGTACGTCAGCCCCATGGTG
This sequence comes from Streptomyces sp. NPDC045899, assembly GCF_056431485.1. Lineage (NCBI taxonomy): Bacteria > Bacillati > Actinomycetota > Actinomycetes > Kitasatosporales > Streptomycetaceae > Streptomyces > Streptomyces sp. NPDC045899. The sequence continues at coordinate 5,161 of NZ_JBWKKP010000046.1, forward strand.
CTGTTCCCCCGTCCTCAATTGCCGGACTTCGTCGACCGTATTGCCGCGTTACCGCGCACTCATGCTCACTTGATGTATTCGTAGATGCGCGAGACGCTCATACGCTTGCCATCGATGCTCGTCATGCCCGTGACAATCTTGTCCTCGTCCTTGCGGTGCGCGGAGCGCGTGTAGTCGAGGTGATTGGAGATGTGCGCGCACGCTTCCTTGAGCGTCTGCAGCTTCGTATTCCAGGCGTCGTGCAGCTCGGTGAGCGCGGAACCCGTGTCCAGGCCGTCGTTGAACAGCTCGATGGATGCGCCGAAGGTGTTCTGCCGTGCGTGGTCCCCGTAGGTCGACAGGCGTCCGCGCAGGTCACGACCCATCTCGCCGATCTTGCCCAACTGGTCGTCACGGACGATGAGATCGCCGTCCGCGCCGCCACTCCTACCGTGGTCGCCGCTGTTCTTGGTCTGGTTCAGCTGCGTCCGTACGGGCTGTTCCCCGGCTGCTCGGTCCTTCTGCTGATTCCACTCCTGTTCGAAGGACATGCCGTATTTCCCCCTGCCTCCTGGATGGCTGCATTGAGCAAAAGATCTTAGCAAGGGGGTCCGTCAAGGGCTGTAACAGCGCGGTAATAGAATTCCGTTGGCAAGGGATCGGGTGATTCATTCCGAAAATACGGACTCGACGGACCCGGCCGCCTCCGGGCCGTTTTCGGAGGCGGCCGGAACGGGGCTCGTCAGGACGCGCCGGAGGCCGCGAACGGCACCCGCGCGGCGTCCGGTGGTGCCGCACCGGGGTGGGCCGGATGGGTCCACAGCCCGCGCGCCCGGAGCAGCGGCAGCACACCCTCCCCGAACCAGTACGCCTCCTCCAGATGCGGATAGCCCGAGAGGACGAACTCCTCGATCCCGATGGCCCGGTACTCCTCGATGCGCTCCGCCACCTCCGCGTGGCTGCCCACCAGTGCCGTGCCCGCCCCACCGCGCACCAGGCCGATCCCGGCCCACAGATTGGGGTGGATCTCCAGTTCGTCCCGGCTGCCGCCGTGCAGGGCGAGCATCCGCCGCTGCCCCTCGGACTCGCTGCGCCCCAGGCCCTGCTGGACGGCCCGTACGGTCTCCGGGTCGAAGCCGTCCAGCAGCCGCTGGGCCTCGGCCCATGCCTGGCCGGCGGTGTCCCGGGTGATGACATGCAGCCGGATGCCGAAGCGGACGGTGCGCCCCTCGCGTTCGGCCAGCGAGCGGATCCAGGCGGTCTTCTCGGCGACCTGGGCGGGCGGCTCGCCCCAGGTGAGGTAGACATCCGCGTGGCGGGCCGCCACCCGTCCGGCGGCGGGGGAGGAGCCGCCGAAGTAGACCTCGGGCACCGGGTCGGGCAGCCGGGCGAGCGTGGCGTCCTCCACTCGCAGGTGGTCCCCGGCCAGATCGACGGTCCGGCCGTCCCACAGACCGCGCACGATCTGGAGGAACTCAGCGGTGCGGGCGTAGCGGGCGTCCTTGTCGAGGAAGTCGCCGTAGGCGCGCTGTTCTTGGTTCTCCCCGCCGGTGACCACGTTGAGCAGCAGCCGTCCGCCGGTCTGCCGCTGGTAGGTGGCGGCCATCTGCGCGGCGAGCGTGGGCGAGACGGAACCGGGGCGGAACGCCACCAGGAACTTCAGCCGTTCGGTGTGCCGGCTGACCATGGCGGTGGTCAGCCAGGCGTCCTCGCACCAGGCTCCGGTCGGGGTCAGGGCGTCGACGAAGCCCAGGTCCTCGGCGGCGCGGGCGATCTGGGTGAGGTAGCCGACGGACGGCGGCCGGTCACCGCCCGCCGCGGTGACGGGCGTTCCGTGGCCACCGCCCACCACATGACGGCTGTCGCCGTTGGTGGGCAGGAACCAGTGGAAGGTGAGGGACATCGCGGATCTTTCGTGGTCGGGGGCGTGCGGGGTACTCCGGCAGGGGTGTCAGCCCGCGGCGGCGAACACGGCGGTGCGGCCGAGCGCCACCGAGAACTGGTCGACCACCTGGCCCAGCGCCTCGGCCGCACCGGGCGACACGCTCACCCCGCCGTCCGGCCCGACGGTGATGTCCTTGTCGAGGGTGAACCAGCCCTGGACGATATGGGCCGCGCCCATCGAGGACAGCACCGGCCGCAGCGCGTAGTCGATGGCCAGGACGTGTGCCGTGGTGCCGCCGGTGGCCAGTGGCAGCACGGTCTTGCCCGCGAGCGCGTACTGCGGCAGCAGGTCGAGCAGTGACTTCAGCAGCCCCGAGTAGGCGGCCTTGTAGACGGGGGTGCCCACGATGATCCCGTCCGCCTGCTCGACCAGGGCCGTGGCGCGGGCGATGGCCGGATGGCTGAAGTCGGCGCCGAGCAGGGCCGCGGCGGGGAGCGTACGGATGTCCAGCGGGACGACGTCGTGGCCCTGGGCGGTCAGCCGGGCGTCCAGATGGCGCAGCAGCCGGGCGGTGCGGGAGGTGGCGGAGGGGGAGCCGGAGAGGGACAGCACGGTGGCCATGGGGGACCTTTCGGGAACCGGGGGAGGGGGAGAGAAGCCACGGGAGGGCAGGGGGAATCGGCGCACGGTGTGACGCGGCGTGGCACGGTGAGGGGACGGCGGCATACGAGTGCGGCCGGGTATCGGCACATGGCGGTCCACCCACGCCGTGCTGTGACACGGGGCGTCGCGTGGACACGCTCAGGGAGAGCCGGTCAGGGGGAGCGGCGGAACGGCGCTCGGGCCCGGCGGGGGATCAGACCGGGCGGCAACAGAACGCGCTGGAGACACGCGCGAGGTCGACATGGCGTCGCCGCGTGAGGTCCTGTCGCTTCATGGCATCGATACAAGCAGCGGAAAGTCCGGCCGGTCAAGGAGGCCCGGTGCTCATTCCACATCCCGGACATGGCCACGGGACGGGGTTCCGCCTCAAATCAAGGATGGCGTCGCTTGATCATGTCGGCGCACTTCTCGCCGATCATCATCGTGGTGATGCACGGGTTGACGGCGACCAGGTGCGGCATCACCGAACCGTCGCACACCCGCAGCCCGCTGACGCCCTTGACCCGCAGCTGGGGGTCGAGCGGGGCGGCCGGGTCGTCCGGCGCGCCCATCTTCACCGTGCAGGACGGGTGGTAGACGGTGTTGTGCGTCTGCCGGATGTAGTCGAACAGCTCGTCGTCGGTGGTCACCTCGGAACCCGGGGCGAGTTCGGCGCCCGCCCACAGGGCCAGCGCGGGCCGGGCCGCGATGTCACGGGCGACCCGGAACCCCTCGGTCATGACCCGGATGTCGTGTTCATGGGTGAAGTAGCGGGGGTCGACGCGGGGCTTGTCGCGGAAGTCGCGGGTGCGCAGCCGGACGGTGCCGGTGGAGCGGGCGCGGGTGACGTTGGGGGTGAGGCAGAAGGCGTTCTCGGAGGTGGGGTAGCCGCGCCGGTAGGTGTTCATGTCGAAGGGCACCGAGCCGTAGTGGAACATCAGGTCCGGCCGGTCCAGATCCGGTTCGGTGGGGGAGAAGATGCCGATCTCCCACCACTGGGTGGAGCTGGTGACCATGGGCTGCTCGGCGTTCCACATGATGACGCCTTCGGGATGGTCCTGGAGGTTCTCGCCCACACCGGGTGCGTCCACGGCCACGTCGATACCGGTCTCGCGCAGATGGTCCGCCGGGCCGATTCCGGAGAGCATCAGCAGTTTCGGGGAGTCGATGGCACCGCAGGAGACGATGACCTCGCGGCGGGCGTGCACGGTATGCGTGTGGATGAGGTCGGGGGCCAGGTAGTCCACCCCGGTGCAGCGCCGGTCGGCGTTCAGCACCAGCCGTCTGGCCTGGAGTCCGGTCCGCACCTCCAGATTGGACCGCTGGTCCATCACCGGGTGGAGATAGGACACCGAGGCCGAACAGCGGGTGCCGTCCTCCCGCGCGTTGATCTGGAACCAGTTGGCGCCGCGCACCACGGTGGTGCCGGTGTTGAACGCGGTGGTGGGGATCCCGGCCTCCGCGCAGGCGGCGAGCAGCGCCACACCGCACGGATCTTTGGGTGGCACGCTGCGGATCGTGACCGGGCCGGTGCGGCCGTGGTGGTCACCGGGCCCGTCATTGGACTCCAGCCGCCGGAACAGCGGGAAGCAGTCCGCCGCCGACCAGCCGTCCGACCCCTGCGCGGCCCATTCGTCCAGGTCCTCGGCCGGGGCCCAGAAGGCGATACAGGAGTTGTGCGAGGAACAGCCGCCCAGCACCTTGGCGCGGGCGTGCCGCATGAAGTCGTTGCCCCGCTCCTGCGGTTCGATCGGGTAGTCCCAGTCGTAGCCGGACTCCAGCAGCCCCATCCACTGCTCCAGCCGCAGCACGTTGTCGTCGCCGACGTCGGAGGGGCCCGCCTCCAGCAGACACACGGAGATCGACGGGTCCTCGCTCAGCCGCGCCGCCACGACGGAACCGGCCGTACCGCCACCGACCACCACGTAGTCGAACTCGTCCACGACGTCTCTCCTCACGGGGTGGTGGGCGCGGCGTGCTCGGCGAGTACACCGGTGTGATTGCGCTGGACGAACCAGTAGTAGGCGAAGCCGCCGAGCGCGACCACACCGATGAACAGGAAGGCGCCCCAGCGCAGGTACCAGTGCTGCGGGCCGGTGGCGTTGTAGACCTCGGCGCGCGGCCAGGCGAGGTTGATGGACATCCCCAGCCCCCACAGCACCGCCAGTACGTTGACCGGCAGCCCGAACCGGCCCAGGGAGAAGCGGCCTTCGGCGGGTTTCCACTCGCCCTTGCACCTGCGCACCAGCATGGGCACGGTGACCAGCAGATACGCGATGTAGATCATGATGATCGCGATACTGGTGACCACCGAGAAGATCTGCGGCTGATTGATGTTGATGACCAGGATGGCCACCGCCACCACACCGATGAGGATCGCCGGGAGCAGCGGGGTCTGGAACCGGGGGTGCACCCGCGCCAGCCTGGAGCCGCCGGGGAGGTTGTTGTCCCGGGCCATGGCGAACATCAGCCGGATACCGGCGGTGTGCACCGCCAGCGCGCACACGGTGATGGCGATGACCACGCACCACAGCACGATGTCACCGACGGTGTCGCCGAGGGTCGAGAGCACCACGTACTGGAGCCCGTCCACCGACAACTGCTTGGCCTGGAGGTTCTCCACCGCGAGCAGCGCGAAGAGCAGGATCAGCCCGCCGATGACGAACGAGGCCACCAGCGCGCGCAGGATGGCGCGCGGCGCGTTGCGCGCCGGGTCATGCGACTCCTCGCCCAGTGAGGACGCGGTGTCGAAGCCGTACATCACATAGGCCGACGCGAGCGAGGCGGTCAGGAACGCCCCCAGATAGCCCAGATGCTGTCCGCTGCCGAGGCCGTTGGTCTCCAGCACGGCGGACGGACCGCGGGTGATGTGCGCGGCCAGCAGCAGGATCAGCACGATCGCGGCGATCAGCTCGATGGCCACACCGGCGGAGTTGATCCGCGCCATCAGCTTCACACCGAAGCCGTTCACCAGGGTGGTGAACAGCACCAGGATGGTGCCGAGCACCACCGCGTTGGCCGCGCGTTCGGTGCCGGAGCTGCCGTCCCCGATGAACTGGAACCACGCGGAGATCTGCGGCAGCGTGATCTGGTACGCCAGTGCCACCGCGGCCAGCGACACCATGGTGGCTGTCATCATCATCCAGCCGCCCAGCCAGCCCACATGCGGCCCGCCCAGCAGCTTGGACCAGTTGTAGACCGACCCGGCCACCGGATAGCGGCCCGCCAGCTCGCAGAAGCACAGCGCCACCATCAGCTGGCCCACGAACACCATCGGCCACGACCACCAGTAGGCCGGGCCGCCGTGGTTCACACCGAAGTAGAACAGCTGGAAGGTGCCGGTGAGGATGGAGATGTAGCTGACCCCGGCGGCGAAGGTGTGGAAGTTGCCGAGGGTGCGCTTGAGTTCGGGGCGGTAGCCGAGCTCGGCCAGCGACTCGTCGTCGTCACCGCCCTCGGGACGGGCGCCCGGTGACGGTCCGGCGGGCTCGGTCGCCGTCATACGGACCACCTCCGTGGTGTCATGAGAACCACCTCTGCGGGCGGGGCGCGGTGTTGCGCCAGATGTGCTTGGCCTCCTGGTACTCGGCGAGACCCGCCGGTCCCAGTTCGCGCCCGATGCCGGACTGCTTCATCCCGCCCCATTCGGCCTGCGGGACGTACGGGTGGAAGTCGTTGATCCACACGGTCCCGGCGCGCAGCCGGGACGCCACCCGCTGCGCCTTCTCCGCGTCCTGCGTCCACACCGCGCCGGCCAGCCCGTAGACGGTGTCATTGGCCAGCGCCAGGGCCTCGTCCTCGTCGCGGAACCGCTCCACCGTGAGCACCGGGCCGAAGGACTCCTCCTGCACCACGGACATGTCCGGGGTGCAGTCGTCCAGCACCGTCGGCAGGTAGAAGTAGCCGTCCGCCAGCGCCGGATCGTCCGGCTGTGCCCCGCCGCAGCGCAGCACCGCGCCCGCGTCGAGCCCGGACGCCACGTAGGCGGCCACCTTCTCGCGGTGCGCCGCGGAGATCAGCGGACCGCTGCGGGCCTCCTCGTCGAACGGGCCGCCCAGCCGGATCTGCCGCGCCCGGTGCACGATCTCGTCGATGAACGCGTCGTGCAGCTGCTCCTGGACCAGCAGTCGGGCCCCGGCCGAACACACCTGCCCGGCGTGCAGGAACACGGCCATCAGGGCGTAGTCCACGGCCGTGTCGAAGTCGGAGTCGGTGAAGACGATATTGGGGTTCTTGCCGCCCAGCTCCAGCGCGATCTTCTTCACGGTCGGTGCGGCGGCCGCCATGATCCAGCGGCCGGTGACCACCCCGCCCGTGAACGACACCAGATCCACCCGCTCGTCCGTGGCCAGCGGCGCGCCCACGGTCGATCCGGCGCCCAGCACCAGATTGGCCACCCCCGGTGGCACCCCGGCCTCGGCCAGCAGCCGCATCAGCCCGATGGCGCTGTGCGGGGTCAGCTCGCTCGGCTTGAGGACGAAGGTGTCCCCGGCGGCGAGCGCGGGGGCGACCTTCCAGGCGGTCTGGAGCAGTGGGTAGTTCCACGGTGTGATCAGCCCGCAGACCCCCACCGGTTCGTGCACCACCCTGCTGTCCACGTCCGGACTGCCCACGTCGATGACCCGGCCGGGGCCCGCCGAAGAGATCAGATTGCCGAAGTAGCGGAAGCAGTTCGCGATGTCGTCGAGGTCGTACTCGCTCTCCACCAGCCGTTTCCCGGTGTCCAGGGATTCGGCGCGGGCCATGTCCGCCTTGTCGCGCTCCAGCAGCTCCGCGACCCGCAGCAGCAGTCTGCCGCGCTCGGTGGCCGCGGTGCCCGGCCAGGGGCCGCGGTCGAAGGCGTCCCGGGCGGCGGCGATGGCCGCGGCCGTGTCCTTCGGACCGGCCTCGTCGACGGTGGCCACCAGGGTCCCGTCCGCGGGGCAGCGGATCTCGCGGGTGTGTCCGTCGAGGGCGGCTGTCCAGCGGCCGCCGATGAAAAGCTCCGGCATGTATCGCCTCCGGGCTCGGACGACAGTGGCCGGCCCCCGCGATGACACCGCGCTCGTTGACACCACGCGCGGTGACCCTGCGCCGTCCCTCGGTCCCTCGGTGTGCGAGGCCGGTCCACACACCGAGCGTAAGTGGCGCGAGTCCCGCCCGCACGGCGTACCGGGGAGCCCCGCTGACCTGCGGGGGTGTGGAGACCCGCGGGCGCGGGGGCGGGCCGGAGCGGAACCCTCCGGCGTCCTGGCGGCCACCGGGCGCGGCCCGCGGGCGGGCGGTCCGGCGGCACGGGGGGACCCTGCGGCCGGTACATCTCCACCATGCAGAATCCTCGTCATGGTCCCCACGCCCGAAGCCCCCCGCGCCCTCGCCGACGAGCTGCTCACCGCCCTCGACCCGTTGCCGCATCCGCGGCGGATGCACCAACTGGCGGTACGGACCAGGGCGGCCACCGCGCGGGGTGAACTGGGAGCGCTGATCGGCGAGTTGGAACGACACGGGGTGTACGGGCGGCGGCTCGCCGCCGCGGCCGCGGCCGTCGGCGGGCGGACCGGCCACCTCCGGAGGCGGCTGCTGGACTCCGACCCCGTGGTGCGCCACCACGCCCTCGCGGTGGCGCGCAAGGGGGAGGGCATCGACGACGAGGCGCTGGAGGAGGCGTTCCAGGACGCCCCCGCCGCCGTACGGCGTGAACTGGCGCGCACCGTCGTCGCCGGACGGCGCACCGCGCTCGCCGACCGGCTCATCGACCCGGTGCGCGAGCGCTGGGGCGACACCGAGGCGGCCCGGCTGCTGCCCGGCTGCGGCGCGGACACCCTTACGCGGATGCTGCCCGTCCTCTTCCATGCCGTCGGCAGCTGGCGCCCCCTCGTCGGCCGCCACCCCCGCACCGTCCTCGACGAGGCCGAACGGCAGCTCACCGCGTTGCCGCAGGCCCTGCGCGCGGACTGGTGGGCGCGGTACGCGCAGGGTGTCGCACTCGCCGTGCCCGTCGCACCGGACCGGGTGCTGGACCTCCTGGAGGACGTCTGCCACGGGACGCTGCCGCTCCCGCTGCGGCACCGGCTGTCCGCGCTGGTGGCCGCCGACCCCACCCGTACGCTGCGGCTGCTGCTCACCCCCGACCAGGCGCCCCTGCTGCGCGGCCACGGCCTCGAACGCGCCGTCCTGCGCCGTCTCGTACGCGCCGATCCGCCCCAACTCCCGGATCTGGCGAGAGCGTTGGGGCAGGACCCGACCGCGCTGGCGCGGTTGCTGGCCGCGCTGCCGCCCGGCCGACGCGCCGATGTCTTCGCGTACGCCACCGCCGCGCACGACCCTGACCACGCCGCCGTGGACCCCGCGGTCCTGGAGGTGCTGCCGGGCGCCGTCCGCCAGGAGCGGGCGCGCCGGATGGCCGGGCGCGCACGGGAGCGCGGGGCGCAGTGGACCGCCGTGCTGGAGGCCGTGGCGTATCTGCCGGTCGACGAGGCGCGTACGGAACTGCTGGACGCGACACGCCGTTCCACCGCGGAGGACCGGGCCCTCGCCTATCCGCTGCTGATCCGCAACACCGCCCGCTCCGGCGACCCCGGCGCCGTCACCTCCCTGCTGGCCCTGCTGGAGCGGCTGCGCAACGAGCAGGACCCGGTGCGGTGTGCCGCGCTCGGCGCGCTCGCCGCCGTCCCTCCGGCCCTGTTCACCGATGACGCGGCGGACCATCTGGACCGGGTCGCGGGCGACGCGATCCAGGCACGGGACTCCTCCGCGGCCACCCGGCGGGAGCTGCGCCGCCTCGCCGTCGCGCTGCTGCGCGAGCACGCCGTCACCGGGCAGCGGGAGCTGCTGGGCTGGGCGTTGCGCACCGTCACCCGGCTCGCCGGACACGTCGGCGCCGCCGACCTCGGCGCGCTCGACCACACCCTGCGGCGCGGTCAGGAACACACCGTCTTCGAGGCGCTGCGCCCCTGGCTGGAGGCGGGCGCCGAACGGGTCGACCATGAGCTGACGTTCGCCCTCGTCCGCTCGCTCGGACGGCGCGCCCACGCTCTGCCCGAACTCCAGGAACTGCTGCGCCAGGCCATCCGGTTCGGCAGTGACACCACCGCCCGCACCGCTGTCGCGCTGTGGCTGGAGCCGCCCGGAGAGCGCGAGGCGCGGGCCGCGGAACTCGTCACCCAGGACCCGTCGGCCGCCGTACTGCCGCCCGTCCTGGCGGTGCTGACACGCCGGCGCACCGATCTGCTCGACCTCGTGCTGGCCGACACGCCGCCCTACGGCCGGTTCCTCACCCCCGGCACCGCCTGGCCGCCACCCGCCACGCACGACGCCGTCCGCTGGGTGCCCCGCCAGCAGGCCGCCGCCGCACGCCTGCTGGAGCGCACCGCCGCCGACACCACGCGCCCGGTCCGGGAACGCACCGCCGCCCTCGCCCGTGCCGCGCTGCTCCCCGGCACCGCCGCCACCGTCCGGGCCTGGACCCGTGGTGATGACGTGGCGCTCGCCGAGGCCGCGCTCGCCGCCCTCGCCCACACCGACCGGCCCGGAGACGCCCTGCCCGCGCTGCTCGCCCACGCGGGCGACGACCGCGCCCGGGTGGCGATGGGCGCGGCCACCCGGGCGGCCCGGCACACCGGCCCCGCACGGCTGGAGGCCCCGATCCGCGGTGTCCTCGCACCGGACGGGGTGGCGACCGCCGTACCGTCCGTGCCCCCGAAGGTCACCAGCCGCAAGGAGGCCGCGCGGCTCGCCGCCACCCTGCTGCCCGTGTCCGACGCCGCCACCCTCCTCGCCGACGCCCGTGAGGTGCCCAACCAGCACCATGACGTCCAGGCCGCCTGCGTGGCCTTCGCCGCCCGGCTGCTCGACGCCAAACGCGCCTGGGAGATGCTCACCGCCGCCGCGAGCGGACGGCGCGAACTGCGCCACGCCGTCCTGCGCGTCCATCCGCTGGACCTGCCCGAACACCACCGGGCCCGCTACGCCCAGCTGATCCGCGTCGTCTGCGACACCGAGGACCCCGAGGTCGCCGCGGCGGGGCACGCCGCACTCGCCGTCTGGTCCCCCTGGGCACCGGACGTGGCGGCCGTCCTCGTCGCCGCCGTCACCGACCTCGACAACCGGGCGGGCTGGACCTCCGCGGCCGACGCACTGCTGGCCGTGGTGGCCGCCGCCCCCGACGGCACGCCCGAGGACAACCCGCTGGCCTGGGCGCTCGCCGCCCTCGCCACCGCCGACGCCCGGCCCGGTACACCCGACGCCGAGCCCGGCCGGGACCGGCCGGCGCGCCGCCGGATCCGGCACATCGCCACGCGGCTGGCCGTGCGGGCGGCGGGCGGGGCCGCGACCCGCCCGATGCGGCGCGCCGCCACCGCCGCTGCCGAACTCCTCGCCGGATACGAGCCGTTCATCCCCGACGCCGCCCATGTCCTGGTGCACGTACTGGACCTGGACTCCCGCCCCGGTCCGCTGGCCGCCGCGCTCGCCCGCCTCAGCCGTCTGCACTCCCTCCGCCCGGCCCTCGCCGCCCGTACCACCGACGTACTGCACCGGCGGCTGGACGCGGCGGCGCGGCCCGGTTCCGACGAGGCGCTGCGGCGTGCCGCCCGGCAGCTGTGCGAGGACGGCGGACACGCGGCCGGGCTGTTCGCCACCACCCTCACCGAGGCGGGCGGTGACCGCACCGGCTGGCCGGAGCCGTGGCGGGAGCAACTGCGCGCGCTGCGCGTCCATCCGCACCCGGACGTACGGGACGCGGCGCTGCTGCTCGCCACGGCGGAGGAGTAGCCGCGCGCCGCGCGCGGGGCGGTCAGCCGTTCTCGCGCCAGGCGCCCGCGCCGTAGTCGTAGCCGTACTCGGGGCGGCCCTTGACGCCGCTGGTGCGGAACGGCGCGCCGTGGTCGTCGATCCGCACCGTCCCCTCGCGACCGCCGCCGGACCAGTCCAGCTCCAGGTACCAGCGGCAGTCGCAGCCCACGGTGCGGGCGTTGATCCGCAGCACCTCCGGATCCGTGTCCGATACGCGGTAGGGGAAGCGCACGGCGGGCAGCGGCCTGCCCGAGTCATTGCCGTCGGTCGGGCGGGCCAGCGGACGGGAGGCGTCCAGGTCCACCGCGAACGCGCGCGGGGTGAGCGAGCCGCCGCAGCCGTTCTCCATCGCGAACGACGACCACGCCGGCGGGCCGCCCCGCCCCACGACCCGTACGTGCAGCGCCCGCAGGACCACCGCGGACGACCCCCTGCCCGCCACCGTGACCTCCACGTTCGTGGTCCCGCCGTGGACGGCGCCGTGGGCCGCTGCCCAGGTCGGCGCGTCCTGTTCGGTGGGCGGCGGGGCGACGTCGGCGGGGCGCCGGTCGATGAGATAGCGGTGGTCGCAGCCGTTCTCCCACACATGCGAGCGAGTGGCGAGGGTGAGCGGGATCCGGGAGCCGCCCTTGCGCGGCGTGTCTCCCGTACGGTCCGACGCGCCCGTGGAGGGTGCGGCGGAGCCCGACGGTCCACCGTCCGCGCGCCGGGTGCCGTCGCCGCGCGGCGCCCGGGACGGGTGCTTGTCGTCGCCGGTGTCCGCCCGGTCCAACCGCCCGCGTGCCGTGGGCCCTGAGGGCGCGGCGGACCGGGGGTGGGCGCCCGCGCGGGGTGCTGCGGTGTCCTTGCCGTCGTCACCGGGCGGCCGTACCTCCATCGCGATGAGGGCGAGCACCACCATGGCGGCGGCCCCGGCCAGGAACGCCCACGGCCGCCGTCGCCAGCCGCGGCGCGGAGCGGTGTCCCCGCCCTCGGGAACGGCCCGCAACCGCCCCCGCCCACCGGAGGCGCCGCCCACCGGCATCCATCGCACCCCACCGCCCGAGGCCGGAGTCCGCGCCGCCCGGGGCGTGGACCCACCGTCCCGGGACGGCGGTTCGGCGCCGGGGGCGCCGGGTGGCGGCCCGTCCGTCGACCCGGCCCGAGCCCTTCGTACGACGCCGGCGGTGCGACGCCCCGACCCGCGCGCCACGCCGTCCCCGGCGCGGGGCCCCGTCGAGGGCGCCGGGGCGACCGGCCCGCCCGGCGTGGCGTCGGCCTCCGCCGCGCCACCCGTGACACGCGCGGCGCCCGCCGCGGTACCCGGTTCCACCGGCGCCGCAACCGCCGGGGTTTCCGGCTGTGGCGCGTCGTTCGCCGCCGGGCCGTGCGCGTCATCCGTGACACCGTCCGTGACGCCCACGGTGGTCGGGACACCGGTCGGTTGCCCCGTGGGCCCCTGGGCCGCCGCGGCGCAACCGTCGGTCGCCGGCGCGTCCGGCCGCGCACCCCCGGCACCCCGGGGCGTGGCCGTACGGCGTCTGACCGCGTCGGCCAGCATCCAGCGACGGTGGAGGGCGATCAGCTCCTCCGGAGCGGCCCCGCACAGCCGGGCGAAGCGTTCCACCGGCGCGTAGTCCGCCGGGACCGCGTCACCGTTGCAGTAGCGGTGCAGCGTGGAAGTGCTGACGTGCAGTCGCGTGGCCAGCCAGCCGTAACTGCGGTCCGAGCGGTGTTTCAGGTCCCGCAGGCTCTCCGCGAACTCCGCGATCTCATGGGTGCTTCCCATGGAACCGCCCCCCTTCTTCCCCGTGTCCCACCCGTCCGCGTCCCGCGGGCGTCCCGCGAACGCGTTCCAGGGTGTTGTCATGCCCCCAAGTCAGCGTACGTGCAGGCATTCCGGCGTCCCGGATGCCGCGCCCTTCCTGGTCCCCGTGCCCCGGCGCCCCGCACGCTGGGGACCCGCCGCCACGGACCGTGTGGCGGCGCCGAACCGTGACATGACAGGTCCACTGCCATGAGTCGCACCCACAGCACCGGAAGAGACGGGAAATCACCTGATGCGCATGGTCAAGCACGCACTCCGCACCGCCGCGGGGGCGGTGGCGGCGGTCGCCGTCCTGGCGGTGGCCGGGACCGGCCCGGCCCAGGCCGCCCCGGCTCCGGCCGCCCCGGGGACACCCGGCCACCTCGTGCCGAGGGAGCTCCCGCCGCACCCGGACTCCGACTGGTACGCCGGTGACGTCATCAAGGGCCTGCCGGAGAACGTCCCGTTCTGCGTCGGGAAGACCTTCCCCTCGGCCGGGGCGACCCACCGCACCTTCTGGACCGAGTACGACACCGGCGCCACCCAGATCGTGGTGCGGACCGGCTCCGTGGACGCCGCCCGCAAGCTGGCCGCCGCCGCGGAGAAGAAGATCCGGAACTGCGCCGCCGACTGGCGGCGCGACTACCCCGAGGGCACGGCGTCCTGGCGGGACTACGGCGCGCTCCCGGCCGAGGACGGCGCCCACGTCTACGGCGTCCACACCTCGTACCCGGACTCCGAGCCGGGGATCCACCTCTACGGCGTGGGGCGGGACGGGCGGACCGTGACCGTCGTCCAGTGGGGCGAGATGGGCGGATTCGAGCACGCCCCGGTCGCGGACTTCCGGCGGACCACCACGACCGCCGTGGTGAAGCTCCACCACCCGTAAGGGGGCGGCGGCCGGACGGCGGTCACGTGCGCGCAAGGGGGGTGCGCGTGGCCGCCGCTCCGGCGCGCCCTGCGGCGGTTAGGGTCGGAACGCCCCCGCACCGACCGGACGACACCGACCGGAGGACCTGTGCCGAACGGCTCGCTCTCCCTCGCCGCCGCGCTCCATCTGCTCGCCTTCGACCCCGGGACCGGCAGACCCGTCGGCGCCCACACCGCGCTCCTCGTCCGGGCCGGAGCCCTCACCGAGCTCGCCCAGCGCGGACTGCTCACCGACACCGACGGCCGGCCCCGTCCGGTCGAGGACGCCGTCACCGGCGACCCCGCGCTCGACGGGCTGCTGGAGCTGATCGGGGAGTCCCGGCCGCGCACCTGGGCGACCTGGGTGGGGCATCAGCCGCGGCTGACCGAGCACGCCGTACGCGACCAACTGGTCGCGGGCGGATATCTGCGCGTGGAGACGCGGCGCGTGCTGGGGGTGTTCCCCGCGAAGGAGTACCGGCTGGAGCGGACCGACCTGGTCGCGGGGATGCGCGAGGACGCGGTGCGGGTGCTCTACGGCGACCAGCCGGTGGCCGAGGTCCCCGAACGGGACGCCGCGCTGGTCGCGCTCGCGGCGGCCGGGGAACTGCGGAGCGTGGTGTCGGCCAAGGACGCGAAGCTCCACAAGCAGCGCATTGCGGAACTGGGGGAGCGAAGCGGGGGAATGGGGCCGGTCCTGGAGAAAGTGATCGCGCAGGTGCGCACGGCGCTCGCCGCCGCGGTCACCACGGCGATCCTCGTGGCGACCACGTCCTCGAGCGGGAGCTGAGGCGGCACCCCGCGGCGCGGCCTCAGGCGGGGCGCCAGGTGCCGCGTCGGGCGGGACCTCAGGCGGGCGCGTCGCCCAGCAGCGAGGCGAGTCCGTCATCCAGGTTCAGCTGTCCGCTCTCGCTGCCCTCGGGCATCACGGTGTACGAACGCCCCAGGAATCTGAGCAGGTCACCGGTGTCGAACTGGACCATGGCCATGCCCTCGGGGGCGTGGAACTCCAGCACCGTGCGCTGCGGCCCGCACGGCCACATCTGCACATCGCCGTTCCCCGCGGGGCCGCGCAGTCCCGCCGCGAGCAGCTCGCGCCCGAACGTCCACTCCACCGTGGTCCCGTCGAGGGAGGCGGAGGGCGGGAAGGAGACACGCACCGCGAACGGGTCGTCGGGCTCGTAGCGCAGACAGGCCGGGATGGCGCGAGCCTCGGGCGTCGACGCGATGAGGTGTGCCTGAACGGCTTGGTCGATGACTGTGGACAACGCCGGCTCCCTTGTTCTCGGTGCGGGTCCCCGCCTCGCTTACGACCGTTATGACGTACGGGCGATCACGCCAGTGCACCCACGGTTGCTGTGAGGTGTGTCACGACTGATTTTTCGAGGGGACATAGGGCATTTAGGCTTGCGAAAACCATGCACGGTCTCGGGCGCTGTGCGGAGCTGTTACAAAACTCCGCCGCCGGCGAGGCACCACCCCAGGGGTTGTTCCACCATGCACCAAGGTCCCGCGGCGCTCGACGCGGCCGCCTATACCCGTCTCTACGAAGCCGAATACCCGCGTCTCGTCGCGTATGCCCGCACTCTCACCGGTAACCCCTGGACCGCGGGCGACCTCGTCGCCGAGGCCCACTACCGGGTGTGGCGGCGGGTCCGGACCGGACCGCCGGTCGCGGCCGACGCCGCCCCGGCCGAACTCACCAGTGCCGTGCGCGGGCTCTCCGCGGCGGCCGCGGGCTGGGGGCCGCCGCAGAGCGGCTCGCGTCTCGAACCGCTCGTCGAGGTCCTGGCCGAACTGCCGCAGCGATGGGTGACCGCGCTGTGGCTCGCGGAGGTGGACGGGCTGTCGCCGGAAGGGGTCGCCCGCCGTCTCGGGACCCACGCCGACGCCGCCGCGGCGCTGGTGGAGCGGGCCCGGGAGAGTCTGCGCCAGGAGTATCTGCGCGCCCAGCCGGGCACCCCGGCGAGCGCGGCCTGCGGTGCGCACTGGGAGCGGATGGCCGCGCATGTCCAGGGTGTCGACACCCCGCACCAGGCCGAGCAGATCGCCGTGCACATCGAGGGCTGCCAGGACTGCCGGGCCCGGATGGAGCAGATGGTCGCGGCCGACGACCGGCTGCCCGCGCTCACCGGACCGGCGCTGCTGGCGCTGCTGGACCGGGGCGCCGCCACATGGCTCGTGCCGTTCGCCGCCTTCGGCGCTGCCGCCGCGGTCGGCGCGACGACGCGCACGGTGCCGTTCGGCGCCGCGCACGCGACCGCCGCGGGTGGTGCGCTGGTGTCCACCCGGCGTTCGGTGGGTCATCTCCTGCGCGGCCAGGTGCGCCAGGCCGGACCGGTCGCGGCCACCGTGGCCGGGGTCGGCGCGCTGCTCCTCGCGAGTGCGGCGGTGGCGGCCGGGCTGGCCCTGACCGACGGCGGCGCGGCGCGGCCGGAGCAGCCCGCGGCGGCGTCGGCGCCGTCGGATCCGGGTGGTGCCGGGGTGCCGCCGCAGGGGCTCGAGTCGTCGGAGTCATCCGAGTCGTCGGGTGCGCCGGAGACCTCCGGCGCGTCCCCGCGGACCCCGGACGACCTGCGGTCGGACGCGGCCCGGGAGGCGTCCCGCAACCGGCCGTCCACGGGCACTCCGGCCGGGAAGTCGCCGTCGGACGTGCCGTCGAGCGCGCTGTCACCCTCCGAGTCGGCCTCGTCGTCCGCCGATCCGTCCTCGCCGTCGGAGTCCTCTTCGCCCTCGTCGCGGCCGACTTCATCCGGTTCGCCGTCTTCGTCGCCTTCGGGTGAGCCGTCCGATCCGTCCTCCCCGTCGCCCACGGACGACCCCACCGAGGACCCGACGGACGACCCGACGGACGGCGGTACGGCGGAGCCCAGCGGCACCCCGAGCGACGAGCCGAGCGGGAGCGCCACGCCGAGCGACGAGCCGACCGGGAAGCCCACGGCCAAGCCGACCGCTTCCTCCGACGACGGCACGGAGAACTGCGTGTCGCTGCTGGTCCGGGTCTGCACCGACAGCGACCGCTGACGCAGAACGCCACCGAGGGCCGGGGCCCGGCCGCTGCTCCCCGCAGCGCCGGGCCCCGGCCCTCGCCGCGCACCGGCCGCCCCGCGGCTACCGGTCTTGGCCCCCGCGGCGCCGGGTTCCGGTCTCGCCGCGTACCGGCCCCCGCCCGGTCCTGCCGCAGGACGTACGGCCGTCACGGGTGGTGCTGCCGTCGGGTGGCGTCGGCCGGGATCCTGACCGGTGGCTGCCGTCTCGGGGCCTCGGGCACCGGGTCGCCGCGGACCACGCTGCTGCGTCCAACCGTTGGCCGTCCGAGGGCGGCGCGCGAGCGCGAGCGCCGGCCACGGCGGTCAACGGGGAAAGCAGCCGCGACGCGGAGAGTCCCCCTCGAACCCGCACTCTTCCGTGGACGGCGCCCCGCGGATCGGCTAGCTTCCAGCCCCATGAGGGGTATGGGGATCATGAGCATGATGAGACGCACGGTGGCGGCCGGACTCTGCGCGGCCGCGCTCGCCGCCGTGACGACCGCACCCGCCCAGGCCCGGTCGGCGGACCACGAGGGCCGGTGGGGAGGCGGCTGGCGGCTCACCGAGAGCGGTACCGACGCCCGGTTCCGCGGACTCGCCGCGGTCAGCCGCGGCACGGCGTGGGTCGCGGGCACCAAGGGCACGGTGCTGCGGACGCGCGACGGCGGGCGCAGTTGGCGCGATGTCTCCCCGCCCGGTGCGGAGGGACTGGAGTTCCGCGACGTCGAGGCGTTCGGCGCGCGGCGCGCGGTGGTCCTCGCGATCGGCGAGGGCGAGGCGTCCCGGGTCTTCCGCACCGATGACGGCGGCGCCACCTGGAGCGAGAGCTTCCGTAACGACGACCCGCGCGCCTTCTACGACTGCATGACGTTCTTCGACGCACGGCACGGGATCGCGCTGAGCGACCCGGTGGACGGCCGCTACCGGATCCTGTCGACCGGGGACGGCGGCCGCAGCTGGCGGGTCCTGCCCGGGGACCGGATGCCCGCCGCGCAGCCGGGCGAGGCCGCGTTCGCGGCGAGCGGGCAGTGCCTGGTCTCCTCCGGCGGACGGAACGCCTGGTTCGCCACCGGCGGGGCGGCCACCGCCCGGGTGTTCCACAGCACCGACCGGGGGCGCAGCTGGACGGTGTCCGACACGCCGGTCCCCGCGGGCGATCCGGCGCGCGGCGTGTTCGCGCTCGCCTTCCGCGACGCCCGGCATGGGCTCGCCGTCGGCGGCGACTACCGGCCCGATCAGTCCTCCCCGTACGCGGCGGCCGTCACCGGCGACGGCGGATCCCGCTGGACCACGGCGGTCCGGCCACCGGCCGCCTACCGTTCGGGCGTGACCTGGCTGCCCCACGGCCACCGGGCGGCCCTGGCGGTCGGCCCCACCGGTACCGACCTGACCACCGACGCGGGCCGTACCTGGCGCGCCGTCGACACCGGTTCGTACGACACCGTCGACTGCGCCCCGGACCTCGGCTGCTGGGCCGCGGGGGAGAAGGGCCGGATCGCCCGGCTGGGCTGACACCGCCGCCGTGCCGCGGCGACCGCCGGACCCCGCCCCGTGACGGGGCCCGGCGGAGGAACGGGCCGGGTCAGCCGGGCGGCTGCTGCCGGTACGGCTCCAGGGCGGGAGCCGTCCTGGTGGCGATGAACTCGGTGATCGTGTGGGTGGCGACGCCCTCGACCGTGAACGGATCGGTGGTCACCAGCTCCTCGATCGCCGCGCGGTCCTCGCCGACCGCCACGATCACCCCGCCCTCGCGGGGGTTCTTGGGGCCCGCGGTGATGAACACACCCGCGGCGAAGTGCTGGTCCACCCAGGTGAGGTGGGCGGGAAGCACGGGTTCGACGCGGTCCCGCGGAGCCGTGTAGGTCACGTCCAGGATGAACATGATCGGGATAGTAGCGTGAGGCCCACGATGACCAGCGCTGATTCCCCCCGCTATGACCTGCCGCCCGACTGGCCGACGGACGAGGCCGGGGCGACCGCCGTCCAGGAGCGGTTGCGGACCTCCGTCGTGACCGCCGGGGAGGTGGCCGCCCCGGGCGAGGGCCCGGGGACGGTGGCCGGGGTGGACGTGGCCTACGACGACGAGCGCGGGGTGGTCGCGGCCGCCGCCGTGGCGCTGGATCCCCGGACCCTGGAGGTCGTCGGCGAGACGACGGCGGTCGGCTCGGTCACCTTTCCCTATGTGCCCGGACTGCTGGCGTTCCGTGAGATACCCGCCGTACTGGACGCGCTCGGCGCCCTCGACCGCGCCGGATTCCGCCCGGATCTCGTGGTGTGCGACGGCTATGGTCTGGCCCACCCCCGCCGCTTCGGACTGGCCAGCCATCTGGGGGTGCTGACCGGTCTCCCGGTGATCGGCGTCGCCAAGAACCCGTTCACCTTCCGCCACGCCGACCCCGGACCGCGCCGCGGTGACTGGTCACCGCTGCTGGACGGGGACGAGGAGGTCGGCCGGGCGCTGCGCACCCGGGACGGGGTGAAGCCGGTGTTCGTCTCCGTCGGCCACCGGATCGACCTCGACGGCGCCTGCGCGCACACCCTCCATCTCGCCCGCGACTACCGGCAGCCCGAGACCACCCGGCGCGCCGACGCGCTGTGCCGCCGGGCGCTGGCCGACGCGCGGGCCGGCCGGGGCTGACCGGCCGCCCCCGGCCGTCACGGGCGACGGCCGCCCCCGGCCGTCACGGGCGCCGGGTCTCGGCCAGGAAGCAGCCGAACTCCACGGCGCGTATGTGCACCACCGCCACCCGCGGATCGCCGTAGAGCCGTTCGAGCCCTTCCTCGATCGTCGGCGTGCCGCCGTCGAGCAGCAGTCCGCCGAGGATGGAGCCGTCGGCGGCGTAGGCCCGCAGCACCCGCCGCTCGCCGCGGATCCCGTCCGGGACGCCGTCGCCCGTCCAGCCGCCGCAGTCCTCGCGGTGGACGAAGACCGGGCCGATCTCGTTGTAGGGGCCCGGGTCGGTGCCGCTGTCCAGCGCCCAGCGCAGCAGCGGGGCGTAGGCGAGGAGCGCGATGGTCTCGTGCGGTGCGCTGCGGCCCAGACAGCAGCGCAGCGGTGAGCCGCCGTCGCCGTCCTCCACCACCACGCGGGGCGGACGGTCCGCGTCATCGATGGTCCGCAGCCGCTTCAGCGCCTCGGGGGCGATGGCCCGGACCTGGTACCGGGGCGTCCGGCCGGTGTCACTGGTGTTGTCCATGGGTCCCATGCTGATCGGGGGATCCGGCCGGTGCTGGCGGTATTCGGACACCGCGCTGGGGGAGGGGACCACGGCCGGTGGACCACTTGACAGCGCTGTCGGGCCTGAGCGAGATTCAGCCGGGAGACAGGACATCCCATGTCCTGATTGCCCCGCCTCACCGCCCCTTCTCATCACCCCGCTTCTCATTGCCGTGCTTGCGCCGGGACATGGCGGGGCGTCAGATGTCATTCGGTCATCCGTCCGGCCGGCCAGGCCGCCCACGTCCAGAAAGCTGGGTAGTGATGAGTCTTCCGGCTCCGCTCACCGGTGTGGTGCCGCCCCTGTGCACCCCGCTCACCCCCACCGGCGCGATCGACGTCCGTTCGCTGACCGCCCTCGTCGAGCGGCTGGTCGGCGCCGGGGTGAACGCGCTGTTCGCACTGGGCTCCAGCGGTGAGGCCGCCTACCTGGACGACCGGGCGCGCCGCACCGTCCTGGAGACGGTGGTCGCGGCGGCGGACGGCCGGGTGCCGGTGCTCGCCGGGGTGATCGACATGACCACCGCACGGGTCCTGGACCACGCCGGGGCCGCCGCGGGACTGGGCGCGGACGCGATCGTGGCCACCGCGCCGTTCTACACCCGCACTCATCCGGTGGAGGTCGCCGACCACTTCCGGCGGCTGCGCGACGGCGCCGGGCTGCCGCTCCTCGCGTATGACATCCCGGCCTCGGTCCACTCCAAGCTGACGTCCGCGATCATCCTTCCGCTGGCGGCGGACGGCACCCTCGCCGGGCTCAAGGACAGCAGCGGTGACGACGGCGCCCTGCGAAGACTGCTCGTGGAGATCCGCCGCCGGGGGCTGGACACGGCCTTCTCGGTGCTCACCGGGTCCGAACTGGCCGCGGACGGAGCTCTGCTGGCGGGAGCCCACGGAGTGGTCCCGGGTCTCTCCAACGTCGACCCGCACGGCTACGTCCGGCTCTACCGGCACGCCCGCGCCGGGCGCTGGGACCGGGCCGCCGCCGAACAGGACCGGCTGGCCGCGCTGTTCGCCCTCACCGACGCCGGTGATCCCGCGCTGATGGGCGGAAGTTCCTCGGCGCTCGGGGGTTTCAAGGCCGCGCTGCGGCTGATGGGTGTCATCGACTGCCCGGCGACCGCGGCGCCCCAGGTGCCGCTGGGCGACGCGGCCCTCAAGGCGGTCCGTCATGTCCTCCAGGAGGGGGGCCTGTTGCCGTGACCGCCGCCATGCCCTGGTACCGGGAGGTCTCCCGGAGCCAGTGGACATCCATGGCCGCCGCCTGGATCGGCTATCCGCTCGACGGCTTCGACTTCGTCCTGATCACCCTGGTGCTCACCGAGATCGCCGAGGAGTTCGACCTCGGTACCACCGCCGCGGCGAGTCTGGTCTCCGGCGCCTGCATCACCCGCTGGCTCGGTGGCGCGCTGCTGGGCGCGATGGGCGATCGCTACGGCCGCAAACCAGCCATGATCGTCGATCTGCCGGGTGCCGTGGACCACCTCGCCCCCGGGCGGCCGTTGTCGGTGCCGGGGGCTAGCGTGGAGGAAACCGGTGGCGGCCCGCCGGCGCGCGGGACCCCGGCCGCCTGACGACAGCCGAGGACCGCACAGCGCAGGAGGAACCGATGGCCGCGTCGAAGGACCCGCTGAAGGTGCGGGGCGCGGTGCGCGCGTTCGCGCTGGGCCTCCCCGGTGCCTGGGAGGACTTCCCCTGGGGCAGCGCCGTGGTCAAGGTGGGTAAGAAGATCTTCGTCTTCCTCGGGCCGGACGACGGCGACCGCACCCCCGGTGTCACCGTCAAGCTGCGGGACGAGGCGGCCCACGCCCATGCGATGTCCCAGCCCGGCGCCGCGCCGACCGGCTACGGCCTCGGCCGGTCCGGATGGGTGTCCATACCGCTCGCCGAGGGCGCGCCCGGGGCGGATCTGCTGTGCGACTGGGTCGAGGAGAGCTATCGCACGGTCGCCCCGAAGCGGCTGGTCGCGGAGCTCGACGCGGACTGACGGCGCCACCGGACGCGCGCCGTCGCCGGACCCTCTCAGGGCCCGCCCCAGGACCTGCCCACGGCCCCGTCGGCCAAAGACCGGCGGGGCCATGGCCTTTCGCTCCCCGCCGCCCGGCCCGGGGGCTTGTGGAATGTGGCATGCCTTCTTAGCATCAGCGGTGTTACAGCAAAATTGTCACAAGGTTGGGGTCGGATGGTGGCGACAGACGACGGGGCGGTGCCGGGCGGCCCGCTGTCCGGGGTCCGGGTGGTGGAGCTGGCGGGCATCGGGCCGGGACCGTTCGCGGCCATGGTCCTCGCCGACCTCGGCGCCGATGTCGTCCGGGTGGACCGGCCGGGCGGCACCGGTGGTCTGCGGATCGACCCCGACTACGACATCGCCAACCGCAACAAGCGTTCGGTGCTGCTCGATCTGAAGTCCGACGACGGCCGGGCCACCGTGCTCGACCTCGCCGGGCGCGCCGACATCCTCATCGAGGGCTACCGCCCGGGAGTCGCCGAGCGGCTCGGGGTGGGCCCCGAGGCGTGTCTGGCCCGCAATCCGCGGCTGGTCTACGGCCGGATGACCGGCTGGGGCCAGGACGGCCCGCTCGCCCGCACCGCCGGACACGACATCGGCTACATCGCCGTCACCGGAGCGCTCGGCATGATCGGCGCCGCCGACGGGCCGCCGGTGGCCCCCGCCAACCTCCTCGGGGACTACGCAGGCGGTTCGCTCTACCTCGTCATCGGTGTGCTCGCCGCCCTCCAGCACGCCCGTGCGGGCGGCCCCGGCCAGGTCGTGGACGCCGCCATCGTGGACGGCACCGCCCATCTGTCCGCCGTGATCCACGGGATGATGGCCGCCGGGGGCTGGCAGGACCGCCGCGGCGCCAACCTCCTGGACGGCGGCTGCCCGTTCTACGGCACCTATGAGACCTCCGACGGCGGCTACATGGCCGTGGGCGCCCTGGAGCGCAAGTTCTACGCGGAGTTCACCGAGCGGCTGGGCATCGCCGACCAGGCCCCGCCCCGCGAGGACTTCGACGCCTGGGCCACCCTGCGCTCCGTCATCGCCGCCCGCTTCAAGGAGCGCACCCGCGAGGAGTGGACGGCGGTGTTCGACGGCTCCGACGCCTGTGTCGCACCGGTGCTCTCGCTCCGCGAGGCGCCCGCACACCCCCATCTCGCCGCCCGCGCCACCTTCACCGAGCACGGCGGCATCACCCAGCCCGCACCCGCACCGCGTTTCTCCGCCACCCCGGGCACGGTGCGCCGCGGGCCCGCCCGCCCCGGCGCGGACGCGGCGGAGGTGGCCCGGGACTGGGACGTCGCCCTCCCGCAGGACTCCACCGGAAGCGCCGCCGAGACCACCGCCGAGAGCGCTGCCGAGACCACCGCCGAGACCGCCACCGAGGAGAACCCGTCGTGACCCGCACGCCCCTGACGCGCCAGATCTTCACCGCCGAGCACGACGCCTTCCGCGAGACGGTCCGCACTTTCATCGCCAAGGAGGTGACCCCGCACCACGAGCGCTGGGAGGCCGAGGGTGTGGTCGACCGCGAGGTGTGGCGCGCGGCGGGACGGCAGGGGCTGCTCGGCCTCGCCATGCCCGAGGAGTTCGGCGGCGGCGGGAGCGAGGACTACCGCTACTCCGCGGTGATCTCCGAGGAGCTGGCCCGCGCGGGCACCTCCGGGTTCGCCGTACCGCTGCACAACGACATGATCGGCCCCTACCTGCGCACCCTGGCCACCGAGGAGCAGAAGCGTCGCTGGCTGCCCGGCTTCTGCTCGGGCGAGCTGATCACCGCGATCGCCATGACCGAGCCCGGCGCGGGCTCCGACCTCCAGGGGATCCGCACCACCGCCACCGACGCGGGCGACCACTGGGTGCTGAACGGGTCCAAGACCTTCATCTCCAACGGCATCCTGGCCGATCTGGTGATCGTGGTCGCCCGGACCACCCCCGAGGGCGGCGCCAAGGGCCTGAGCCTGATCGTCGTCGAGCGCGGTATGGAGGGCTTCGAGCGCGGCCGCAACCTCGACAAGATCGGCCAGAAGGCGCAGGACACCGCCGAGCTGTTCTTCAACGACGTCAGGGTGCCCAAGGACAACCTGCTGGGCGAGCTCAACGGCGGCTTCGGCCACCTGATGACCAATCTGGCCCAGGAGCGGCTGACCATCGCGGTCTCCGCCATCGCCGCCGCCGAACACGTCCTGGAGCTCACCACGGCCTACGTCAAGGAGCGCGAGGCGTTCGGACGGCCGCTCGCGCGGCTCCAGCACATCCGCTTCGAGATAGCCGAGATGGCCACCGAATGCGCTGTCACCCGCGCCTTCCTGGACCGCTGCATCACCGACCACACGGCGGGCGGGCTGGACGCGGTGCAGGCGTCCATGGCCAAGTGGTGGGCGACCGAGCTCCAGAAGCGGACCGCCGACCGCTGCCTCCAACTCCACGGCGGTTACGGCTATATGGCGGAGTACCCGGTCTCCAAGGCGTTCACCGACGGCCGCATCCAGACGATCTACGGCGGTACCACCGAGATCATGAAGGAGATCATCGGCCGCTCCGTGCTCGCCGACTGAGCTTCCCGCCCCACCCCTCCCCCTCGAAAGGCTGCTGACGTGAGCACCGAAGCGTACGTGTACGACGCCATCCGCACCCCGCGCGGACGCGGCAAGGCCGACGGTGCCCTGCACGGCACCAAGCCCGTCGATCTCGTCGTGGGTCTCATCCACGAGATCCGGCGGCGGTTCCCCGACCTCGACCCGGCGGCGATCGACGACGTCGTGCTCGGCGTGGTCAGCCCGCTCGGTGACCAGGGCTCGGACATCGCCAAGGTCGCGGCGATCGCCGCCGGACTGCCGGACACGGTCGCGGGCGTCCAGGAGAACCGCTTCTGTGCCTCGGGTCTGGAGGCCGTCAACCTGGCGGCGGCCAAGGTCCGTTCGGGCTGGGAGGACCTGGTGCTCGCGGGCGGTGTGGAGTCGATGTCCCGGGTGAAGATGGGCTCCGACGGCGGCGCCTGGTTCGCGGACCCGATGACCAACTACGAGACCGGCTTCGTCCCCCAGGGCATCGGCGCCGACCTGATCGCCACCATCGGCGGCTGGAGCCGCCACGACGTGGACTCCTTCGCCGCGCTCTCCCAGGAGCGGGCGGCGAAGGCGTGGAAGGACGGTCTCTTCGACCGCTCGGTGGTCCCCGTCCGTGACCGCAGCGGGCTGACCGTCCTCGACCGCGACGAGCACATCCGCCCCGGCACCACGCCCGAGACCCTGGCCGGGCTCAAGCCCTCGTTCGAGGCGATCGGCGAGGCGGGCGGCTTCGACGCGGTGGCGCTCCAGAAGTACCACTGGATCGAGGCCATCGACCACGTCCACCACGCGGGCAACTCCTCCGGCATCGTGGACGGTGCCGCCCTGGTCGCCATCGGCAACCGCGAGGTGGGCGAGCGCCACGGGCTGACCCCGCGCGCCCGGATCGTCTCCGCCGCCGTCTCCGGCTCCGACCCCACCATCATGCTCACCGGTCCGGCGCCCGCCTCCCGCAAGGCGCTCGCCAAGGCCGGGCTGACCATCGACGACATCGACCTGGTGGAGATCAACGAGGCGTTCGCCGCGGTGGTGCTGCGCTTCGTGGAGGACATGGGCCTCAGCCTGGACAAGGTCAACGTCAACGGCGGCGCGATCGCCCTGGGCCATCCGCTGGGGGCGACCGGCGCGATGATCCTGGGCACCCTGATCGACGAACTGGAGCGGCGCGAACAGCGCTACGGCCTCGCCACGCTGTGTGTGGGAGGCGGTATGGGCATCGCCACGGTGGTCGAACGCCTCTGACCACCCCCGACGCCCTTTCCACCGACCTCCCTTCCTCTTGGAGACCGTGCCATGACCGAGACCACCACCGCGTCGACCATCCGCTGGGAGCGGGGCGACGACGGCGTCGTCACCCTCGTCCTCGACGACCCCGGCCAGTCCGCCAACACCATGAACGCCGCGTTCATCTCCTCCCTCGACGTGATCGCCGACCGCGCCGAGGCCGAGAAGGACTCGATCCGCGGCATCGTCATCACCTCCGCGAAGAAGAGCTTCTTCGCCGGCGGTGACCTCAAGGACATGATCCAGGCCGGGCCCGAGCACGCCGGGGCGATGCTCGAGGTGAACCTGCGCATCAAGCGGGGCCTGCGCAGGCTGGAGACGCTCGGCAAGCCCGTCGTGGCGGCGATCAACGGCACGGCGCTCGGCGGCGGCCTGGAGATCGCCCTCGCCTGCCACCACCGGATCGCCCTCGACGCGCCCGGCTCCCGGATCGGCTTCCCCGAGGTCACCCTGGGCCTGCTGCCGGGCGGCGGCGGTGTCGCCCGCACCGTGCGGCTGCTCGGCGTCACCGACGCACTGCTCAAGGTGCTGCTCCAGGGCCAGCGTTACGCCCCGAAGCGCGCCCTGGAGGCGGGTCTGGTGCATGAGGTGGTGGACACCCCGGAGGAGATGTCCGCCCGTGCGCGGGCGTTCATCGACGCCCACCCGGAGTCCGTCCAGCCCTGGGACGAGAAGGGCTACCGGATCCCCGGCGGCACCCCGGCCCACCCCAAGTTCGCGGTCAACCTGCCCGCGTTCCCGGCCAATCTGCGCAAGCAGCTGAACGGCGCGCCCTATCCGGCGCCGCGCAACATCCTGGCCGCCGCCGTCGAGGGCTCACAGGTGGACTTCGAGACCGCGCAGGTCATCGAGGGCCGCTACTTCACCGAGCTGGTGACCGGGCAGACCGCCAAGAACATGATCCAGGCGTTCTTCTTCGACCTCCAGGCGGTCAACTCCGGTGCCAACCGGCCGCAGGGCATCGAGCCCCAGCAGGTCCGCAAGGTCGCGGTGCTGGGCGCCGGGATGATGGGCGCGGGCATCGCCTACGCCTGCGCCAAGGCGGGTATCGAGGTCGTGCTCAAGGACGTGTCCACCGAGGCCGCCGCCAAGGGCAAGGCGTACTCCGAGGGGCTGCTGGCCAAGGCACTCGCCAAGGGCCGCACCACCGAGGCCAAGCGGGACGAGCTGCTCGCCCGGATCACCCCGACCGGTGATGTCACCGACCTGGCGGGCTGTGACGCGGTGATCGAGGCGGTCTTCGAGGACCCGGCGCTCAAGCACAAGGTCTTCCAGGAGATCGAGGGCGTGGTGGCACCTGACGCGCTCCTGTGCTCCAACACCTCCACCCTGCCCATCAGCCTGCTCGCCGAAGGGGTGCAGCGCGCCGACGACTTCATCGGACTGCACTTCTTCTCGCCGGTGGACAAGATGCCGCTGGTGGAGATCATCAAGGGTGAGCGGACCGGTGAGAAGGCGCTGGCCCGCGCGTTCGACCTGGTGCGGCAGATCAACAAGACGCCGATCGTGGTCAATGACTCGCGCGGCTTCTTCACCTCGCGCGTCATCGGCCAGTTCATCAACGAGGGCGTGGCGATGGTGGGGGAGGGCATCGACCCGGCCTCCGTCGAACAGGCCGCCGCCCAGGCCGGTTACCCGGCCAAGGTGCTGTCCCTGATGGACGAACTGACGCTCACCCTGCCCCGCAGGATCCGTGAGGAGACCCGGCGGGCCACCGAGGAGGCGGGCGGCACCTGGCAGCCGCACCCGGCCGACACGGTCATCGACCGCATGGTCGAGGAGTTCGGCCGCCCTGGCCGCAGCGGCGGCAAGGGCTTCTACGACTACGACGCGACCACCGGCAAGCGCGGCCGGCTGTGGCCGGGGCTGCGCGAGCACTTCGGCGGCGACGGCGAGGGCATCCGCATCCCCCTCGAGGACATGAAGGAGCGGATGCTCTTCTGTGAGGCCATCGACACCGTGCGGCTGCTGGAGGAGGGGGTGCTGACCTCCGTCGCCGACGCCAACATCGGCTCGATCCTCGGTATCGGTTTCCCCGGCTGGACCGGCGGTGTGCTCCAGTACATCAACGGCTACGAGGGCGGGGTCGCCGGATTCGTGGCGCGTGCCCGGGAGTTGGAGGCGGCGTACGGCGAGCGGTTCGCGCCGCCCGCGCTGCTGGTGGAGAAGGCCGAGCGGGGGGAGCGGTTCGCCGACTGAGGCACCGCGGCGGACATCCCCCGGGCCGGGGGGGGGGGGGGGGGGGGGGGGGGGGGGGGGGGGGGGGGGGGGGGGGGGGGGGGGGGGGGGGGGGGGGGGGGGGGGGATAGAAGGAAGGG
>NZ_JBWKKP010000047.1:0-27335 GCF_056431485.1 Streptomyces sp. NPDC045899
GTGCCCCCAATGGGGTGCGTGCCAGTCGGGTTGGCTCCCGTGGGTACCCCACCTTTTTTTTTGTGTGTGTGGGGGAGAGAAGCTGCTCCGGCCAGGGGGGGGGGGGGGGGGGGAAACCCCCCCCCCCCCCCCCCCACCGCGGCGTTCGTGCCGCGTCAGCGCATGGCCGAGCTGCCCGGGAGGGTGAGTCCCAGCGACGCCGCGTACTTCGCCAGCACCAGCTTGCCCACGGCCGGGTAGGCGCCGAGCGCCTCGGCCGCGGCACAGCCCGCCTCCTCCGCGGCGGCGGCGGTCAGCCCGGCGGCGGTCTCCGGGCCGATGAGGTACGGCGCGAGCGCGAGCCGGCCGGAACCGGCCGAACGCAGCTGGTCGGCGACGCGGAGGACCGCGCCGTCCTCGTCCAGGGCCGCGGCCATCACCGGCACGGCCAGGCGCGCGGAGAGCAGCATGCCGGTGATGCCACCTGCCTGAGCCGCCTCCTCACCGCCGACCGTGGCCAGGATGATGCCGTCGGCCGCGGTCGCGACCGTGAACAGCCGGGCGCGGTCGGCGCGGGCCAGGCCCGCTTCCGACAGCCGGACGTGCAGGGCCTCGGCGAGCAGCGGGTGCGGCCCGAGGACATCGGTGAGCTCGGCGGCCGAGCCGCTGCTCATGACGGCCTGGCGTATCCGGCGCAGCAGCGCGTTGTCCGGGCCCGCGAGCAGCGGGACCACCACGGCGGAGGGGCCGTCGGTGGGGATGCTGGGCTCGGGCGGCAGCGGCGGGATCTCCTCGCCCGCGGCCTCGGCGGCGGCGATGGCCTCCGCGGTGGCCGCGGCGGCGGCCTTGGCAGCCTCGGTCGCCTGCCGGACGCGCTCGGCGCGGTCCTGCGCGGCCAGCGTCAGCACGCTCTCCAGCTGCGGGAACTCCTCGCCGTCGCCGTCCACGTAGCCGATGTGGGCGTCGAGGCCGGGCAGCTCGGAACGCGCGATGCTCACGACCTCCTCGGCCAGGCTCCGCGTGGCCGCGTCCGGGGTGCCCGGAACGGCCAGCACCAGCGGAGGCGCACCGAGGGGTGCGGCGGCGGGCTCCGGTCGGCGGTGCCGTCCGGGCTGGCGGGGACGCGGCATTCGTACAGGCAGGCCGGACGCGGGCCCAGTGGGGGAGCTCATGGCGCCGCATGTTAGTCGCTTCATGGGTTCGGCTGTTCGGGAGGGGGGCGACAGGGCGTTATCTGTCCCCTTTTGCCGAGCCGTGCTGTTCATCGATGAGCGCTGAGCGGTCGGGGATGTTCGCGTAACCACCAACCTGTCCGAATTGTGGATCTGAGTCTCCGCAGGTCGGACGCCCGGGGGTGCGGAGCGCCGCCGCGGGTACGGCATTCCGTGGTGCGCGCGGGCGGGGTCGACCCCCGGTCCGCGCACGGCGGTTCGGCGACCATCCGCGTAGGGCGCGTTCCGGCGATGGCGGACCCGCGGGGTGACGCGGCGAACGTCACCGCGCTGCGGGTGGGGCTCACCCCGGACCGCGTACGGCGGGTCCGCGTGCGGCTGTTCGAGGGTGGCGGGCCGTGGGCATGGTCTTCCGGCGGTGCCGGGGGCGAGGCCGTCCGTCCGGGCGTCCGCGAGAGGTGTCGCGCCTTACGCGCGGGCGCGGGCCCCTTATGGCTGCCGCGTCCGCGCGCGCCGGACCCTGTTCAGACGGTCGTGTCCACGACCGTCAGCAGGGCCGCGTCCCGCGGCAGTCGGAGGTCGTGTGTCGCCAGGGCCGCCGCCACGCAGAGCGCGCCGTCCAGGGGGTCGCCGGGCGCCTCGGTCAGCCGGGCCGCCGGGAGGCGTGTCGACAACTCCGCGCGCAGCGGGTCCAGCAGGGGCGCGCCCATGCGGAAGAGGCCGCCGGTGAGGGCGACTTCGGGGGAGGCCACGCGGGGGCAGACCGCCTCCGCCGCCTGCGCGATATGGCGGGCGGCGTCCCGCAGGATGCCGTGCGCGACCGGATCCGCCCCGGCCAGCCGGCCCACCTCGGGGGCGAACGAGGCCAGGACGGCGGGCCGGTCCGGGCGCGGATACAGCGCGCCCGGCAGCCGGGCCGCGGGCCCGAACAGCGCCTCCGCCCGGTCCAGCAGCGGCCGCGATCCGCCCTCACGGCCGTCGTGCGCACGCATCGCCGCCTCCAGGCCCGCGCGGCCGATCCACGCCCCGCCGCCGCAGTCGCCCAGCAGATGGCCCCAGCCGTCGGCCCGCCGCCAGCCGCCGGGGTGAGCCTGCGCGCCCCGGCCCACCGGCAGCGCGCCGAGCGCGATCATGCCGGTGCCCGCGGCGACCACCGCGCCGGGCCGCTGGCCGAGCGCCCCGGCGTACGCGGTCACCGCGTCGGCCGCCAGGGCCAGTCGGCGTACCCCGAACGCGTCGGTGAGCGCGTCCGGCAGGGCGGCGCGCAGATCCTCGCCGAGCGAGGCCATGCCTGCCGCTCCGACGCAGACCGCGTCCACTCGCCCTGCCCCGGCCTCGCGCACCAGCTCATGGGCGGCGGGCAGGACGCGGGCCAGCAGCCCGGCCGCGTCGATCCCGCGCTCGCCCACGGCGGCGGGAGTGGGCGAGGACCAGGTCAGCGGCTTCTCCGCGGAGCCGCCCGCCAGCCGGCCGACGCGCGCCACACCCACGCGTACGCCGGATCCCCCGGAGTCGATACCCAGCACACAGGGGCCGGTCACCGGCTCAGCCGAACCCTCGGGCGTCCTGCTTGAGCGCGGTGTCCACGGTCAGCGCGGTGGCCACCACCAGGCTCAGCAGCGGGTCGGGCAGCTGGCGGTGGATCTGGAGGACGTAGTTGTCCGCCGTGGTGAACATGGTCTTCGCCAGACCCTCCCAGGTCTTGGTGATCCTGGCGATCTCGGCGTCCGTGTGGTCGACGATGGCGAAGTTCCAGGCCCGCCAGTTCTCGGCCTTGATGGCGCCGATCTGCTGGCCGTTGACGTGGATACCAAAGTTGATCTTGCCGATGGCGTTCTGCTGGATGATCTCCCCGACCGGCTGTCCGTCCGGGCGCGTCACCAGCACCTTGGACTTGATGAACTTCGCGGGACGGGTGAGCACCAGGTGCGGCTGCCCGTTGGCGTCCCGGATCTCCAGCTTGTGGGTCATGAACTGGTCGAGGCTGGAGACGAAGCGCGCGACCTTCTTCAGCGTGCTCTGGCCGATCTGCACGACCGAGCCGATGGTGCGGCCGTGCTGGTCGAACACGCTGTACTCGTTGGTGAGCTCGATCAGCTTGGCCTTCTGGTTCACCACCAGCACCGGCTCGGTGAACAGGGTGCCGCCGCCGCTCCCGGCCGGTGCCACATGCGCCTGGTGCTGCACCTGGTGCTGGACCTTGGCCGGATTGGGGTGGGGCTGGGCCGCCTGCTGCGGGGGGACCTGACCCGGCTGCCCGGGGTGGGTGTGCTCGGTCCACTGGGCGCCGTCCCACCAGCGCAGCTGGTTCGGCGTGCCCTGCGGGTCGGCGTACCAGCCCGCAGGGGTGTTCGGATGTGTCGTCATGGCGGGCAGACTACCTGTCGGCCCCGTCACCGAGGCGGTCAGGGAAGGCGCCAGTCCACGGGTTGCGCTCCCTGCTGTACCAGGAGGTCGTTGGCGCGGCTGAACGGCCGTGAGCCGAAGAAGCCGCGGTCGGCCGACATGGGGGAGGGGTGGGCGGACTCCACCGCCGGAAGGGGACCCAGCAGCGGGCGCACCGCGCGGGCGTCCCGGCCCCACAGGATGGACACCAGCGGACGGCCGCGCCCGGCGAGGGCCCGGATGGCCTGCTCGGTGACCTCCTCCCAGCCCTTGCCGCGGTGGGCGGCGGGCCGGCGCGGCGCGGTGGTGAGCGCCTTGTTCAGCAGCAGCACGCCCTGCCCGGTCCAGGGCGTCAGGTCGCCGTTGGACGGGCGGGGCAGCCCGAGGTCGGTGTGCAGCTCCCGGAAGATGTTCTCCAGACTGCCGGGCAGCGGGCGCACCTCCGGCGCCACGGAGAAGCTCAGGCCCACCGCGTGGCCCGGCGTCGGATACGGGTCCTGACCGACGATCAGCACCTTCACCTCGTCGAAGGGCTGCTGGAAGGCGCGCAGGACATTGGCCCCCGCGGGGAGGTAGGTGCGGCCCGCCGCGATCTCAGCCCGCAGGAAGTCGCCCATCGCCGCGATGCGCTCTTCGACGGGCTCAAGTGCCTTGGCCCAGCCCGGTTCGACAATTTCGTTCAAGGGTCGCGCTGCCACCCGTGTCACTCTAGTGGCTCAGCCGGTGACCGTGTGCCGCCCGGTGGATCACTTCCGGCCGCGCCCCCGCCCGGTCAGCCGACGACGGCCGCCCGTACGCACAGCACGTCCGGCAGGTGCCGGGCGATCTGCCGCCAGCTCTCGCCCTCGTCGGCGCTGGCGTACACCTCGCCGTTGCGATTGCCGAAGTACACCCCGGCCGGGTCCGCGTCATCGGTGCGCAGCGCGTCCCGCAGCACCACCCCGTAGTGGTGCTCGCCGGGCAGCCCGGCGGACCGCTCGGTCCAGGACGCGCCCGCGTCGTCGGTGCGGTAGACCCGGCAGCGGTAGTCCGGTGGATAGCGGTCCCCGCCGTCGATCACCGGGAAGACGTAGGCCACCCCGCCGCGCCGCGGATGGGTGGCGATCGCGAAGCCGAAGTCGGCCGGGAGCCCCTTGCCGATCTCGGTCCAGTGCACCCCGCCGTCGTCGCTGCGGTAGACCCCGCCGTGGTTCTGGAGGTAGAGCCGGTCGGGGTCGACCGCGTCCCGGGCGATCTTGTGCACGCACTGGCCGAAGTCCGGATACGGATCGGGCAGGAACTCCGCCTTGAGCCCGTTGTTGGACGGCGCCCAGCTCGCCCCGCCGTCGGTGGTGCGGTACACCCCGCCCGAGGACACCGCGACCACGACCGTGTCCGCGTCCCGCGGATCGGTGACCACGGTGTGCACCGCCTGGCCGCCGTACCCCGCGCCCCACGACGGCCGCTGGGGGTGGTCCCACAGCGCCCGGACGAAGTCGAAGCTCTCGCCGCCGTCCGCGGAGCGGAACAGCGCGCCCGGCTCGGTGCCCGCCCACACCACCCCGGGCGCCGCGGGGCCCGCCGGATGCAGCTGCCACACCCGCTCCAGCGAGGTGTCGGTGCCCTCGGGGAAGCGCACCGCGGGCCGGGCGGGCTCGTGCCAGGTCCGCCCCAGGTCGTCGGAGCGGAAGACCGAGGGACCCCAGTGGGAGCTGTCGGCGCCGGCGAGCAGCCGGGGGCGGTCACGGCGGGTGTCGATACCGACGGAGTACACCGCCTGCATCGGGAAGTGCGGACCGGTGAACTCCCAGTCCACGCCGGAGGGTCCGCTCCGGCGGGCGAGGAACAGGCCCTTGCGGGTGCCGATGGCGAGCAGGACGTCGTCCATGACGGCTCACTCCTTGAGGTGCGGGGAGGTGCGGATGGCGGGACGCGGGGGATGTGTCCGTCATCCCTGAGTCTGCACCCCGCCACCGACATCGGCGCCTCAGGGGAGCCGGGATATCGCCGGGTGTCGCACCCGGAGGCCGTTGTACGAAAGGCATCGTAATTTGACGACTGTCGTAATACGATGAGCGCCGTACCAATGCGCGGCCGGCCGGCCGGGCGCGGACGAACTGGAGACGTTCATGAGTGCTGCCCTCTTCGAGCCCGTCACCCTGCGGTCGGTGACCATCCCCAACCGCGTCTGGATGGCGCCGATGTGCCAGTACAGCGCCGTGGAGAGCGGCGAGGACGCCGGAGTCCCGCACGACTGGCACTTCGCGCACTACGCCGCCCGCGCCACCGGCGGCACCGGCCTGATCCTCGTCGAGGCCACCGCGGTCTCCCCCGAGGGCCGGATCAGCCCCCATGACCTCGGCCTCTGGAACGACCGGCAGACCGAGGCGTTCGGCCGGATCGCCGGCTTCCTCAAGCGGCACGGCACGGTCCCCGGTATCCAGCTGGGCCACGCCGGGCGCAAGGCCGGCACCGACGCCCCCTGGCGCGGCGGCGCGCCGCTCGGACTGGACGAGGGCGGCTGGCGGCCGCTCGCCCCGAGCCCGGTCGCCTTCGGTGAGCGCCACCTGGTGCCCGACGAGCTCACCGAGGAGGGGGTCGCCGAGATCGCCGGGCAGTTCGCGGCCGCCGCGCGGCGCGCGCTGACCGCCGGCTTCGAGGTCATCGAGATCCACGGCGCCCACGGCTATCTGATCGGTGAGTTCCTCTCCCCGCACAGCAACCACCGCACCGACGCCTACGGCGGCTCCCTGGAGAACCGCGTCCGCTTCGCCCTCGAGGTCGTCGACGCGGTGCGCGCCGTCTGGCCGGAGGAGCTGCCGCTGCTCTTCCGCGTCTCGGCCACCGACTGGCTGGAGCGCGACGGCTGGACGCCGGACGACACCGTGGCGTTCGCCGCGCTGCTCAAGGAGCACGGTGTGGATCTGCTCGACGTCTCCAGCGGGGGGAACGCCACCGGGGTGCGCATTCCCGTCGGGCCCGGCTACCAGGTGCCGTTCGCCGCCCGGGTGCGCCGGGAGGCCGGGCTGCCGGTCGCCGCCGTCGGGCTGATCACCGACGCCGGACAGGCCGAGAAGATCGTCGCGGGTGGCGAGGCGGACGCCGTGCTGCTCGGCCGTGAGCTGCTGCGCAACCCCTCCTTCGCCCGCCAGGCCGCCCGGGAGCTGGGCGGCCAGGTGTATGCGCCCGAGCCCTACGGCTACGCGATCCACTGAGCGCGTCGCCGAGCGCGTCATGTCCCCAACGACGCCTGGCGGACCGGCCCATGGCCTGGAGCCCCTCGTCATACGGAAGGTGTCAAACTACGATGGGTTTCGTACCATAGGGGTGAACCGTCCAAGACGAGGAGCACCCGTGCCTACGCAGACCACCCCCCAGGCCCAGGCGGCCGGCCGCTCGTTGGAGCATCCGCGGCGCGCGGAGATCCATCTCGAGGGAGTGCTGCACGCGCTGGCCGACCCGATGCGGATGCGGGTGGTGCGGACGCTGGCGGAGGAGGCGGGCGAGGTGTCCTGCACGGTCCTCGACCTGCCCGTCAGCAAGTCCACCACCACCCACCACTGCCGGGTGCTGCGCGAGGCCGGGGTGATCTACCAGATCTACCGGGGCACGGCCAAGATGAACGCCCTGCGCCGGGAGGACCTAGACGCGCTGTTCCCCGGTCTGCTCGACAGTGTGCTGGCCGCCGCCGCCCTCGAGGACGGGCGCGTCGACGGCGGCCGGGACTGAACCGGGGGCCGTGGCCGAGCCGGGGGCGGCGGCCGGGTCCCGGTCCGGGGTCCGGCCGCCCGGCAGATGGTTGAAGAGCAGGTTGAGCACGATGGCCGTCACACAGCCCGCGCTGATCCCGCTGTTCATCACCGTCTGGAACCAGTCCGGGAACTCCTGGTAGACCCCCGGCACCCCGACCGGCAGCAGTCCGACGCCGACCGACACCGCCACCACCGTGAGGTTGTGGTTGTCCCGGAACTCCACCCCCGCGAGCGTCCGCAGTCCGCTCGCGGCGACCGTACCGAACATCACCAGTCCTGCTCCGCCCAGCACCGGGGCCGGGATCGCCGCCACGACCGCGCCCAGCTTCGGTGCGAGGCCCAGCACCACCAGCAGTCCGCCCGCGGCCGCCACCACCCACCGGCTGCGCACCCGGGTCATCCCCACCAGGCCCACGTTCTGCGCGAAGGCGGTGTACGGGAAGGTGTTGAAGACACCGCCGAGCACGGTCGCGGCGCCGTCCGCGCGCAACCCGTCCGCCAGCCGCCGGCCGTCCACCGGACGGTCGGTCATCTCGCCCACCGCGATGAAGTCACCGGTGGTCTCGGTCATCGTCACCAGGGCCACGATCAGCATCGACGCCACGGCCGCGGCCTCGAACGTCGGCGCGCCGAAGTGGAACGGGGTGGAGACGCCCACCCAGCCGGCGCCGCCCACCCCGGAGAAGTCGGTGAACCCCAGCGGTACGGAGAGCGCGGTCCCGCCCACGATGCCGACCAGCACCGCGACCCGGCCGAGGAAGCCGGGCCCGAACCGCTGGACGACGATCACCAGGGCCAGTACGGCACCGGCGAGGCCGAGGTTCTTCGGCTCTCCGAAGTCCGGGGCGCCCTGGCCGCCCGCCGCCCAGTTGCCCGCGACCGGCAGCAGCGAGAGCCCGATGACCAGGATCACCGTGCCGGTCACCAGCGGCGGGAAGAATCGCAGCAGCCGCCCGAAGACGGGTGCCAGCAGCATCATCGCCAGCCCGGACACGATCACCGAACCGTAGATCGCGGGCAGTCCACCGCCCTCGGTGCCGATGAGCACCATCGGGGTGACCGCGGCGAAGGTACAGCCCTGCATGATCGGCAGCCGGACGCCGAACCGCCACAGCCCCACGCACTGGAGCACGGTCGCGATCCCGCACAGCAGCAGATCGGCGTTGATGAGATAGGCCAGGTCGGTGGGGGAGAGCTTCATCGCGCCGCCGACGATCAGCGGTACCGCGACCGCCCCGGCGTACATGGCCAGCACATGCTGGAGGCCCAGGGCCGCGAGCCGGCCGGCCGGAGGTATCTCGTCCACGGGATGGCGTACGGGACGTACGGATGTCATGCCTGCTCCTTGCGCGGTACGGCGGGGGAGTGGGGACGGCCGGGCGGTCCGTTCCCGCGGCGGGGGGAACGGACCGGACGCAGAGGGATTCAACAGTCTGTTGATTTCAGGGCCGTTGCCGATCCGTGTCAACCCTTGCGGCAGGATCCGGGACAGCCGGAACCGGATCGCGTCATCGGGGACGGGATCCGGGGACCCGCCCCCGGGCAGGCCACGGCGCAGGTCGCGGCGCCGGTCACGGCCCTCACCGGTCCGGTCGCGCCGCCGGGGTCAGTCCCGCCGGTGCGCCGCGCCCAGCAGCCCCGTCCAGTCCGGGATCTTCACCGTCGGACGCCCCAGCGTCTGTCCGAGCGCGGCCTCCGCCGCCTCGATCCGCAGCCACCCCGGCCACCGCACCGGCTCCAGGCCGGCCGCGCGCAGCTCCCGCAGCGGATCGTCGGCCACCGGACGGGCCGTCAGCGCCTCGGCATCGGCCAGCAGCGCGGCCACCGTCTCCTTGGCGCAGGGGCGGTTGGTGCCGATCACCCCGGTCGGCCCCCGCTTGATCCACCCCGCCACGTACTCACCGGGCGAGGGCATCCCGTCGCGCAGCACCCGGCCCGCCGCGTTGGGCACCGTGCCCCGGTCGGCGTCGAAAGGCAGCCCGGGCAGCGCCACGCCCCGGTAGCCCACCGACCGCAGCACCAGTTGCGCCTCGATGTCCTCGAACACCCCGGTGCCCGCGACCCCGCCGCCCCCGTCCGGGGCGGTCCGCTCGAAGCGCACGGCGTGCACCGCGTGCTCACCCAGCAGCGCCACCGGCCGCAGGAAGAACCGCAGATGGATCCGGCGTGGCCGGCCCAGCGGCTCGCGCCCCGCCCAGCCGCGCAGCACCTCGACATTGCGCCGACCCTGGCCGGGCAGCTCCGACGGATCGCCGTACGCCGGGTCGAGCGCCAGCTCCCCGGGGCGCACCAGGACCTCGGCGCCGGTGAGGGCGCCCAGCTCCCGCAGTTCCTTGGTGGTGAACTTCGCCTGTGACGGACCGCGTCTGCCGACCATGTGCACATCGGTCACCCGGCTGTCGGCGAGCGCCCCGAGCGCGGCGTGCGGCACATCGGTGGGGCGCAGCTCCTCCGCTCCGCGGGCCAGGATCCGCGCCACGTCCACCGCCACGTTGCCGACCCCGATCACCACCGCGGAGCGGGCGCCGAGCGCGAAGGCGTCACCCGGTCCGAAGGCGTCGCCGGACGCGTCCGGATGGGCGCTGTACCAGGAGACGAAGTCGGTGGCGGAGGCGCTGCCCGGCAGGTCCTCACCGGGGACGCCGAGCCGCCGGTCGGCCGCCGCCCCGACGCAGTAGACCACCGCGTGGTAGGCGCCGAGCAGCCGCTCGGGTGTCAGCGGCGGCGGCCCGACCGGCACATGGCCGAGAAAGCGCACCCGGGGGTGTTCCAGCACCGCGCGCAGGGTGTTCTGGAGCGACTTGATCTTCTCGTGGTCCGGGGCCACGCCGTAGCGCACCAGACCGTACGGGCACGGCAGCCGGTCCAGCACATCCACCGTCACCTCGGGGACGGCTCGCTGCTCGACCAGTGCCTGGGCCGTGTACACCCCGCTCGGCCCGGATCCGACGACCGCGACACGCAGCACGGAGGAGCTCCTTCCGGAGGATGTCTCCAGCATCGCACCGGGGGGCGCCCGGTGTGAGGTACCCGTGCGCCGTTGTGACCGGCACGGGTGACGGGGCACCGCCGGGCGGCGCCGTCCGCCGGCAAGCGGTTACGCCAGCCGCCGCATCCGCCGGATCTCGCTGCTCTGCTGGGCGATCACATCGCCCGCCATCTCCTCCACCCGCACGTTGTTGCCCTTGGCGAGGACGTCCGTCGCCATGCTGACCGCGCCCCGGTGATGGGCGATCATCAGCCTGAGGAAGAGCCGGTCGAAGGCGGCGCCCTTCGCGGCGCGCAGCGCGTCCAGCTGTTCCGGGGTGGCCATCCCGGGCATCGCGCCGTGTTCCCCGTGTTCCGCGTGTTCTCCGGGCCGTCCGCCGCCCTCGGTCTTCAGCCAGCCCTTCATCGCGTCGATCTCCGGCCCCTGACCGGAGGCGATGCGCTCCGCGAGCCGTCTGAGCCGGTCCGAACCGGCCCGGTCGGGCGCCAGGGCGGTCATCACCAGCGCCTGCCGGTGGTGCTCGATCATCATGCGGACATAGGACCGGTCCGCCGCGTTGGGGGAGTCGTCGTCCCGCGCCGCCGCGGCTTCGTCGGAGTTCAGGGTCCGGGCCGACTCACCGGGCGCGCCCGGTGCGATGACCGCCGGGCCGCCGTCCTTCTCCCGGCCCGCGTCGGACCTCCCCCCGCCCTGTCCATCGCATCCGGTGAGGGTGAGCGCCAGGGCGGTGGCCGCCGCGAGGGTGAAGGACGCGATGCGGAGCGACGTACGGCGGTGCGACACGTGGCCTCCCGGGGCGTGGGAATTCTCTTGAGACGATTATGTAGCTCCCTGTTGTGGTGTACATGGAAAGCGCCATACTGCCCTCGTCCGCGAACCGTTCAACCCCGAACGGGGACACCGGACATGGGAGGACGCAGTGAAGCCGTGGGACAGATCCCCGCATCGGCGCAGATACCTCGGAGCGGCCTTCGCGGCCATCGGCCTGGTGGCCTCGTTGCTGATGGCCGGACCGGCGGCGGCGACCCCCGACCCCGGTGACGGTCCGCGCGCCGAGCGGGTGACGAAGGGTCAGGCCGCCGGCACCCGGGCGGCCATCGAGAACGGCGAGATCCCCGGGGTGGACGAGGTCGTCCACAGCGACAACGTCAGCCACCTCACCAACATCCCCAAACAGGACCTCAAGGGCACCAACTCCGATCTGGCCTTCCAGGGGCACTACGCCTTCGCGGGCAACTACGACGGTTTCGTCATCTACGACATCAGCCGTCCGAAGAGCCCGAAGATCGTCAGCCAGGTGCTCTGCCCCGGTTCGCAGAACGACGTCTCGGTCTCCGGCGATCTGCTCTTCCTGTCGACCGACTCCTCGCGCAGCGACAACTCCTGCACCAGCACCACCCAGCCCGCGACCGAGAAGTCCTCCTGGGAGGGCATGAAGGTCTTCGACATCAGCGACAAGCGGAACCCCAGGTATGTGGCCGCGGTGGAGACCGCCTGCGGTTCGCACACCCACACGCTGGTGCCCGAGCGGCGTGACGTCTACGTCTACGTCTCCTCCTACTCGCCCAGCGCGACGTTCCCCGACTGCCAGCCGCCGCATGACGGCATCTCCGTGATCAAGGTGCCGCGCAAGGCGCCCGAGAAGGCCGCGGTGGTGGACTTCCCCGTGCTCTTCCCGGACGGCGGCAACCCCGGCGGCCCCACCAACCCCGGTGTCTCCCAGACCACCGGCTGCCATGACCTCACCACCTTCCCCGACCTGGAGCTGGCGGCGGGCGCGTGCATGGGTGACGGCGTCCTCCTGGACATCTCCGACCCGGCGAAGCCCCGGGTGATCGACCGGGTCGAGGACAACGTCAACTTCGCCTTCTGGCACTCCGCGACGTTCAACGAACGCGGCACCAAGGTGGTGTTCACCGATGAGCTGGGCGGTGGCGGCGCCGCCACCTGCAACGACCGGGTCGGCCCCGACCGCGGTGCCGACGGCATCTACGACATCACCGGCAAGGGCGACAGGCGCAAGCTGGTCTTCCGCGCCTACTACAAGATCCCGCGCCACCAGGCCGACACCGAGAACTGCGTGGCCCACAACGGCTCGCTGATCCCGGCGAAGGGCCGCGACATCATGGTCCAGGCGTGGTACCAGGGCGGTGTGTCCATCTGGGACTTCACCGACTCCACCCGCCCCAGGGAGATCGGCTACTTCGAGCGCGGTCCGCTCTCCGCCGACACCCTCACCGGCGGCGGCGCCTGGTCCGCGTACTACTACAACGGCTACGTCTACTCCAACGACATCGCCAAGGGCCTCGACGTCCTCAGGATCGACGACCGGCGAACCGACAGTGCCCGCAAGGTCCGGCTGTCCGAGCTCAATGTGCAGACCCAGCCCGACTACCGCTGACGGTCCGCCCCGGACCTCAGACCGGCCCGCCGGGCGATTCCCCGCCCGGCGGGCGCCCCAGCTCCCAGTCCAGTCCGTAGCGGTGGAACAGCTCGGCCCGCAGCTTCTCCGGGGGCATCGGCGCGCCCGGCAGCAGCACCGCCACCACCGCGCCCATCAGCAGCGCGCGCAGCAGCTGGTAGTCGCTGTCGGGGTCCGCGGAGCCGTAGCGCACCACCACGTCCCGCAACAGCCCCGCCAGCCGCTGCTGTTCGGGGCACTGGATGAACCCCTCGGCCGCGAGTATCCCCGCCATATGCGTCCGCATCAGCCGCGGCCGGTCCCGGGCGAGGCCCAGGATCGTGTCGATCGCCCGTGCCAGCAGCTCCCGCCCGGCTCTCTCGCCCCCGGGGACCGGTTCGCGCTCCAGCGCCGCG
This sequence comes from Streptomyces sp. NPDC045899, assembly GCF_056431485.1. Taxonomy (NCBI): domain Bacteria; kingdom Bacillati; phylum Actinomycetota; class Actinomycetes; order Kitasatosporales; family Streptomycetaceae; genus Streptomyces; species Streptomyces sp. NPDC045899. The sequence continues at coordinate 13,074 of NZ_JBWKKP010000047.1, forward strand.
GCCAGCTCGGTGTGCATCAGCCGGTGCACGGCGGTCTGGAACAGCTGCCGCTTACCGGGGAAGTAGTACGAGACCAGCCCCCGCGCCGCCCCGGCGCGGTCGGCGATATCGCCGAGTGTCGTCGCCTCGTACCCGCGCTCGCCGACCAGGTCCACCGTCGCCTCCAGCAGACGGGCCTGGGAACGGCGGCGCAACTCCTCATTGACCGATGCGCTGCGGGGGGACATGCTTACTCCTGCGTTGGCTGGCTCGGAGCCAATATACTCAGAGCGGCACCCGGCTGTCCGCCGATCATAGGGGGACGGCTCACTGTCTCCGCCGGTTCGGGCGACGCGGGGGATCGTCCGAACCGGCGGCTCGCGCTCCCGGCGCGGTGTGCCGTTCAGCCGGGCCCGGCGCGGTCCGGGAACAGCTCCAGCACCCCTCGCAGACCGTCCGGACGACGCTCCACCGGGAGATGGTCCACCAGCCGCACCCGGCAGCCCACGGCCGCCGCGCCGGCGTCCGCCCGCCGGTCGTCGCCCACCATCACCGTCTCGTGCGGGGGCAGCGACAGGGCGTCGCACGCCGCCAGGAACAGCTGTGGGTCGGGCTTCTGCACGCCGTGTTCATAGGAGAGCGTGTACGCGTCGACCAGCGGGTCCAGACCGTGCGCCCGGAAGACCGGGCGCAGGTCCCAGCCGATGTTGCTGACCACCGCGATCCGCGCGCCGCGCCGCCGCAGCTCGCGCAGGACCGCGGTGGCGTCGGGATACGGCCGCCAGGCGGCGGGCTGCTGATGGCGGGTGTAGAGGGCGTCGTACAACTCCGGGTGGGGGAGCGGCACCTGTCGCGCCAGCCCCGTGTACGCGGCCCGGTGCAGCTCCGCGGTACGGTCCCGGGCGGCCCATACCCCGGCCAGCTCCTCCGGCACCGCCCCGGCGGGTGCGCCGCCGGGCAGCGCCCCGGCCTCCTCCAGGGCCCGCGCGCGGCGCGTCAGCTCCTCCCCGGCCAGAGCCGCGCCGGTCTCCTCGACCGCCGCCCGCAGCCAGGACTCCGCGGACTCGATCCGGAACAGCGTCCCCGAGAAGTCGAACAGCGCGCCCCGCGCCACTCCGCCGCGGCCGTCACCGCTCGTCGGTTCCCTCACGCTTCCCCCGTCGTCTCGTTCCGGGCCCAGGCCCCGGCTAGTCCGGTATGTCCAGCGCGTCGGTCCGGTCGCCGGGTGTGCGGTCCGCGGCGCTGGGGAGCGCGAGGAGGTGGTCCAGCGTTCCGGTGAGGTCCAGCAGGCGGTCGAGGGCGGGCGGCCGGTGGTCGAGGTGGAGGCGCGCGCCGACACCGCCGGTGAAGCGGCGGGTCTGGAGCAGTGCCGAGAGGCCCATCGAGTCGCACATGCCCAACTCGGCCAGGTTCAGGTGCAGATGGCGCAGCCGGGGATGGTGCGCGAGGGCGTCGCTGACCTCCAGGAGGAGGTCCTCGACGGTGTCGTACTCCAGGTCGCCGACCACGGTGATGTGCACGGTGCCCGGCGCGGGAGAAGAGGTGAGCAGGTGGAGGGGACCGAGGTCGGGGTGGGTCATACGGGTTTTCCCTGGCCGGTGCCGTCTGCGGCGATCTTTTCGGTGAGGGCTCGGTGTCCGTGGGCGAGCAGGTCGCGGGTACGGGGGAAGTCCCGCAGCTGTTCCTCGAGGAGGTCGAGACTGGGCAGCAGCGAGGCGGCGGGCACCCCGCGGGCGGTGAGGATGTCGGCGGTCCAGGCGAGGAATCCGGTGAAGAGGCCGACATCGTCCACGTAGAGGGCGGCGCACAGGAAGTCGACGATATGGGCGAGGTCTTCGGCGGTGCGCTCGCGCTGCTCCTCGTCGTAGGCGGCCATCGCCGGGAACCGCTCGGCCAGTTCACTGAAGGTGTGGCGCACCAGCTGCCGCGCGCAGCGCTTGACCAGTGTGTACTCCTGGTCGCTCAGATGCGGGAGGTCGTCCGTCACCTGATGGGCCGCACCCGGCGCGGCCAGGCCCGCCGAGAGCAGATCGGCGGCGGACCGGGCGTCCGGTGCCCACCCCTGGACACCCAGCCGCCCGGCGTACCGCCCGCCCGGTCCGAACGCGGCGCCGCCGACGATGACGGACGCCCCCACGGCCTGGCAGGCGGTGATGGCCGCGTGCGCGGTGGGCAGCCGGGTGGGCAGCGAGCCGGAGAGTGCCACCACATCCGCGCCGGTGCGGTGCAGATGGGTGATCAGGTGCGGGGACGGCACCTGGGCGCCGAGGTAGTCGACGTGCCAGCCGCGCAGCCGCAGCACCTCGGCCAGCAACCGTGCGGGCAGGGAGTGCCATTCGCCGTCCACACAGGCCACCGTCACCCGACCGTGCGCCCGGTCGGGGACGCGGTGCGGCGGGAGGGAGGCGATGGCGCGGTCGTTGATGGCGGTCGCGGCGTGCTCGTCGGCCACCGACATCCGGTTGGCCGCCCACTCCACCCCGACCCGGTGCTGCACCGCGCCGATCACGTCCAGCAGGACCGTCTCGGTGTCCAGACCGGAGGCGAGCGCGGCGCGGACGGTGTCCAGGGCGGCGTACTCGTCGCCGGACGCGCCGGCCGACCACAGCTTCTCCACCCAGGGCCCGGTCTCCTCCGTGCGCTCCGGCGGCACCCCGCCGGCCCGGGCTCCGGGCATGAACGGGACGGACCGGCGGTCGGCGGGCCGCTCGGGGGAGGGCGGGTTCGCGGTGGGGGCCGTCATGCGGTGTACCTGCCCGACGTGGTGCCGTCCACCGCCGTCAGATGCGCGCCGCGCGGAGCGGTGATCGCTATCAGGGCCGTATCGTCGTGCTTGCCCTCGCCCACCCACTGGGCGGCGAGCATCTGCACCCGCTCCACCACCGCCTCGGCGGGCATCCCGGCGCACTCTCCGAGCGCCCGCTTCAGCCGGGCCACCCCGAAGAGCTCATCGCCCATCGGCCCGCCCCTGGCCTCGGGAATGCCGTCGGTGAACAGCAGACATGTCTCACCCGGGGCCAGCGTGGTGTGCGCGGTGGCCGACTGCACCTCGGGCAGCACCCCGACCAGGGAACCGGAGGTCTGCGCCTCCTCCACACCGCCGTCCCGGCGCACGATCAGCGGCGCCGGATGACCGGCGCTGGTGAGCTGCAGACAGACATGCGGGCCGATCCGCGCGATCGAGGCCAGCACCAGGGTGGCGAACCGGGTGTGGTCGGAGGTGACCAGCGCCCGGTTGAGCATCGACAGCATCCGGTGGTGGTCGTCGGCCATGGGCAGCAGCGCGTGCAGGGTGTTGCGGATCTTGCCCGTGATGACCGCGGCCTCGAGTCCCTTGCCGCAGACGTCCCCCAGCGCCACCAGCGCGCGGGTCGCGGTACCGGCGCCCTCGGTGAGATGGATGTCGTAGAAGTCGCCGCCGACCCGGGCGGAGTCCCCCGCGGGGCGGTATCCCGAGGCGAGTTCCACCCCCTCGATCTGGCGCAGCCGCGGCGGCAGCAGCTCGCGCATCAGCACATCGGTGATCGACGCCTGCTCCGCGTAGAGCCGGGCCGCCGACATGGCCGCGCCCACCCGCGCGGCGAACAGCGCGGCGAACTCCTCCTCGCTCTCGCTGAACCCCGCGTGGTTGCTGGTGCGCAGCAGCACCAGCGCGCCCGCCGGAACGCCGTGCCCCGGCAGCGGGGTGATGGCCACCGAGCCGACCCCGCTGAAACCTTTGGGCATCAGCCACTCGGGCGCCGAGCCGGGGTCTATCCAGCGGGAGGGCACCGGCGGGAATCCGCGCAGCGCCTCCTCCAGCCCGGGGACCCGCTCCGGGTCCACGGCGATCGCGCGGCGCTCGACCGGCCCGCCGCGGGCGCACAGCGCCATCGGCAGCCGGCGCCCGGCCGCGGGGGCGACGACCACGGCCGCGTCCGCCAGGTGCTTCGCGGCCAGCCGCGCCGCCACCTCCATGCACCGTTCCGGATTGAGGGTGGACAGCAGCGCGTTGGACGCCTCGATGAGGAACTGGGCCCGCTCGCGCTCCACCGCCAACTCGTCGACGGCGAGCCGGTATTCGGTGTCGTCCACCAGCCACCAGGCGGTGGAGCCGTCCTCCAGAGCGGTGGGGTGGGCGGCGAACAGACGCTCCCCGATCCGGCCGCGCACCTCGGCGCCGTCCACGGGCTCGGCGAGCCACGGGGGGACGGCCCCGGCCGCCACCGCGCCGGACCGCAGGTCCGGCAGCACGGCGGACGCCGCGGCGTTGTGCCGGGTGACGCGGCCCTCCACGTCGATGACCAGCATCGGGTACGGCGCGGCGGACGCCGCCGCGTCCACCTCGGCGCCCGGTGCGATGTCTTCCGGGTGGGATCGGTTGGCTGCCACGTTCACCCTCGCGGGGTCCTCACCTCTTCGTGTCGTGCCGGACGTCTTCTGTGCCGTCCCGGACGGTGCTCGCCGGCGGCGGTGACCGCCGTCGGCGGTGCGCGTGCCGGGGCGGATGGTTCCTCGGAGCAACCATCCCTCACCGACGTCGCACGACGCAATGCGCGGTGTCCCCGGTGCGCCGGGACGCCGTCACTGCCATGAAACGGCGGGTCCGCGCGGTCCGGAAGCCGATGTGCTCGGATTCACCCGAAAGGGCCCTTTATCGGGCATCGCGGTAACGGGTGCCGGGCCCCCGCCTCAGCGGCTGTCCTCGGTGACCGGCCACCGGACGGTGACGGTCTTGCCCTGCGCGGTCGGTGTGACCGTCATCTGCCGGGCCAGCCGGTTGATGATGTGCATCCCCCAGCCGCCGGTACCGTCCGGAACCCCGGGGCGCGGAACGGGCGGACTGCTGCTGCTGTCGTGCACATCGACGCTGAAGACACCGTCGGTCAGCGTCGCGGTCAGCGCCCAGGAGCCCGCGGTGTGCCGGATCGCGTTGGTGATCAGCTCACTGATGACGGTCCTCACCGCCGCGGCGTCCACGGCCGGGCAGTGTTCGGCGAGGAACGCTCCGACGAGGTCCCGGGCATCGGCCAGGGACACCTCGTCGGATCGCAGCGTCAGCATCGTGCCTCCCTGCCCTGCTCGTACAACCCTTGCTCGTACAACGTGTTCCCCGTGGCCGCCGGTGGTACGGCGGCGTGCTGCCTGCTGTGCGGCGGTGTCCCGGCGCCGCGGTCCGGACGGTGACGCGGACGGTCAGTCGCCGCCGATCGCGGCCTGGGCGGACGCCAGGTCCGGGAAGTGCGGCAGATACCCCTCGGTGCCGGTGACGGCCAGCAGCCGCAGTACGTCCTGGGGCGGTGAGACCAGTACCACCCGCTGTGCACCCGCGGTGCGCAGCAGATGGTTGAGCAGCGAGGAGTCGCAGAAGGTCACCGCGCCCAGGTCGAACGCCACCGGTCCGCTGTGGTGGCGCCGGGCATCGGCGGTGGCGTGGCTGACGCTGTCGATCGTGTCGATGTCGAAGTCACCGAAGAGGGAGATCAGCCAGACGTTCCCGGCTCGTTCGGAACGCGAGACACCGGCCGGTCCTTCGAGCGTGGTCATACGGCGCCGCCCGCGTTCCCCTGTGCCTGCGGTCCACAGGGGTGCGTGCCTTGCATGGTGCGCTCGCCTCTCGTCGGCCGCCGTCACGGCGGATGGTCCCCGGTACCCCCGCTGCGAGGGCCCGTCAAGAATACGGGCGGCCGGGGGAGCGGCCTGTGGCCTCCCCGTGCGCCGTCCGTCTCCTCCCGGCTTCTCCCGTTCTCCTCCCGCCGGTGGTCATCGGACTCCCGGCCGTCTACCCCCGGCGCCCCGTCCCATTCGTGACGGCCTCCCGCTCGCCCGGTCCGCTCAGGACCGTACGGTCCCCTCGTCGGCGGGGGCGCGTTCACCGTCGCGGGCCGCCGGGTACGGATACGCGGCGATCGCGGCGCAGACCAGCGCGGCCCCCAGCAGCCAGCCGCCCAGCACATCGCTGGGCCAGTGCACGCCCAGATACAGCCGGGTCCAGCCCACGCCGAACACCGACACCGCGGCGGCCACGGCCACCGGCACGAGCCACCGGTTCCGTGCCCCGTGCAGCGCCATCACCCACAGCAGCAGACCGCAGGCGACGGTCGCGGTGAGCGCGTGGCCGGACGGGAAGGCGGCGAAGTGCGCCGAGTCCACCGGATCGGGCCAGTGCGGACGCTCACGGCCGACGACCGCCTTGATCCCCTGCTGGAGCAGGGTGCCCAGCGTCGCCGTCACCGTGACCCAGCCGGCGAGCGGCCACTCCCGGCGCCACAGCAGCCAGCCCACCATGACCGCCAGCAGGGCGCGCATCGCCCAGGGGTCCCAGACCCAGTCGGACAGCACCCGTGCGGTCTCGGTCCGGTCGTGATGGGTCACGGCGGAGTGGTGCAGGGAGACCACGATGTCCCGGTCGGCGCGGTCCAGCGGGCCCCAGGACACGGCGACCAGCGCGAGCAGGAGCAGGAAGAGCCCGAGGAGCACGGCCGAGGTGCGGGCGGGGTGGCGGATCGGCGGCTGCATGCACTCGATGATCGCTGACGGGTGGGGCGGAGTGCCAGGAGGGTGCCGACGGCGGACGGAGCGCTGTCCGTCCGCCGCGTCCGGGAGGTGCGATCGCACGGCGGAGGGGTGTCCTCGCGGGGGCGCCCCCGGGCGGAGTCCGGGGGAGGGCCCGCTCGGATGATCCCGACAACGCGGCGAGGTGCGTGCCAGGCGTCGCGGGCCCGGCGGCACCTTGCGGATACGGCCAGGCCGTGTCTTGTGGATCAGCTCGGATCAGCCCGCGGCGTCTGGTGCGGTGCGTCGCAAGGCGGAGGGGCGTCCTCGTGGCGGGCCTACTCGGATGCTCCGACAGCGCGGCGAGGTGCCGTGCCAGCCGTCGAGGGCCCGAGCTGATCCACAAGACACGGCCTAGCCCAGCACGCGCAGGGCCGGAACCAGTGTCACCAGCAGCGGGACGACCGGGACCAGCACCGCCGCGGCCGTCAGCCGCCAGCGGCGGCCCACCGGCAGGCGGGAGGCGGGGGCGAGCAGCCGGTCCACCCGCTGTGGCACCTGGGCGAGTCCGCTGGGGCAGGGGCCGAACACCCCACGGTCCTCGTTGAGTTCGACCAGCGCCAGCGCGGTGGTGGTCCGGCCGAAGCGGCGCGAGGCGGAGTCGTCGGCGGCCAGCTCCACCAGCCGGTGCACCTCGTCGCGGAATCCCGCGAAGACCGGCACCTGCGGGAAGCCGCCGGCCAGCGCGCCCGAGCAGTGCAGCAACCAGTGGTGCCGGGCGCGCGCGTGGCCCTGCTCATGGGCGATGACGGCGTCGAGCCGGCGGCCCTTGAGACGGCGCAGCGCCGCGGTGGTGATGATCAGCTGGGGGGTGGCCCCCGGCAGCAGCCAGGCGTCGGGCTTGTCGCCCTCGAGGACGACAAGGCGTTCGCCGGAGGGCTCCTCACCGGGCAACACCGGGGAGCGCACGAGGAGTTCCTCGCGGTGCCGCCTGCGCCAGGTGCGGGCGCGGCCGATCTCACGGGTGAGCATCACCGCGCTCCACACGGCTCCGGAGGCCAGTGCGAGGGCCACCGGCGCGGCCCACGGCCCGTAACCGGCGAGCGCGTACGCCTCGACGACACCGTGCGGCGCGGGGGCGAAGACGTTCCCGCGGACGGCCTCCGAAGCGGCCGCGGCGGTGAGCGCCATGGTGAGCGCGCAGCACAGCAGCACGGCGACGACGACGCACTGCCACACCCAGAGGGCGAGCACCGGTTCGCGGTCGACCCAGTCGGATCGGGACATCAGGCGTGGCGCCATCGCCGCCGCCAGTGCGCCCAGGCCCATCAGTACGAGCGGGACCATCATGGCCGCCAGCCTATGGGCGCGGTGTCGGGCCGGGGTACGGTCCCGCGGATGAAGTGACGCACACCACGGCCGGAGCGCGCATGGATCAGAGCGTGAGCAGCATGGCGAACGTCCCGATCGCCATCGAGAGCCGGCACGCGTGCCGCAGCTCGGGCCGCCGCGCCCAGGAGACCGGGCCCGCTCCCGGGTCCGCCCCGCCGTCGGTCAGCGGCACCAGCCGCAGCCCGCAGCGCACGACATAGACGGCGAAGTAGGCGAGCAGCGCTCCGGTGAGGAGGGGGACACCCGTGGTCATCCCCTCCCGCGCCACGGCACCGGTGTGCCGATGACCCCCCGCGGAGCCCGACGCCATCGCGAGCGCCGTGTAGACCATGGCCAACGCCCCTATCGCGTGGTGCAGATGGTGTCCGGACCACTCCGCGCCCCCGCGCGCCGCCGGAAGCGCCCCCACCGCCGCCACGCCGAAGACCACCGCGAAGGCGGGCGGTCCCCAGGGCCCGGGGTCCAGCGCGGCGGACGGCACCGCCATCACCGCCATCCCCCAGCCCATCAGCGCCTCGGCCCCCGCACCGCGCCGCCCCGCGCCCGGCGGCTCGCCCCGCATCCGCACCAGGCAGTACGCGCCGCTCGCCGCGCACAGCGCCACCAGCAGCCAGCCGACGAGCGGAGGTCCGTGCACGGCACACCTCCCGGGACGGACGGGGTACCGGCAGGATTCCCCGCCGCGCGCCCGGCTACGGGAGCGCACGGGCGCAATAGGGGAGCGCGACGAGGCCATCCGCCCCACGCGCTACGGTGCGGGCCATGGAGAACGGTCGGCCCCCGCGGCGCCCCGCGCACGAGCCACCTGAGGCGCATGAGATGCATGAGATGCATGAGGAGATCGAGGCGTGCCTCCTCGCGCTGGTCGAGGGACGGCTGAGCCGGGACGCCGCCGACCGGTGGGCCGCCGGATGGGTCACCGATGACACGCTCGCCCTGGACGAGTTGAGCCGGTGGGCGCTGGAGCTGCTGTACGGAGTCGACCTGCCCACCGGTCCGGACGGCGCCCGGCTCCACGACGACGCACAGCTGCGGGTATGGCTCGGGGAGTTCCGGCGGCGCCGGCAGGGGCGTGCGGCGGATCCCGGGTGACACCGGTGCGGCGCCCGCCGGGTGTGGCACGGTGATCACGCAGCCCATGGATCACCGAAGAGGAGAGACCGTGTCGAACCCCCCGCTTCCCGAGGCCGCCGTCACCATGCTGGAGAAGGCCAACCCGGCCGTCATCGCCACGCTCCGGCCCGATGGCCAGCCGGTGTCCACGGCCACCTGGTACCTGTGGGACGACGGCCGGATCCTGGTCAACATGGACGAGGGGCGCAAGCGCCTCCAGCACATCCGCGCCGATCCCCGGGTCACGCTCACCGTGCTGGACGAGGGCAACTGGTACACCCACCTGAGCATCATCGGACGCGTCGTCGAACTGCGGGACGACAAGGACCTGGCCGATATCGACCGGCTGGCCCGGCACTACATGGACCGGGACTATCCGCAGCGGGACCGCGGCCGGTTCAGCGCCTGGATCGAGATCGACCGCTGGCACGGCTGGGGCGAGATGAAGGAGAACAGCCAGCCCGGCTGACCGCCGCGCGCGCCCGGGGCGCCCGGGCGCGGACGGACCGCGGTGCCCGGCGTCAGGGCCGGTAGCGCAGCGGATGGTCCGCCGGGACCTCCACGACCGCGATGCGCACCCCGTCGGGGTCGGCGATCCACATCTCGATCAGCCCCCACGGCTCCTGCTTCGGCGGGCGCAGCACCTCCACACCGCGCGCGGCCAGCTCCGCGTGGGCCGCCGCCGCGTCCGCGACCTGGAGCCACAGCTGGAGGCCGGGCGCGGGCGGGGTCTCGGAACGGCCGGAGAGCTCCAGGAAGCCGCCGCCCAGGAAGTAGACCGTGCCCCGCTCGGGGCCGGTCCCGAACTCGCGGTAGACCGCGAGCCCGAGCGCCTCGCCGTAGAACGCCCGGGAGCGCTCGGGGTCCGTCGGCCGCAGCAGTGTGCGGCTGCTCAGTACATGCACCATGCCCGCGACCCTACGCAGCCGCCCGGTGGCCCTGGGGGCGCGCGGAGCGTTTCACGCCGTGTAGCGCGTGGCCCGCCGGATCTCCGGGAAGTCGGTGGTGCCGCCGTCGAGGCCGAGGCCGCGGGCCAGCTTCAGCTGGTCGGGGGTGTTCACGGTCCAGCCGATGACCTTCAGATCGGCGGCGTGGGCCCGCTCCACCAGCTCCAGGGTCAGCCTGCGGAGGTTGAGCACCAGCATCCCGGCGCCCACCGCCCGCGCCCGGTCGATCACATCCAGGCCGTAGCGGCTGGCGACCAGGGCGGTGCGCACCTCCGGCAGCAGGGTGCGGATCTCCGCCAGGGCCTCGTCGTGGAAGGAGATGACGTCCACCCGGCCCAGCAGGTCACGCCGGGTCATGACCTCCGCCAGCGCCCGGGCCGCGGCCACGTCCTTGATCTCGGCCTGGAGCGGTGCCCGGACGGCGTCCACGACCTCCTCGAAGACCGGGATCCGCTCACCCTGCCCGGCGTCCAGCTCCCGCAGCTCGGCGAGGGTGCGGTCGCTGATCGGCCCCGTGCCGTCGGTCGTCCGGTCCACCTGGGCGTCGTGCATCACCACGAGCGCGCCGTCCTTGCTGAGGTGCAGGTCCAGCTCGATGACGTCCAGACCCTCGTGGTCGGCGCGGACGAACGAGCGCAGGGTGTTCTCCGGCTCGACGCCCATCACTCCACGGTGTCCGATGGTGAGAAAAGTCAACGCTGTCTCGCTCTTCTGTCGGCCGCTGACGGGTGGGTGGAGGCAGGCTGCCCGGACCGGCGCACAGCCTAACGGCCGACCGGCCCCGGACGGCTGAAGCACGCCCGTGGCATGGCTTGGCCCGGATGGGGCAGGAAAAACAGCGGCGGTGCGGGTGTGAGGCCGGATAATTTCCGGTAACGCCCCTTGAGTGGGAGAACCGTCCACAGATACGGTGGCATCACGATAGTTTCTTCGGCGAAGGAGAGGTCATGACGGAAATCCTTTCGTCCGCCATAGCGGACGGTGGCGTTCTGCCTGCGGAGCGTGTTGTTGAGCACCCGGTGTGGCCGACGTTGAAGGATGCTGTCGAAACGATTCGCCCCTGGCAGTCGAAGGACGGTTCGATCGACTTCGACGCGGAGGGCGCCCCCTCCCGCGCCACCGCGGCGGCCGCCGCCGATCGGGTGATCAAAGCGATCGAGGAGCTGGCCCCGCTGCTCCCGCACAACGCCGAGTACCACCGTGCGCTGGTCGCCGATCTGCGCCGCTGGGCCGACGGCGGCTTCGAGGTGCCGGACTTCCTCGACTCGCTGCTCGCCTTCCAGCCCGCCAAGGCGCGGACCGACGGCCTCCAGCACCTGGTGGTCTTCCCCATGTACACGCAGAACGGCAACCCGGACCGCAATCTGGAAGCCGTCGTGCTGCGCATGGTCTGGCCGGACTGGCTGGCCGAGCTGGAGCGCACCCGCTACGACAACCCGCTCTACATCGGTATCGCCTTCGAGGACTTCACCTCGGGCTACGACACCAACTCCGCGGTCCTCTTCCCGGAGACCATCGCCGTCCGCGAGGCCCCCGAGCGCTTCAGCTGGGGCGGTATCTTCTGCGACCGCGAGGCCGCCCGCTTCCGCCGGGTCAGCCAGGCCGCCGTCCGCGTCCTCGGTATCGAACTGCCCGAGGACATCGCGGAGATGCTGGCCGACCAGGACCGCTGCCAGGAGGCGTTCGCCCTGTGGGACATGGTCCACGACCGCACCCACAGCCACGGTGACCTGCCCTTCGACCCCTTCATGATCAAGCAGCGGCAGCCGTTCTGGATGTACGGCCTGGAGGAGTTGCGCTGCGACCTCACCGCCTTCAAGGAGGCCGTGAAGCTGGAGGCCGAGGGCTTCTCCCAGGCCCGTGACGTCCAGTACGCCGTGATCTTCGACCGGATGTTCCGCTTCCCGGTCACCGGTGACCGCGTCCGCAACTACGACGGGCTCGGCGGTCAGTTGCTCTTCGCCTACCTCCACCAGCACGACGTCGTACGCTGGACGGACAACACCCTGCACATCGACTGGGCCCGTGCCTCGCAGGTCACCAACCAGCTGTGCGGCGAGATCGAGAAGCTCTACCGCGACGGTATCGACCGTCCCAAGCTCGTCCACTGGTTCAAGGCGTACGAGCTGGTGTCCACCTACCTGGCACCGCACCCCGGCTCGGTGTGGGCCAAGGGTCCCGACGCCCTGGACCTGAACCAGCCGCCGCGCAAGCTGGTCGACGATGTGCTCCCCGACGAGTTTCCGCTCAGCATGTTCTACGAGGCGCTCGCCAAGAAGCTGCGTGACGTGGTTGCCTCCACCAAGGGGATCACGGCCGGCGACGATCTGCGGACGGCCGCGTGAGCCCCGTCGAGGGACAGTCCGACGGACATTCGGCAGGGAAGACCGAGGAGGCAACGACCATGACCACACCGACGTCGAGCCCGACCCCCAACGAGCCGGGCGACACGAGCCCGCTCGACGGTGCGGTCGTGGCGGTGGCGGGGGCGGCGGGCCCCGCGGGCCGCGCCACCCTGCTCCGGCTCGCCGAGGCCGGAGCGACCGTCGTGGCCTCCGACGCCGACCCCGCCCGGCTGGCCGAGGCCGTCGACGCTGCGCGCTACGCCCACGGCGGCGCCACCGTCACCGGTGAGACCGTCGACCTGCTCGACCTGGACGCCACCCGCGCCTGGGTCGACCGCACCGAGAAGGAGTTCGGCCGGATCGACGGTCTGGTGCACCTGGTCGGCGGCTGGCGCGGCAGCAAGACCTTCCCCGACGCCCCGCTCGCCGACTGGGACACCCTGCACAACCTGCTGATCCGCACCGCCCAGCACACCTCGCTCGCCTTCCACGACGCCCTCCAGCGCAGTGGCAACGGCCGCTATGTCCTGATCAGCGCGGCGGGCGCGTCCCAGCCCACCGCCGGGAACGCCGCGTACGCCGCCGCCAAGGCGGCCGCCGAGGCATGGACGCTCGCGCTCGGCGACTCCTTCCGCAAACTGGGGGGCGAGGGCGGACCGTCCGCCGCCGCTGTCATCCTGGTGATCAAGGCGCTGGTGCACGACGCCATGCGCGCGGAACGCCCCAACGCGAAGTTCGCGGGCTTCACGGACGTCAAGGAGCTGGCCGAGGCCATCACCGGAGTCTGGGACCGGCCCGCGCAGGAAGTGAACGGAACCCGTCTGTGGCTGACTCCCAAGCCGTGAGGACCGACGCCCGTCGCCATCACGACCCCGAGATACGCGGATTCGCCAGCGACAACTACGCGGGCGCACATCCGGAGATCCTCGCCGCCCTGGCCCTCGCCAACGAGGGCCACCAGGTGGCCTACGGCGAGGACGACTACACCGCGCATCTGCAGTTCATCATGCGCAGCCACTTCGGTCCCGACGCCCAGGCGTTCCCGGTCTTCAACGGCACCGGCTCCAATGTCGTCGCCCTGCAGGCCCTCACCGACCGCTGGGGCGCCGTCATCTGCGCCGAGTCCGCGCATATCAACGTGGACGAGTGCGGTGCCCCCGAGCGCGTCGGCGGGCTGAAGCTGCTCACCGTGCCCACCGAGGACGGCAAGCTCACCCCCGACCTCATCGACCGCCAGGCGTGGGGCTGGGACGATGAGCACCGGGCGATGCCGCAGGTCGTCTCGATCGCCCAGAACACCGAGCTGGGCACCGTCTACACGGTGGACGAGATCCGGGCCATCTGCGACCACGCCCATGAGCGGGGGATGAAGGTCCACCTGGACGGGGCGCGGATATCCAACGCGGCCGCGTCGCTGGACGTGCCGATGCGCTCGTTCACCAATGTGGCGGGCGTGGACATCGTGTCGTTCGGCGGCACCAAGAACGGCATGCTGTTCGGCGAGGCCGTCGTGGTGCTCAACCCGGACGTCGGGCGGGCCATGAAGCATCTGCGCAAGCTGTCCATGCAGCTCGCCTCCAAGATGCGGTTCGTCTCCGTCCAGCTCGAGGCGCTGCTCGCCCGCGACCTGTGGCTGCGCAACGCCCGCCAGGCCAACGCCATGGCCCGGCGGCTGGCCGATGGCGTCCGCGGGGTGGACGGAGTGGAGATCCTCTACCCGGTGCAGGCCAACGCGGTCTTCGCCCGGCTCCCGCACGACGTCAGCGAACGCCTCCAGAAGCGCTACCGCTTCTACTTCTGGGACGAGGCGGCCGGGGACGTGCGCTGGATGTGCTCCTACGACACCACCGAGGAGGACGTCGACGGCTTCCTCGCGGCGCTGAAGGAAGAGCTCGGCAAGGCGTAGCGCCGAACGGACGACGCATTGAAGGGGGGGGGGGGGGGGGGGGGGGGGGGGGGTGGGGGTGGGTGGGGGGGGGGGGGTGGTAGTGCCTCTTCACAGTACCAGAGAA
>NZ_JBWKKP010000047.1:27345-29818 GCF_056431485.1 Streptomyces sp. NPDC045899
AGAAAAAAGGGGGGGGGGGGGGGGGTGGTTTCTTGGGGGGGGGGAGGGGGGGGTTGGGAAGGGGGGGGTGAGGAGGGGCGGGGGGGGGGGGGGGGCGGCCCCGCACGGCGGCCCCGCCCCTTCATGTCATTCGCCGCGGAGCGCTCAGCGGCCCCGGTCCAGGGCCAGCGCCTCCGCCGGGGTGGGCGCCGTACCGCCGAGGTGGGCCGGGACCCACCAGGTGTCTTCCGGACCCTTCGGACGCACCGGATACGACCGCTGCGCCGCCTCCAGCAGCTCCTGGACCCGGCCCCGCAGCCGGTCGGTCAGGGAGTCCGACGGCTCGGCGGGGTCGGCCTCCATCGGCTCGCCCACCCGCATGGTGATCGGGAAGTGGTTGCGGCCCAGCGCCCGCTTGTGGCCCTTGGTCCACAGCCGCTGGGTGCCCCACAGCGCCATCGGCAGCAGCGGGACGCCCGCCTCCTGGGCCAGTCGCGCCGCGCCCGACTTGAAGTTCTTCAGGGTGAACGAGCGCGAGATGGTGGCCTCGGGGAAGACTCCGATGATCTCTCCGGAGCGCAGCGCCTTCAGCGCGTGCTTGTAGGCGTCCATACCGGCCGCCCGGTCCACCGGGATGTGCTTCATCGCGCGCATCAGCGGTCCCGACACCTTGTGCCGGAAGACGGACTCCTTCGCCATGAACCGCACCAGCCGCTTCGCCGGACGGGCGGTCAGCCCGCAGAAGACGAAGTCGAGATAGCCGATGTGGTTGCTGACCAGAACCGCGCCGCCCCGCTGCGGGACATTCTCGGTGCCCTTCATGTCGAAGCGCAGACCCTGCGCCTTGAACATGGTGTGGGCGACGCCGATGACCGGCGGGTAGACGAGCTCTGCCATAGAAGGACCCTTCGTCGAATTTCCCGGGGAGGGCTCTCCCGGCGGAAGTTACGCCGCCGTAGGTATGCGGCTTCTGCCAGATGCTGCCCGAAGTCGGGTGATGGTGCTACCGCCGGACACCCCCCACCCGGGAGATCCTCATCACGTCGGGAATCCCCACGGCCCCGGAAACGCTGCACCAAGGACGGCTGAAGATCGGTGGAAGGAAGTGCGCAGGGGTGCGCGAGACGGACCGGAGCGGGCGGCTGAGCGCCGCCGAGCTGGGCGGGGAGCTGGGGCGGCGGGCCACGCTCGTCCAGTTCTCCAGCGCCTTCTGCCAGCCCTGCCGGGCCACCCGGCGGACGCTGGCCGAGGTCGCCGCGATGGTGGACGGGGTCACCCATCTGGAGGTGGACGCTGAAGCGCGGCTGGAGCTGGTGCGGGCGCTGGGGATCGACCGGACCCCCACCGTGCTGGTGCTGGACGCCTCCGGCCGGATCGTCCGCCGCGCCTCCGGGCAGCCCCGCCGGGCCGATGTCATCGCCGCTCTGGGTGATGCGGTGTGACGACCCCCATCCCGGACCGCACTTGACGGTGTGCTCCGGGCGTCGTCAGGGTGAACCCCATGCGGCCTGGACTCCTTCTCTGTGGACGCGTGCACGTGGATCCGCTGCGGACCGCGAGCGCACGCTGCCCGGGCGGGTGAGCGACGACGAACCCACGGCTCCCCCCGCTCGTACTCTCCCGCAGAAGGGCACCTCCATGACGGCCACGCACGACCTGGGCACACCCCGGTTCGCCGCGTCCTACTCTTCCGCCGATTCCGCTGCCTCCTCCGGTCTCTCCCGTTCCTCCGGCGCCATCGATCCCTCCGCCCTGCTCCGCTCGGCCTTCCGGCGGCATGCGGCCGGGGTGGCCGTGATCACCGCCCACGGTGAGCGCCCCGTGGGGTTCACCGCCACCTCGCTCACCTCCGTCGCCGCCGAGCCCCCGCTGCTCTCGTTCGGCGTGGGCACCGCCTCGTCGAGCTGGCCGGTGATCGCCGAGGCGGCTCATGTCGGTGTACACGTCCTGGGTGAGCACCAGCGGGAGCTGGCCGAGACCTTCGCCCGCAGCGGTGCGGACCGCTTCGGCCCCGGCACCGGCTGGCGCCCGGGCCCGGAGGGGGTGCCGCTGCTGGACGGGGTGCTGGCGTGGCTGGTGTGCCGGGTGGTGGCCCGGATACCCGCGGGGGACCACCACGTGGTCATCGGAGAGGTGACCGCCGGGGACCCGGCCGGGGCGGGCAGTCCGCTGCTGTACCACCAGGGTCGCTTCAACGCTTTGCGGGACTGAGTCGTCCCGCTGATCCTCCGTTGGCAACGTCACAGTTCATGCGGGTTGCGTACGGGGAACCCGGTGGGTGTACTGACGAGTAATATTCCGTTCGGTGCAGGGGCCGCCCCGACCGGGAACCGCACGGGTGCCGTCCCCGAAGGCGCCTATGCTGCCAGCACAAGGCAGCTCGGAAGAGACGATGCAGTAGGAGAGCCGGCGTGAGCTTGAGGATCGTTGTCTGTGTGAAGTACGTGCCCGACGCCACCGGTGATCGGCATTTCGCCGAGGACCTGACTGTCGA
>NZ_JBWKKP010000048.1:0-29498 GCF_056431485.1 Streptomyces sp. NPDC045899
TCACCGAAGAGGTCAAGACCCGCAAGGGCTGACCCCCACCGAACAGACCCGTGGGGCCCCGAACGCACACCGCGTACGGGGCCCCACGGCCGTCCCGGACGCGTTCCCGCCCACCGGGCGCGGGTGTTGACCCGCTTCCGCCGCCCGGATACGTTCTTTCAACGAATTGTTGAAAGAGCTGTTCCGCTGTGGTCGAGGCGTGGAGGTGCGGGAATGGTCCGGCGCGAAACGGTGGAGACCAGCCTTCCGGGAGCCGTACGCGACGGAGTCGCCGCCTCCCTCGCCGCCGTCGACGCCGAACTCGCCCGGCGCTACCCCGGCGACCCCGGCACCCGCCAGCCCGTGCACACCGTCTACGTCCCCGCCGACGCCTTCACCGCCGACACCGTCCGCTCCTGGGGCGACCGGGCGCTGGCCGCCCTCGACGAGCACGCCCCCGACGCCGCCTCCTTCGCCGCGGTCCTCGGTCTGCCCGACGCGCTCGCCGAGCCGGTCCACCGCCGGGTGCGCGCCAAGCTGGAGCGCGAACCGGTCGAGGACCTGCGCATCGACTTCGAGGACGGCTACGGTCCGCGCCCCGACAGTGAGGAGGACGCCGCGGCCGCCCGCGCCGCCGCCCTCCTCGCCGCCGCCCACGCCGAGGGCACCGCGCCCCCGTACGCCGGCATCCGGATGAAGTGCATGGAGGCCGCCGTCCGCGACCGCGGCATCCGCACCCTGGACATCTTCCTCACCGGGCTGATGAACGCCGGCGGACTTCCCGGCGGTCTGGTGCTCACCCTGCCCAAGGTCACCTATCCCGAGCAGGTCACCGCCATGGTGCGGCTGTGCGAGGAGTTCGAACGGGCCCGCGGACTGGCGGCGGGCCGCATCGGGTTCGAGATCCAGATCGAGACCACCCAGGCCGTCCTCGGCGCCGACGGCCGGGCCACCGTCGCCCGGATGATCGACGCCGCCGGGGGCCGCGCCACCGGACTGCACTACGGCACCTTCGACTACAGCGCGGCCTGCGGGGTCAGCCCCGCCCACCAGTCCCCGGACCACCCCGTGGCCGACCACGCCAAGGCGGTGATGCAGGTGGCCGCCGCGGGCACCGGGGTCCGGCTCTCCGACGGGTCCACCAATGTCCTGCCGGTCGGCCCGGCCGAGCGCGTCCACGACGCCTGGCGGCTCCACCACCGCCTCGTCCGGCGCGCGTTGGCCCGTGCGTACTACCAGGGCTGGGATATGCACCCCGGCCATCTCCCCACCCGCTACGCCGCCGTCTACGGCTTCTACCGCGAGGGACTGGAGGCCGCCGCCGAACGGCTGTCCGCCTATGTGCGGCGCGCGGGCGGCGCGGTGATGGACGAGCCCGCCACCGCGCGGGCGCTCAGCGGCCATCTGCTGCGCGGTCTGGACTGCGGGGCGCTGGACGCCGCCGAGGTCGAACGGCTGACCGGACTGGCCCGCGCCGAGCTCGACGCGCTCGCCGGGCGCGCCCCGCAGGGCCCGCCGCGCTGAACCGGATGCGTTGACCCACGGGCGCTGAACCGGGGGAGACCGCCGCACCACCTCCGCACCACCGCCGCGCGCCCGAGCGCTGCGAGGGCGACGCCCGCGTACCGGCCGCCGGGCCGGCCCCCGGCGGATCGGCATCCGAGCTGCCGGTGCTCCGCGCCGGTGCCCGACCGGGCGCTCCCGTCACGGCGTCGCGCCACCCGGCCGGTGCCGCGGCGGCCGCCGGACCGCCGCGCTCCCGCCCCGTTCACCCGTCGCCCGGACGCCTGACCCGCCCGGCCACATCCGCTCACCCGGACGTGTCACCCAGGATGCGGCGCGGCCGGGCCGGGCGGGAGATGGTGGCATGGCGAGCGCCCCTGACGACCCGCCGGGTCCGCCCCCGCCGGTGCCGTCCGCCCCGGCCGGGCGGGACGGCGCCGGGCGGTGGCCGCGCGCGCCCGGCCGACTCGTCAGGAGCGTTCTGTCGGCCTTGCTGATCCTGCTGGCGTGTCTGCTCGTCCCGGCGTCCGTGCTGACCGTATGGGTCCACGACAACGTCCTGAACACCGACCGCTTCGTGGCGACGGTGGCCCCGCTGGCCACCGACCCGGCCATCCAGGACACCGCCGTGCAACGGGTCGGCGAGGTCGTCGACCTGCGTCGCGACAGCCGGGAGTTCACCGCCGGCATCGCCGACTGGATGCGCGACCAGGGCCTTCCGCCGAAGGCCGCCGACACCGTGGAGGGACTGGCCCCGCAATGGGACTCCGCCCTCGACCAGGCGGTACGGAGGGTCGCCGCGCACATCGTGCACAGCGAGCAGTTCGCCGCGGTGTGGACCGGCGCCAACCGGGCCGCCCACACCGCCGTCGTGGACGCCCTGACCGGTAAGCGGCACGGTCCGGTCGGCGTCGAGGGCGACACCGTCGTGCTCAATGTCGGACCCGCCGTGGAACGGGTCAGACATCAGCTGGTCGCCGCCGGGTTCCCGTCCGCCCACGGCATCCCCGACGTCAACCAGCAGCTGATCCTCTTCCACTCCGACCGGCTGGACACCATCCGGCGTTCGGCCCGCCTGCTCGACCTGGCCGGGAACCGGCTCCCGCTGCTGACCCTCGTCCTCGGCGGCACCGGCGTGCTGCTCGCCCACCGGCGCCGCCGGGCCCTGGCCCGCGCCGCCCTGGGCGCCGCGGCCGCCTCGGTCCTGCTCGCGCTGGCCCTGGTCGTCGGCCGCCGCTACTACCTGGAGCACGTACCGCCGAGCGTGCTCTCCCGGGCCGCCGCCTCGGTCATCTTCGACACCGTGGTCCGCTTTCTGCGCGTCACCGTGGCCACCGTGCTGGTGCTGTCCGTCGTGATCGCCCTCGGGGCGTATCTCGCCGGACCCGGACGGCTGCCGCGCGCGGTGCGCGACAGCGCGGAGCGGGCCGCCGACACGGCGGCCCGCTGGGGCGCGGACCACGGGGTGCGCACCGGCAGGGCCGGGACCTGGACGGCCGACCACCGGCGGGGGCTGACCGTCGTGGCCCTGCTGGTGCCGGCCGGCGTGTTCGCCCTGGGGAACCATCCCACCGCGCTCACGGTGCTGTTCCTGGCGCTGATCCTGCTGGCCGCGCTCGCGGTGATCGCCCTGCTGGCCGCGACGGGCCGGACCGGCGGCGCCGACCGCGGCCGGACCGGGGGCTGAACGCCCACCGGGCGTCACACCCCGCCCTGTCTCAGGTGAGGAGGAGCACGATGAAGATCAGGCAGGCCGCGATATTGACCACCCAGCTGTGGCTGTTCAGCCACTCCCGCAGCCGGGGCATGGCCCGCCGCGCCCGGCTGCCGAAGAGGAGGTAGACCAGCAGCGGCAGCGCCGCGATCAGCACGGTGAGCCCGATGAACGGCAATGCCGCCACCAGCCCCGCGTCATGCTGCGCCAGCGAGGCCCCCACGGTCAGCATGACCATGATGTCGGATGGCATCAGCAGGATGATCAGGATCCCGGTGACGAACGCCCTGCCGGGTCCCGCCTCCATCAGCGTGCCCAGCCACTTCGGCGGTTCCACCGTCTCGCGCTTCACATAGTTCTTCACCGCGACCGCCACCAGCAGCCCGATCAGCACCACTTGGAGCACGGTCCCGGCCGAGCCGCGCTGGTCCGGGCTGCCCGGGGAGACCACCTGGCCCAGCAGTGTGAAGATCCCCCGGGTGAGGGCGACTCCGGCCGTCGCCGCGATCGCCACGCCCAGCAGGAACGCGAGTGAGACGCGGACCGGTCGCCGCGTGGTCACCAGGATCACATCGGCCACGATCTGCGGACCCGCCATCATGGTGACGGCGAGCGGGAGAATCTGGAGCTCCATCGGCCGCCCTTCGCCCCGTCCGTCCTCCCTCCATTCCCCCGCACCCGGGACCGTCCGGCATCCGGGCTTGCGCCGACCGGGGCGGTCCGGTCCGCGGACGTAGGCTGGTGGTGTGGGCCCGGGTGGGGCCCTCGTGGTCCCCGCCGGGCGTGTCCGACGGGAGGCAGACGATGGACTACCCACTGCTGAATGTGTTCTGGACCACGATGTGGATCTTTCTCTGGGTCCTGTGGCTGATGCTGCTGTTCCACGTCTTCGGCGATATCTTCCGCGATGACTCGCTGAGCGGCTGGGCCAAGGCGGGCTGGTCCGTCTTCGTGGTCGTCCTGCCCTTCCTCGGTGTCTTCGTGTACCTGATGGCACGCGGCAAGGGCATGGGCCGGCGCCAGATGGCACGTGCGGAGAAGGCCGAGGAGGACTTCCGGGAGTTCGTGCGCACGACCGCCGGAACCGGCCGCGCGGAGGAGTTGTCACGGCTGGTGGAGCTCAAGGACCACGGTGACATCACGACCGAGGAGTACGAGCGGGCCAAGGCCAAGGTGCTCGCCGCCTGAGAGCCGCGGACGGACGTGAGTCCGTCCGCGCGGGGCGGACCGAGGAAGAGCCCGCCCGGCACACCGCCATCGGCACCGCGGTGCCGCTCAGTAGCGCACCGCGGTGCCGATCTGTGCGCTGACCTTGCCGGAGAGCGTGCGGTGGCTGCGTGCGGTGGCCTTTACGGGGGTGTCCGGCCGGACCGAGCGGATGGTGACCACCACGGCGTCAACCAGGTGCTTGTCCGCGTTACGGAAGTTGACCAGGATCGTGTACGAGGCGGTCTGCTGCGCCGAGTTGGTCACGGTCAGCCGGGTGGTGGCGCGCCCCTGGCCGTCGAGCGACACCGGGCCCGCCGTCACGTCCCGGGTGGCCTTGGTGCCGCCCTCGATCTTGTCCAGCTGGGCCTTGGCCGACGCGGTCGCCGACGCCACGGCGGCGGAGGCCCGGGACACCGCGGCCGACGGGGTGCCGCCCTCGTCGGAGCAGCCGGCGGCGGGCGCCAGCACGGCCATGAGGCTCACCGCGCAGATCGTCCGCATCAGGCGCCCGCTCATCACGTCTCCCTCGTCCCGGCGGCCGGGGTCCCGGTCCTCCGCACCCACCCTGCGGGCGGCCGGAGGGCGGGGCAACCGGGGCGGGTCCGTTCAGGACGCCCCGGCGTACCGGCCGCGGACGGGCCCGTTCAGGCCGCGGACCAGCCCGTTCAGGGCGCGGACGGGGGCAGCTCGCCGGAGCCGCGGGGGATCAGCCGGGTCGGCAGGACGACCCGGTGGGGCTCGCCGCCCGCGCCGTCCAGCCGCCGGAAGAGCAGATCGGCGGCGGTACGGCCGAGCTGGGCCGCGTCCTGGGCCACGACGGTGACGGCCGGGGAGAGCAGATCGGCCAGCTCGAAGTCGTCGAAGCCGACGAGGGCCACCGGGGGCGCGGGCGCGGGCCGTTCGGCCAGCACCCGGACCACGGTGACGGTCACCCGGTTGTTGCCCGCGAAGAGCGCGGTGACCGGCTCCGCGGCCTCCAGCGCCGCGGTGGCCGCCGCCCGCACCCGGGCCGGATCGGTCGGTCCGAGCGAGACCCAGGCGTCATCGACCGGCAGTCCGGCCCCGGCCATCGCGGC
Organism: Streptomyces sp. NPDC045899; assembly: GCF_056431485.1. NCBI lineage: Bacteria > Bacillati > Actinomycetota > Actinomycetes > Kitasatosporales > Streptomycetaceae > Streptomyces > Streptomyces sp. NPDC045899. The sequence continues at coordinate 5,482 of NZ_JBWKKP010000048.1, forward strand.
GCGATAGCCGCGCAGCCGTTCGGCGGCGGTGTGGATGCCCGGCTGGTCGCCGAGGAAACCGATCCTGCGGTGGCCGTGGGCGATCAGATGGGCCACGGCGTCCCGCGCGCCGCCGAAGCTGTCGGAGACCACGGCGTCGGCGTCGATCCGGCCCGCCGGGCGGTCGACGAAGACCGTGGCCACCCCCGCCGCTATCTCCGGGGCCAGATAGCGGTGGTCCTGTCCGGCCGGGATGACCACCAGTCCGTCGACCCGCCGGGCGCACAGCGCGAGCACCAACTCCTGTTCGCGGTCGGGGTCCTCGGCGCTGGAGCCGTTGATCAGCAGGGCCCCGTGGGCGCGGGCGACCTCCTCCACGGCCCGGCTCAGCGGTCCGTAGAACGGGTCGGCCAGGTCCTCCAGGACCAGACCGATACTGGCGGTACGGCCCTTGCGCAGGATGCGGGCGCTGTCGTTGCGGCGGAAGCCGAGCGAGGTGATCGCCTCCTGGACGCGCCGCTCGGTGTCCGGGGTGACGCCCGGCTCGCCGTTGACCACGCGTGAGACGGTCTTCAGCCCGACCCCGGCACGGGCGGCGACGTCCTTCATCGTGGGCCGGGTGCCGTAGCGGCGCGCGGTGGTGCGGTCGGCGGGGCCCGGGGCGGTGTCGGTCACGGTGCGCTCGTCCCGTCGCTGGTCGTGGTGGCGGAGGGGTGACGAGCATAGCCTCTGGACAACGTTGTCAGCGGCAGGGAAGACTGGTCCCGCACACCCATGGCGCCGGGCCCACCAGGAGAGTCGACATCCATGCCACGTGACCTCATCGCCGCACTGGACATCGGTGGCACCAAGATCGCGGGCGCTCTGGTGGACGGTGGCGGCACCCCGGTCGTGCGGGTCCGCCGCGCCACCCCGGCGCGGGAGGCCGGTGCCACGGTATTGCGGGAGGTCACCGCGGTGCTGCGGGAGCTCGCGGCCACCGAGCACTGGGCGCGGGTGGCCGCCGTCGGGATCGGCAGCGCGGGCCCCGTGGACGCCTCCGTGGGCACTGTCAGCCCGGTCAACATCCCCGGTTGGCGTGACTTCCCGCTGGTCGCCGGGGTCCGGGAGACCACCGGCGAACTCCCGGTCACGCTGGTGGGGGACGGGGTGGCGATGACCGCGGCCGAGCACTGGCAGGGCGCGGCCCGCGGCCGGAGCGCGGCCCTGTGCATGGTGGTGTCCACCGGTGTCGGGGGCGGGCTGGTGCTGGGCGGACGGCTGCACCCCGGCCCCACGGGCAACGCCGGGCACATCGGCCACATCAGCGTCGACCTCGACGGGGACCCGTGCCCGTGCGGGGCGCGCGGCTGTGTCGAGCGCATCGCCAGCGGACCCAACATCGCCCGCCGGGCCCTGGACGGCGGCTGGCGCCCTGGTCCGGACGGGGACACCACCGCCGAGGCCGTCGCCGTCGCCGCGCGGGCCGGGGACCCGGTCGCCCTGGGCTCGTTCGCGCGGGCGGCGCAGGCCCTCGCCGCGGGGATCGCCGCGACCGCCGCCCTGGTCGAGATCGAGGTCGCGGTGGTCGGCGGCGGGGTGGCGGGCGCGGGCGAGGTGCTGTTCGCGCCCCTGCGGCGCGCCCTGCGCTCCTACGCGACACTGTCCTACGTCCAGGGGCTGGAGGTGGTCCCGGCGCAGATGGGCAATGACGCGGGACTGGTCGGCGCCGCCGCGGCGGCGGCCCAGGAACAGCGGCTGGAGCGTTTCCGCGCCCCGGCCCCCACAAGCCCGTCCCCGGACGGCGGTTGAGCCGGGCGGTCAGCCACCGCCCCGGCCTCTCGCGCCCGAGTGCGTCCGGGGCGGTCGGGCCCCTCCCCGGGCTGCCGCGCGAGGCGGGGCAGGGATGGGGGAGGGGCCCTTCCGGTGGGGGTGTCGGGGGTGACGTCAGCAGGTGAACGCCGCGTCGGCCCAGTCGGCGTGATCGCTGTTGTCACCGTCACCGGCGTCGGTCACGACCAGCCGTACGGTCGTGGCGCCGTCGATCGCGGCGGAGAGCGCGCGGGCGGAGTCGGCGGTGGTCAGGGTGCCGGTCGAGGCCGCCTTCCGGCCGTCGGCCCACACCTCGAAGGTGACGGTGCCCGCCTCCCATTTCTCGTCGTCCACGCCCACCTGCGCGGTGAACGCCGAGCACCGGCCGCCGGTGTAGTACGTGATCTCACTCGGCGCATGGGCGCCCAGGCCCTTGGCGTAGGTCTTCCCGCCGATGGTGAGCGGGTGACCGTCGCCCGCGGCCTGTTCACCGACGCTGGTGTTCCGCTCCACCGGGCCCCAGCCGTTGCCCGCGCTCACCCACGGCAGATCGCCCGCGGAGGACACGCCGGAGGGCGGCGCCACCACCACGTGCACCGTCGAGGGCAGCTCCGTACGGGCCTCGGCGCCGCGCGGGGAGCGGTAGTCGGCGCGCACCTTCAGGTCGTACGGGCCGGGCCTCGCGCCGGCGGGCGGGGTGATCCGCCAGTGGGTGGTCAGGGTGCGGCCGGAGCCGAGGGAGGCGGTGCGCGACGGGGAGGTGGCCCGGACGGTCCAGCCCTCGGGGCCGGTCAGCCTGACCGCGACCGAACGGGCCGTGCCGCGGCCGAGGTTGGTGACGGTGGTGTCCAGCGCGGCCGGGGTCTTCGCCTCCGCCATCGCGGTGCCCGTCAGGCCGAGGTCGGCGGCGGGCGGGTAGGAGGCCCACTTCCGGTCGGCGGAGACGCGGTAGAGCACGGTGCCGTGGGCGGGAACGGTGGCCGAGACGGTACCGGCGGTCTGGTAGCTGCGGTGCTGCCACAGATCGCGCAGCTGGTACCCCCGGGCGCCGGGCAGCCCGGCCTCGGCGGCGGTGGTGGAGATGCGCTGCGGCCGGTCGGTCTCGTTGAACAGGGCGACGGCGCGGCTGCCGTCCTTCATCTCCTTGGCGATGACCCAGCGCCCGTCCCGGGAGGAGACCACCTTCCCCTGTCGGCCCAGCGGATCCTGGTCGACCGCGATGACCTCGGAGTTCTCCAGGATCTCAAAGGTCTCAGGGGTGGCCTTGCGCAGATCGGTGCCGATCAGCAGCGGTGCGGCCATGATCGACCACAGGGAGAAGTGGCTGCGGTACTCGGTGTCCGTCATCCCGCCGTTGCCGACCTCGAGCATGTCGGGGTCGTTCCAGTGGCCGGGGCCCGCGTACTCCGCCAGGGGCAGGTTCTTCTTGGCGATGCTCAGCATGCTGCCCCAGTTGTCGCTGATGTCGCCGGTGGTGCGCCAGAGTTGGCCGACGTCCTCGGCCCACTCCCAGGGCTCGTTCTCGCCCCACTCGCAGATGCTGTAGACGATCTCGCGGCCGGTCGCCTCGGACGCCTTCTTCAGCGCGTCACGCATGGCGCGGTAGCGCTGCTTGGCGTCGACGCCCTGGTTATGGCAGTTGTCGTACTTGAGGTAGTCGACGCCCCAGTCGGCGAACTGCCGGGCGTCGGACTCCTCATGGCCCAGCGCTCCGGGGAAGCCGAGGACGTCACAGGTGTGGGTACCGGCGCTGGTGTAGATGCCGAGCTTCAGGCCCTTGGCGTGGACGTAGTCGGCGACGGCCTTGATGCCGTTCGGGAAGCGCTCCTTGTGCGGGACCAGTTTGCCGTCCGCGTCGCGTCCGGGCTGTGCCCAGCAGTCGTCGAGGTTGATGTACTCATAGCCGGCCTTCTTCAGTCCCTTGGACACGAAGAGATCGGCCATGCCCTTGATCATGTCCTCGTTGAACTCCTTCCGGCAGTGGGTGGAGTTCCAGTTGTTGAAACCCATCGGAGGGGTGAGGGCGAGCCCGTCTCCGTCGGCTGAGGGGGATGAGGCATCCGATGCGGACGATGATGCCGTGGCCTTGGTGGCAGGCGACGGCTGGGCGGCGGCGGGGACGGACAGACCCACCGCGGTGAGAACGACTGCCCCCAGACATCCTATGAATCTTGACCGGGTCGTACGAAGAGACGAATGGCGCACCGTGCGGCTCCTCTGGTCTCGGCGCCTGTCGCGACCTGTCATGGCCGCAACAGCTACGAGCGTTTACGGTAGAGCATGTTGAAGTCTGTTGGAAGCGAACTGATAACAGTTGGCCGATAGCTCGCCAAAACCCTTGACGAGGGGGCGCGCGGGGGGTGTGATCCCTTCACTCACGTTCGTTTGTGTTGGATTTAACCTCCGTGGAGGGGGACATGGCACAGTCATCGTCAGAACATCGGATCTCCCGCCGTGCGCTGCTTCGGGGCACCGCGGTCGGAGCCGGGGCGGTCGCCCTCCCGACGCTGCTCACCGCCTGTGGTGGCCCGAGCAAGGAAGTCAAGATCGGCTCCAACGCATCGGACGCCGTACCGCGCAAGGCGTTCGCCGAGGTGTTCAAGGCCTACGAGAAGAAGTCCGACAAGAAGGTCAAGGTCAACACCGTTGACCACGAGTCGTTCCAGGAGAACATCAACCGCTATCTCAAGGGCACGCCGGACGACGTGTTCATGTGGTTCGCCGGATACCGGATGCAGTTCTTCGCCCAGCAGGGGCTGCTCGCCGATATCAGCGACCTCTGGGATGGCTTCGACGGGTTCTCCGGGGCGCTCAAGGCGCAGTCCACGGGCAAGGACGGCAAGCAGTACTTCGTGCCGTACTACTACTACCCCTGGGCGGTCTTCTACCGGAAGAGCGTCTTCGAACAGCGCGGCTACGAGATACCCAAGACCTTCGACGAGTACCGGGCCCTGGCCAAGCGCATGGACAAGGACGGCCTCGACGCCTTCGCCTTCGGCGACAAGGACGGCTGGCCCGCCATGGGCACGTTCGACTACCTCAACATGCGCGCCAACGGCTATGACTTCCACATCTCGCTGATGGCGGGCAAGGAGTCCTGGACCGACCGCAAGGTCAAGCACGTCTTCGACCTGTGGCGCGGTCTGATGCCCTACCACCAGAAGGGCGCCAACGGACGGACCTGGCAGGAGGCCGCGCAGAGCCTGGCCCAGAAGAAGTCCGGGATGGCGGTCTTCGGACTGCCCCACCCGGGTCAGCAGTTCTCCGACGCCGACCGCGGCGACCTCGACTTCTTCCCCTTCCCGGAGATCGACTCCGCCTACGGCCAGGACGCGGTCGAGGCCCCGATCGACGGCTTCCTGCTGTCGAAGAAGTCCAAGAAGCAGAAGGAGGCCAAGGAGCTGCTGAAGTACCTGGCGACTCCGGCCGCCGAGGAGAAGTACCTGATCCGGGACCCCAACAACGTCGCGGTCCACAAGGACGCGTCCACCGACTCCTACAACGCGCTCCAGAAGAAGGCCGCCGAACTGGTCTCCGGCGCCAAGCAGATATCCCAGTTCATGGACCGCGACACCCGCCCCGACTTCGCCTCGCAGGTCATGATCCGGGCCATCCAGCAGTTCATCAACGACCCCGATGACATCGACGGTCTGACGAAGGACATCGAGTCCCAGAAGAAGACCATCTTCGCCGCCAGCTAGGAGAATCGCGCAGTGCCGCTCAAGACCGCGCGGCGTGCCGGACGGACGGGGCCGCGGAAGTTCACAGGCCGCGACCTCGCCGTCATCGGTGTGCTGCTGGGCATACCCGTCCTGATCGACCTGGCCCTCATCTGGGGCCCCACCCTGGCCTCCATCGGCCTGTCCTTCACCAGCTGGGACGGCATAGGCGACATCACCTGGGTGGGCGGGGACAACTACCGGGCCCTCTTCAGCGATTACCCGCCGTTCTGGCCCGCCGTCCGCAACAACCTGCTCTGGCTGGCCTTCCTCGGACTCGTCGCCACGCCCTTCGGACTGCTGCTCGCGGTGCTCATCGACCGGGGTGTCCGCTTCAGCCGGTTCTACCAGTCCACCATCTACATGCCGGTGGTGCTCTCGCTCGCCATCGTGGGCTTCATGGCCCAACTGGTCTTCTCCCGGGACCAGGGCGCGCTCAACGCCGTGCTCGGCAACGAGAACAACCCGGTGGACTGGCTCGGGGACCCCGACCTCAACATCTGGATGGTGCTCATCGCCGCGGCCTGGCGGCACACCGGATACGTGATGATCCTCTACCTGGCCGGGCTGAAATCCGTGGACGCCTCGCTCAAGGAGGCCGCCGCCATCGACGGGGCGGGCGAGGCGCAGACCTTCTTCCGGATCGTGCTGCCCACGCTGCGGCCGGTCAATGTGATCGTCCTGGTCATCACCGTCATCGAGGCGTTGCGCGCCTTCGACATCGTCTACGCCATCAATCACGGCCGCAACGGACTCGAACTCCTCTCCGTCCTGGTCACCGACAACATCATCGGTGAGGCCAGCAGAATCGGATTCGGCTCCGCCATCGCCGTCGTCCTGCTCACCGTGTCCCTGGGATTCATCGTGACCTACCTGGTCCAGGAGCTGCGAGGGGAGAAGAAGGGATGACCGTCACCACATCGTCGGCCCCGGCGCGGCCCGCCGCCACCGTGGAACCGGCCAAGCGCGGGCGGCCCCGGGTGCGTCCCGGCAGGCTCGGCGTGCACGCCTTCCTGATGACCGTCTCGCTGGCCTTCCTCGCCCCGCTGCTGCTCGCCGTCTACGCCTCGCTGCGTCCGTACGAGGAGACCGCCGAGCACGGCTACTTCTCGCTGCCGCGCCATCTGTCGTTCGACTACTACCGGCAGGCGTTCAGCGACTCCGGTATGGGCAAGTACTTCGTCAACTCGCTCATCATCGCGGTGCCCGGGGTGCTGCTGACGCTGTTCCTGGCCTCGTTCGTGGCGTTCGCCGTCACCCGGCTCCAGATGCGCGGCGGACTGGTCCTGCTGATGGTGTTCACGGCGGGCAATCTGCTGCCGCAGCAGGTGATCGTCACCCCGCTCTATGTGTTCTTCAACAAGATCGACCTGCCGTACTGGATGTCGGACTCGATGACGATGTACGACTCCTACTGGGCGGTGCTCGCCGTCCAGGTGGCGTTCCAGGTCGGCTTCTGCGTCTTCGTCCTCGCCAACTTCATGCGCACGCTGCCGATGGAGATCGTCGAGGCGGCGCGGGTGGACGGCGCCGGGGTGTGGACGCAGTACTGGCGGATCACCCTCCCGCTGTGCCGGCCGGCGCTCGCGGCCCTGGGGACCCTCCAGTTCACCTGGATGTACAACGACTTCCTGTGGGCGCTGGTCTTCCTCTCCAACGGGGACAAACTCCCGGTCACCTCCGCCCTGAACAACCTCCGCGGGCAGTTCTTCACCGACTACAACCTGCTGGCGGCGGGTTCGGTGATCGTGGCGCTGCCCACGGTGCTGGTCTTCCTGCTGCTCCAGCGGCACTTCATCGCCGGACTGACCCTCGGCGCCAGCAAGGGCTGAGCGGGCACCACCCCCTGGCGCGTCCGTATCGGGGGGGCGGGGGGGGCGGGGGGGGGGGGGGGGGGGGGGGGGAGGGGGGGGGGGGGGGAGGAGGGGGGGGGGGGGGGGGGGGGGGGGGGGGAAAAGCACCGCACCCCCCCCCCCCCCCCCCCCCCCCCCCCCCCCCCCCCCCCCCCCCCCCCCCTCGCCCCCCCCCCCCCCGCGACGGGTGTTGTGGTGCGGCCGGATCCGGCGCGGGAGGGCGGGATCCGGCGGGATCCCGCCGGATCCCGTACTCCGAGGCGATCCGGCGTTTCCGTGACAGGGTGATGCGGGCAACTGTCAGGAGGCGATGAATAGGGGGAAATGTGATCGTCTGGCTGAACGGTGCGTTCGGTGCGGGCAAGACCGCCGTGGCCCGCGAGTTGGTGGACCTCATGCCCGGCAGCACGTTCTACGACCCGGAGGTGGTCGGCGACGGCCTGCGCAAGCTGCTGCCGCGCAAGCGCCTGGAGGAGGTGTCCGACCACCAGGAGCTGCCCTCGTGGCGGCGGCTGGTCGTGGACACCGGGGCGGCCCTGATCGCGGAGGTCGGGGGTCCGCTGGTGATCCCGATGACGGTCCTCAGACAGGAGTACCGGGATGAGATCTTCGGCGCCTTCGCCGCTCGCCGGATACCGGTCCGGCATGTTCTGCTGCACTCCGATGAAACGATCCTTCGCGAGCGAATAGCCGAGCGCGAGGCGGTTCCCGGCGATCCGGACGCCAGTGAGTCCGTCCGCCGCCGCGCTCTGGACCACCTCGCGCCCTACCGCGCGGCCCTGGGCTGGCTGACCACCGATGCCCATGTCGTGGACACCACCGGGCTCACCCCGCGCCAGACCGCCGCGCATATCGCGGACGCCGTCCGCGACGGCGCCGGGAACTGCGACATCGTGCAGACCCCCGAGCCGACGGCCGCGACGCTCGCCGCCGGGGTGCTGCTGTTCGACGAGAAGGACCGGGTGCTGCTCGTGGATCCCACCTACAAACCCGGCTGGGAGTTCCCGGGCGGGGTGGTCGAACCGGGCGAGGCTCCGATGTACGCCGGGGTGCGTGAGGTCACCGAGGAACTCGGGATCCGGCTGGACGCCCCGCTGCGGCTGCTGGTCGCCGACTGGGAACGGCCCCAGCCGCCCGGCTTCGGCGGTCTGCGCCTGCTGTTCGACGGCGGCCGCCTCACCACGGAGGCCGCCCATGATCTGCTGCTCCCCGGCTCCGAACTGCGGGGGTGGCGTTTCGCCACCGAGACCGAGGCCGCCGGGATGCTGCCGCCGGTCCGGCTGCACCGGCTGCGGTGGGCGCTGCGCGCCCGGGAGCAGGGCCGTCCCCTCTACCTCGAGGCGGGCGTCCCCGCGGGCCCCTTGGACGCGTCCACCCTGGACGCCACCCTGGCCGACCCCCCACCCGACCCGGCCGCGCTCCCCGGCACGGCGGGCTGACGGGGCCCGGCCCCGGGGAGCTGAGCGGCCTCCCTCCGGCCGGGGCAGGAGCGCTCCGGCGACCGGCGTCGCGCTGGAGCGCTCGGGCGCCGGGCGCCCGGCGCCCAGTGGCTCCTGCCGGGGGCCCGACCGCAACCGCTCGGAGGCGTCAGCGCGGACCGGTGACCTGGGCCCGGCTGCCCGTGCCGCGGGAGTGGGCCGATGGGGCCCCGGGGAGCTGAACGGCCTTCCCGGGCCCGAGGCCGGAGCGCGCCCAGGACCTCCCCGGTGACCGGCGTCGGCGTCGCCCCGGCCGGTGCGGGTGGGCGTCAGTGCTTGCCGGAGGCGTACGACGTCAGGAACAGCGCCTCGGTCAGCGACAGCTTCTCCAACTCCTCCGGTGAGACGCTCTCGTTGACCGCGTGGATCTGTGCCTCCGGTTCGCTCAGCCCGATCAGCAGGATCTCCGCCTCCGGGTACAGCGAGGCGAGGGTGTTGCACAGCGGGATCGAGCCGCCCTGGCCCGCGGTCGCCATGTCCTGGCCGTCGTAGGCCACCCGCATCGCCGACCGCATCGCCTCGTACGCCGGGCTGCCGGTGTCCGCGCGGAACGGCTGGCCCGAGCCGATCTGTTCCACCCCGACCCGGGCGCCCCACGGGGCCGCGGCCCGCAGATGCTCGGTCAGCAGCCGGTTCGCCTCCTCCGCCGTCACACCCGGCGGCACCCGCAGGCTCACCAGCGCCCGCGCGCTCGCCTGCACCGAGGGGGTCGCGCCGACCACCGGCGGGCAGTCGATGCCGAGCACCGTGACGGCCGGGCGCACCCAGATGCGGTCCGCGACCGTGCCCGCGCCGATCAGCTCGACCCCGTCCAGCACCTTGGCGTCCTTGCGGAAGTCCTCCTCCTCATAGGTGAGCCCTTCCCACACCGCGTCCGACGCCAGACCCTCGATCGTGGTCGAACCGTCCTCGGCGCGCAGCGAGTCCAGCATCCGGATCAGCGCGGCGAGCGCGTCCGGTGCCGCACCGCCGAACTGGCCGGAGTGCAGATTGCCCTCGAGCGTGTCCACCGACACCCGCAGCAGCGTCATCCCGCGCAGCGTGGCCGTCACCGTCGGCAGCCCGACCCGGAAGTTGCCCGCGTCACCGATCACGATGGCGTCGGCCGTGAGCAGGTCCGGATGCGCCTCCGCATAGCGCTCCAGACCGCCGGTGCCCTGCTCCTCGGAACCCTCCACGATCACCTTGACGTTGACCGGGACACCACCGTGTTCCTTGAGCGCGCGCAGCGCGGTGAGGTGCATGATCAAGCCACCTTTGCAGTCCGCCGTGCCGCGTCCGAACCAGCGGCCGTCACGGTCGGTCAGCTCGAACGGCGGGCTGAGCCAGGCGTCCTCGTCCAGCGGCGGCTGCACGTCGTAATGCGCGTAGAGCAGCACGGTCGGGGCGTCCGCCGGGCCGGGGAGCAGCCCGTAGACGGACTGTGTGCCGTCCGGGGTGTCCAGCAGCGCGACATCCCGGAAACCCTCCGATTCCAGGGCTTCCACCACCCATCGGGCCGCCGCCTCGCATTCGGCGCGCGGGAACTGCGCCGGGTCCGCGACCGACCTGAAGGCCACCAATTCGGCCAGTTCCCGTTTGGCGCGCGGCTGCAGGGCGGCGACGGTGGCGGCCAGCGCCGTGTGGTGCGCGTGGTCCGCGGCCGGGACGTGTGGTGCCTGCTCCATGGGGGACACTCCTGTGCTGTGATGGGCACGTGTGTACGGCTTGATCCGGTGCCGCGATCATCCCACAGCGGGGTCACGCACCGCCGCGCCGTAGGATGCGGACGGTGGGGGGACGCACGTTGATCAGGTCGGCCGACTGGGAGCGGAAGCACACGTGAGCAGCGACAACACGGACCGGAACGGGGAGTCCCCGGCAGAGCCTTCGGCAGCGCCAGGCGACGAGTCGGTGTGGGACGTGGTGGTGGTCGGGGCGGGCCCCGCGGGTGCCTCCGCCGCCTACGCCGCCGCCTGCGCGGGCCGCCGGGTGCTGCTGCTGGAGAAGGCCGAACTGCCCCGTTACAAGACCTGTGGCGGTGGCATCATCGGCCCGTCCCGGGAGGCCCTGCCGCCCGGCTTCGAACTGCCCCTGCGCGAGCGGGTGCACGCGGTGACCTTCTCGATGAACGGCAAGCTCTCCCGCACCCGCCGTTCCAAGCAGGCGCTCTTCGGCCTCATCAACCGGCCGGAGTTCGACGCCGGTCTGGTCGAGGCGGCCAAGGACGCGGGCGCCCATCTGCGCACCGGTGTCGCGGTCACCCGCGTCGAACAGCACGGCCCCTCGGTGCCGGACCGCCGTACCGTCGCCGTGGTGCTCGCCGACGGCGAGACGCTGCTCGCCCACGCGGTGGTCGGCGCGGACGGCAGCGCCAGCCGCATAGGAGCCCATGTCGGGGTGAAGCTGGACCAGGTGGACCTCGGCCTCGAAGCCGAGATCCCGGTGCCGCCGCCCGTCGCGGAGGACTGGGCGGGCCGGGTGCTCATCGACTGGGGCCCCATGCCCGGGAGTTACGGGTGGGTCTTCCCCAAGGGCGACACCCTGACCGTCGGCGTCATCTCAGCCCGTGGCGAAGGCGCCGGGACCAAGCGCTACCTCGAGGACTTCATCGCCCGGCTCGGCCTCGCCGGTTTCGAACCCAGCATCTCCTCCGGCCACCTCACCCGCTGCCGCTCGGACGACTCCCCGCTCTCCCGGGGCCGGGTGCTGGTGTGCGGGGACGCGGCCGGTCTGCTGGAGCCGTGGACCCGCGAGGGCATCTCCTTCGCGCTGCGCTCGGGGCGGCTGGCGGGGGAGTGGGCGGTCCGTATCGCCGAGGCCCATGACGCGGTCGACGCCCGTCGCCAGGCCCTGAACTACGCGTTCGCCATCAAGGCGGGGCTGGGCGTGGAGATGGGCGTGGGCCGCCGGATGTACGCGGCCTTCGCCCGCCGGCCCGGGGTCTTCCACGCGGCGATCACCGGATTCCGCCCGGCGTGGCGGGCGTTCACCAAGATCACGCGGGGCACCACCACCCTCGCCGAACTCGTCCGCAGCCACCCCGCCGCCCGCCGCGCCCTGATGGCGATGGACCGCGGCTGAACGCTCCGCGGGAAGTGCCGGGGGGGGGGGGGGGGGGGGGGGGGGGGGGGGGGGGGGGGGGGGGGGGGGGGGGAAGGGGGGGGGGGGGGGGGGGGGGGCGTTACGCAGCAAGACATCACACACCGCCCCCCCCCCCCCCCCCCCCCCGCCGCTCATTCTCCCTCCCCCCCCCCCCCCCCCCCCCCCCCCCCCCCCCCCCCCCCCCCCCCCCCCCCCCGGGCCGGCAGCGGGCTACTCCCCGGGGAGTACGCCGGAGCACCGCGTCGGATGGACGACGCGGCAGGTCGGAGCCGTCTAGCGTGGCGGGTATGCACGATGCACCGGGGGAACGCGACCCGCGCCGAGGACGGGCAGGAGGTCCGCACGGCGGCCGGGCCGTACGGGGCCGCTGGTGGCCGCCGTCCGGTCACCGCCCCTTCGGGCCGCCTTGGCGCCGCGGCCGGGGCCCCTGGTGGGCCGGTGAGGAGGCTGCGGGGGAGGAGCCGCGGGGCGCGGGACGGGTGCCGTGGCGCTCCTCGGCCGCCGTCGCGGTCATCCAGCTCGTCGGGACCCGGTTCGCCGCACACGACCAGCCCGACCGGCCCGACCTCGGTCCGCTCGGCTACGCCCTGCTGCTCGCCGGGCCCGCGCTGCTGCTCGTACGCCATCGGCACCCACGCCTCGCGGTGTTCGGCACGGCCGCGGTGACCGTGGTCTACCTCGGCGCCGGCTATCCCAACGGCCCGGTCTTCGTCAGCGTGGTGGTGGCCTCCGTGGCCGCGGTCGCCGCGGGGCGGCGGATCGCGGCCTGGAGCGCCCTGGGACTGCTGTGGGCGGGCCGTGTGGTGATCGGGCACTGGCTGTACCGCCGGCTGCCGCCGGGCGGGGACGGCCCGGCCTCCTGGGGACAGGAGCTGGCCGTCGCGGCGTGGGTGACGGCCGTCGTCGCCGCGTCCGAACTCGTCCGCGTCCGGCGTGAGCAGTGGGCCCGGGAGCGGGCCGAGCGGGCGGCGGAGGCGCGCCGCCGGGCCGATGAGGAGCGGCTGCGGATCGCCCGCGAACTGCATGACGTGCTCGCCCACAGCATCTCGGTCATCAACGTCCAGGCGGGGGTGGGGCTCGCCCTCCTGGACCAGGACCCCGAACAGGCCCGGACCGCGCTGACCACCATCAAGGCCGCCAGCAAGGAGGCGCTGGGTGAGGTCCGGCAGGTGCTGGACACCCTGCGCGCCCCGGGCGCCGCGCCGCGTTCACCCGCCCCCGGGCTGGCCCGGCTCGGCGAACTGACCGAGCAGGCGGCCAGCGCTGGACTGACGGTGGAGGTGACGGAGGAGGGCCGGCGTGTCCCGCTGCCGCCGGGCACCGACCTCGCCGCGTTCCGGATCGTCCAGGAGGCGCTGACCAACACCGTCCGCCACTCCGGCTCCCGGACCGCCCGGGTCCGGCTCCGCTGGGCCCCGGACGCACTGGAGTTGCGGGTGGACGACGACGGCCCGGCGACCTCCGCGGAGACTGCTGGGACGGGGCCCGCGGACCGGACGTCCGGCGGTGGCAACGGCCTGGTCGGCATGGGCGAACGCGCCGCTGCGCTCGGCGGTACGGTCGAGGCGGGCCCGCGCCCGGACGGCGGCTTCCGCGTCCGCGCCCGCATCCCGCTGGGCCGTCCGGCCGGTACGGTGGCGGCCGGGCCGGAGGAGGAGGCGCCGTGAGCGGGGTGGACCGTGTGATCCGGGTGGCCCTGGCCGATGACCAGGTGTTGGTCCGCGCGGGGTTCCGCGCCCTGCTGGCCGCCCAGCCGGATATCGAGGTGGTCGGCGAGGCCGCCGACGGCGAGGAGGCACTGGCCCAGGTGCGCGAGGGACACCCCGACGTCGTCCTGATGGACATCCGGATGCCGCTGCTCGACGGGCTGGCCGCGACCCGCCGGATCACCGAGGACCCCGCGCTGGCCGGGGTGAAGGTGGTCATGCTGACCACCTTCGAACTCGATGAATACGTCTTCGAGGCGATCCGCGCGGGCGCCTCCGGCTTCCTCGTCAAGGACACCGAACCCGATGAACTGCTGCGCGCCGTACGCGCCGTGGTCGAGGGCGACGCCCTGCTCTCGCCCGGGGTCACCCGCCGTCTGATCGCCGAGTTCGCGGCCCGTTCCAAGGCGCCCGCGCCCGCGTCGGCGCTCACCGAGCTGACCGAGCGGGAGCGCGAGGTGATGGCCCTGGTGGGCATCGGGCTGTCCAACGAGGAGATCGCCCGCCGGCTGGTCGTCAGTCCGCTCACCGCCAAGACCCATGTGAGCCGGACGATGGTGAAGCTGGGTGCCCGCGACCGTGCCCAACTGGTCGTCCTGGCCTATGAGTCCGGGCTGGTCCGGCCGGGCTGGCTGGGCTGAGGGGCCGGGCCGGGTGCCTTAGGCCCTGTCCTGCCCGTCTTCGTGGGCCCGCGACGCCTGGCATCGCCGCTCGCCGCGTTGTCGGGATCGTTCGGGTACGCCCGGTACAAGAACGACCCTCCGCCGCGCGAGCCGCCCCGGCCGAAGCTGGGACGTGCCCCCTGCACCGGACGCCGCGGCCTGATCCACGAACACCGGCAGGACAGGGCCCAGGGGCCGCCCTGGAGCGAACCCGTCAGAACAGGGCGTCGGGGCCCTCGGGCTCCCGCTCCGGCGCGGTCACCGGCACCGTGGTCACGGTGCCGGGCGGGGCGGCGGCGAGCCGGCGGCCCGCCAGGTGGCGGGCGTCCAGCAGCAGCGCGCGGCCGTCCGTCGCGGTCAGATGGACGTCGGGGCCCGCGACGGCGTCGATACGGCCCGCCACCGCGCGGTCGGCGGTGAGCCGCAGCACCCCGTCCAGCGGCCGCACCCGGTCCAGCCGGAACGCGGAGTCGTGGTGGACGGGGGCGAACTCCGCGACGGTGAGCGACTCCGGCAGCCCGGGCAGGGCCCGGGCCCTGCCGTGGAGGGCGGCGAGCTGGGCGGCCCGTTCCTCCGGGGGCGGCGGTGTCTCGCGCGCGGCCCGCTTGGCGGCGTACGGGAAGCGGTCCGGAACCCCGAGCGCGGTGCCCAGGACGGCTTCGGCGCGCCGCGCGGCCATCAGCGGGCCGCGGCCCAGCAGAGCGTAGGAGAGCGCCGCCTGCTCCAGCAGCCGTACGCCCTCGCGCTCGGCCGCGGTGATCCCGACCTTGATCAGCTCCGGGCCGAACCAGGCCAGGTAGACGTCGTACGGCCGGGGGTCGTCGGTGCGGGTGTCGGCGGCCACCGAGTACGAGCGGTCCAGCCGGGCGCACTCCGGGCACTGCGCCGAGACGGCCGAGTCCCCCACCTCGGCCCCGGTCGGGCACGGGGTGTGCCGGGCCCCCCGGCGCACCCCGACACAGCCGCGCCGCGATCCGGTGGTGAAGGCGAGCGGACGGTCCCCGTCCAGCGGGGAGACCCGCTCACCACGGACCGGATGGCGCCACACCAGCGCGGGCCCGGAGCGGCTCCAGCGCGGTCCGGCGCACACCCAGTGGTGCGGGTCCCCCTCGGTCATCCACGCCTCTTGCGGGGCTGCCACCACAGGACCTGGAGGACGCGCAGCAGGAATCCGGCGGTGGCCACCGCTCCGGCGCTCCGCACCCAGACCGCCTCGTGGTCCTCGCCCAGCCCGCCGAAGAGGACGGGGCCCGCGAGGGCGAGGAAGAGGACGGCGGCCAGCAGAGCGCCGGTGACGACGGCGAAGACGATCTCCACCGTCACGGCGTCGCGGTCGTTCTCGTCACGGGGTCCGCTCATACGTCCCAGTCCTCGCTCCTCGCCGCGGTCCCCCGCGGTCGTCCGTGGTCAGCCGGTGTCGGCCCGGTGGTCCTCACGGTGCTTGCGGCGCACATAGAGCTGCTTCCGCACGCGGGCCACGACCGTACCGTCGTCCGCCACCACATCGTTCTCGAACCAGGGCAGCGCCTTGTCGCCGTCCGCCGTGGCCTCGCGGATCTCCTCCAGCCGGTCCTCGGTGAGCTTGAAGTCGGCGAAGACGTCCCCGCGGCCGGGTGAGACGAACTCGATCTCCCCGGCCTTGTCCCAGACGATGTAGTCCCGGCCGAGGCTGTTCATCGTCAGCAGCATCCAGAACGGGTCGCCCATCGCGAACAGCGAGCCGCCGAAGTGGGTGCCCACATAGTTGCGGTTGTGGCGGTGCAGCCGCAGCCGGACCCGTGCGTTGCTCCAGTCGTCGGCGAGGTGGAGCACCCGCACACCGGCGAAGAGGTAGGGCGGCCACACGTTCATTCCGTGGCGCAGGGTCCGTGCGGACAGCGATCGACGAGACATGGCTGGAAGCTAACATGATTTGTTACTCACTGGTAACTCCACTTCCGGTGCACTCGCTCACCTCAGATTCCTCCGCGTTCCCGCCACAGCCGGGCGAGCTCCGGATCGCCGGTGGTGCCGAGCGTGCTGAGCGGAAGCCGGTTCCACAGCGCGAAATAGAGGGTCGTGACCGGCCCGGAGAGCTCGCAGTCCGCCACCCCGTCGGCAATGCGCTCGGTGCGCGGCACCCCGTCGGACAGCCGCACCGTCCACACCGCGTCCCCGTCGGTGGCCCGCAGCCGGAGGGTGCGCGGGGTCTCCGTCCGTACCTTGCTGCGCTCCATGGCGTGGAATCCCGCCAGCAGCTCATCGAGTCCGTCGGCTGCGAACTCCGGGGTGACGGGCGAGAGTTCTCCGCCCAGCGCCGACTCGGCGTCGGCCCGGTGGATGGCGGTCTCATGGGCCTGCCGCCGGGCCCAGAACGCCAGCGGCGAGGGCGCGGGCAGGAAGGTCATGCAGGCCAGCTCCGGATCGGCGGTGCGCAGCGCCTCGACCAGGGCGCGGTGGCCGTCCCGGAACCACTCCAGCAGCGCCTCGCCGCTGAGCTGTGGATCGGGGGTGAACGGCGCCGGCTCGGCAAGAGCCTCGGCGATCACCCGGGTCGCCCAGCGGTGCACCCGCCCGGTGTGGCTCAACAGGTCGTGGACCTGCCACTTGGGGCACGTGGGGACCGCGGCGTCCACCCCGGCCCGGGCCGCGGCGTCGGCCAGCAGTCGTCCCTCGCGGTCCACACAGTCGATCAGCTCACTGATGTCCATGTCGGGATTCTGCCAGCCGGCACCGACAACCGGGTCGCCCGCCGGGGTCATGGTGTGCATGACGGATGATCAGTTCTCCGTCGTGCGGGCCGTGTTGCGTGTCAGGGCGGCGATGGCGGCCGACACCGCCGCCAGCGCCGCGACCGTGGTGAGAGCCGCGGACAGCGAGAGCCAGTCCGCGAGGAAACCGATCGTCGGCGGGCCGAGGAGCATGCCGACGTAGCCGAGCGTGGAGGCCGCGGCGACCCCGCCCGGTCCGGTCAGCGCACCCGCCCTCGCGATGGCGACCGGGAAGATGTTGGCCAGTCCCAGCCCGGTGACCGCGAATCCGGCCAGCGCGGCCCAGACCGACGGGGCGAGGGAGCCCAGCAGCATTCCGGCCGCCGCCATGCCCCCGCCCACGACCAGCGTCCGGGTCTGACCGAGCCGTTCGACCAGCGCCGTGCCGGACAGCCGGCCCACCGTCATCGTCAGCGCGAAGACGGAGTAGCCCGCCGCGGCGAGTCCGGCGGAGGCGTCGAGGTCCTGGTGCAGATGGAGCGCCGCCCAGTCCGCCATCGCGCCCTCGCCGTAGGCCGTGCACAGGGCGATCAGACCGAAGACGGCGACCAGGCGGCGCGCCGCCCTCGGCCGCGCGGGCGCGGACGACACCGTCTCCGCCGTCTCGGACACGGGCGCCGGGAGGGAGATCAGGGTCCGTCCGGCGACCGCGGTGAGCACCAGGCCGACGGCGGCCAGCAGCGCCAGGTGGCGGACGGGGGAGAGCTGGTCGGCGATCAGTCCGCCCAGCCCGGCCCCGATCACACCGCCCAGGCTGAAGGCGGCGTGGAAGCTGGGCATGACCGGGCGGCGCAGCGCGGCGATGAGATCGACCGCCGCGCTGTTCATGGCGACGTTGAGCCCGCCGAACCCGGTGCCGAAGACGAGCAGCACCAGCCCCAGTGCGAGGACGGAGTGCGTCAGCGGCGGCAGGGCGACGCTCAGCGAGAACAGGGCCGCCGCGGCGACCGTGGTGGCATGGCTGCCGAAGCGGCGGCAGAGCCGTCCGGTGGCCATCATGGTGGCCGCGGCGCCCGCCGACACGCACAGCAGGGCCAGCCCGAGCGCCCCTTCCGACGCGCCGGTCTGCTCCTTGATGGCGGGGATACGGGCCACCCATCCGGCGAACACGAAGCCGTCGAGGGCGAAGAACACGGTGATGGCGGCACGGAGTCGGGTGAGACCGCGGTCCGGGGAGACGGAAGGCGGGGTCCCCGAAGCGGCCGTCCATGTTTTGTTTACTGTCGGCACAAAGTGAGAATAGGACCGTGACCCAGACACGGACAAGGCTTGAGCGCGGCCGAAGCGCTCTTGGACCTGCGCTGGAGCTCGTCCACACCGGGCGCGCGCCCACCCGCGCGGTGCTCACGGCCGAGCTCGGGGTGACGCGCGCCACGGCGGGCGCCGTCGCGGCCGAACTGGAGGCGCTCGGGCTGATCCAGGTCGACTCCCGCCCGCTCGGATCCGCCGGTGCGCAGGGGCGGCCCTCGCACCGCCTCGGCATCGCCCCGCGCGGTCCCGTCGCGCTCGCCGCCCAGGTGCACGCCGACGGCTTCCGCGCCGCGCTCGTCGGACTCGGCGGCACGCTCGTGGCCACCGCCCCCGGCTGTATGACGGTCCCCGCCGATCCGGCGCACGTCATCGACGCGGTGGTCGAGGCCGGAGCCGAACTGCTGCGGGAATCCGGCCGCCGCTGCGTAGGCGCGGGGCTGGCGGTCCCGTCCGCCGTCGCCGAACCGGAGGGCACCGCGCTCAACCCCCTGCACGTCGCCTGGCCGGCGGGCGCGCCGGTGCGCGAGCTGTTCACCCGCGGGCTGGCCGCCGCGGGCGTCACCAACCCCGCGGGGGAGCCGGTCGAGGGGCTGGCGGGCAATGACGTCAACATCGCCGCCCTCGCCGAACACCGCCATGGCGCGGGCCGCGGATCCGCGCATCTGCTGTGCGTGGCCACCGGGCACCGGGGCGTCGGCGGGGCGCTGGTCCTCGACGGGCGGCTGCACACCGGCAGCGCCGGACTGGCGCTCGAGGTCGGCCATCTGACCGTCAATCCCGAGGGGCGGCCGTGCCATTGCGGCAGCCGCGGGTGTCTGGACATCGAGGCCGATCCGCTGGCCTTCCTCACCGCCGCCGGACGCGACCCCGGCCCCGAGGTCTCGCTGCTCCAGCAGGCCCGTGAACTGCTCCGGGACGAGTACGCCGACCCGTCCGTCCGCGCCGCGTCCGACCTGCTCATCGACCGCCTCGGCCTGGGCCTCGCCGGACTCGTCAACATCCTCAACCCGGACCGCATCATCCTCGGCGGACTGCACCGCGAGCTCCTGGAGGCCGATCCGGAGCGGCTGCGGTCGGTGGTGGCCGAGCGCAGTCTGTGGGGGCGCAGCGGCGGCGTTCCGATCCTGCCGTGCACGCTGGACCACAACAGCCTGGTGGGCGCGGCGGAACTGGCCTGGCAGCGGGTGCTCGACGACCCCCTGGCGGCGCTCGGCGTCGTATGACGTTCCGGGCGCGGCGCGTCGCCGCCGTGCCCGGACGCCCGGCAGCGGATCAGTCCGGCCAGTTCACCGCCAGCGCGCGGGCCGGGTTCTCGATGAGGATCCGGTCCATCACCGCGGCACCGACGGCCTGTTCGAGCCGGGGCCGCAGCCGGTGCAGCAGATGCGGGAGACCGGGGCCGCCGTTCACCGAGCGCGCCCCGGCCGTCGTGGTGTCGCCGCCCAGGAGCAGCTGCCCGGCATGGCCCGCTTCCACGAGGGCGGTGAGCACCTCGGGGAGGCGCCAGTCGGTGGTGTGGTGGGCGCGCGAGGGCCCGTCGTACACGAGGAAGGCGCCCATGGCCGCCACCTGACGGTGGACCACCGGATCGGGCGAGCGGTTGAGATGGCCGATCAGCACCCGGTGCGGCGGTACGCCCAACTCCCCGCACAGCAGGTCCAGTACGTCCGGCGCGGCCGTGCCCAGCTCCAGATGGACGGCGATCGGCGCGTCCGTGCGGTGGTGGGCGTGGGCGGCGGCGGTCATCGTGTGGCGGGCGTGTGCGTCGAGCCCGTGAAAGCCCCCGGCGACCTTGATCAGTCCGGCTCGGGGGCCGCCGTCGCCGATGCCCCGTGTCAACTCGTCGGTGAACAGCTCGGCGAGCCGGTCCCGTACCTCCTCGACCGCGCCCGGCGGGTAGTGGATGGCCTGGTGCATCCCGGTGGCGGCCACCAGCTGCACTCCGGTGGCCCGGGAGAGCGCGGGCAGTCGGCCGGCCGCCCGCCCCATGCCGTACGGCGTCCACTGCACCATCGTGCCGCCGCCCAGGGCACGGAAGGCGCGCAGTTCGGCCTCGGCCGCCTCCGCGTCGGCCAGCTCCTGGCCGGGCAGCCGCACGCTGCGGAGGAAGAGGTGGTCATGGGCGTCGCTCGCCGCCGGGGACATCGCCGAGGACGGTACGGACGGCCGGGCTCCGGCCCGTCACCACTGCCGTCCCTCGGGGAGCGCGTCCAGCCCGGGCGCCGACAGATGGAGCACCTGGTAGCGGTCACCGGGTTCCGATGGCGGGGCCGTGTCCTCCCACAGGGTGAACTGGACCAGTTCCCAGCGGCGCGGATCGATGGCGACGGCCGTCGAGTGCACACCGTCCGCCCCCGCCCGCCGGGTCAGCTCCGCCAGCGCGTCCTCGACCGCCTCGGCGGGATCGGCCGCGGCCGGCACGGTCCCGGTGCGCCGGGTGGCCGCCCGCGGTACGGCGGTCGCGGACGGGCCGCGGGCGAAACCGAGGCCCGGCCAGTGCTCGACCACCGGCCGTCCGAAGTCCTGGACCAGGCCCTGGAATCCGGGCCCCCACAGGAAGCGGTGCGGGGCGTCGGACGCGGTCCACAGGTAGAACGGCGCGTACGCGTTCACCGCGGCGCCGTCCACCCCGCGCTCGCTGATGGCGTACGCCTTCAGGCCCAGCCCGGGGAAGTCGTCCAGCAGGGGGCCCTTGGTCCGCACCCGGCGGCGGATGACCTCCATGTCGTAGTCGGCGGGCAGGGTGATCCGGTACTGCATCGCATCCATGGGTGAACTCCTGGGGGAGCGGTGGGAGGGGCGGGAGCGGCGGGTGGTCCGCTCAGGCGGCCGGATACGTGGCGTCGTCGACCAGCTCGTCCCATACGGCCGCCGTGCCGTCCGCCGCGGTCTCCACCAGGGCGAGATGGGTCATGAAGGTGTGCGGTCCGCCACCGTGCCAGTGCCGCTCATCGGGCTCGATCCATACCGTGTCCCCGGCGCGGATCTCCTCGACCGGGCCGCCCTCGCACTGCACCAGCCCGCGCCCCTCGGTGACGTGGAGGACCTGGCCGTGCGGATGGCGGTGCCAGGCGGTGCGGGAGCCGGGGGCGAAGTGGACGCTGTACAGCCGCAGACGTGACGGTTCGGCCGGGGCCGCTATCTCGTCCAGCCAGACGGAGCCGGTGAAATGGTCCGCGGGGCCGCGCTCGCTGCGGCGGGGGTTTCGGGTGATCTCCACGGTGAGCAAGTCCTCTGAGGGGAAGGAGAATCGACTGGGATCGGGGAGGCGCCGGGGTCCGGGCGCCTCCCGCCGGATCGCTACGCGGGCGCCCGGAAGGCGGCCAGCAGGGTGAGCAGCCCCTCCACCGCGTTGTCGAAGGGCGCGGGCGACCCCGCCGCGCGAGCCAGGACATAGCCGCCCTGGACGGTCGCCACGACCGTCGCGGCGACCGGCTCCGGGTCCAGCCCGGCGGTGAACTCCCCGGTCCCGCGGCCCTCGGCCAGCACCTCCGCGAGCCGTCCGCGCAGCCAGTCGAGGGTTTCGTCCACCGGCCGCCGCAGCTCCGGGTCGGCCATCACATCCGGGTCCATCGTCAGCCGGCCGACCGGACAGCCGCGCAGGACGTCGCGCTCCCGCCGCAGATAGGCGCCGACGCGGTCGTACGCGCCGCCCGGCCCGTCCAGACAGGCCGCGGCGACGCCGCGCAGCTCCTCGGCGGTGCGGCGGATGGCGGCGAGCGCCAGGTCCGGCTTGCCGCTGAAGTGGTGGTACATACTGCCCTGCCCCGCGCCGGCGCGCTGCTGGATGGCCTTGGGGCTGGTGCCCACGTAACCGCGCTCCCAGAGGAGCTCCCTGGTGCTCTCGATCAGGCGTTCCGGAGTGCTCATGGCGCCACTGTACACACTAGTAGGTACAGAATTCCAGCGCCTACACTCCGGGTGATGACATCCGCACAGGACTCACTGGCGACCGGTCAGCGCTCGCTCGGCGACCCGTCGGTCCGCTATCCGCTGTGGCCGCCGCTGACCCGGGGCTGTCCGCGGACCGCCACCCCGGAGATGACGTACCCCGTCGAGGTCGACTACGCCTACGACGACGTGCCCGCCGGGCTCTTCGGGCGCACCGGGCCGACGGGCGGGGGTCTGGACCGGTGGGCGCCCCTGCTGCCACCGCTGGCCGCCCCCGGCCTCGGCGAGGGCGGCACCCCGCTGCTCGCCCTGGGCGACGGCGTGTTCATCAAGGACGAGTCGCGCAACCCCACCTGGAGCCACAAGGACCGGCTCAACCGCTGCACCGCGAGCGCCGCGGTCGCCGTGGGCGCGGAGGGCGTGGTGGTCGCCTCCTCCGGCAACCACGGTGCCTCGGCGGCCGCGTACGCCGCCCGCGCCGGGCTGCGCTGTGTGGTCCTGGCCTCCGCCGGGGCGCCCCCGGCGGTGATCTCCTTCCTGCGGGCCTACGGCGCCGTCGTGCTGCCGGTCCCGGCCGACGCGCGCTGGCCGTTGATGCGCCGGATCGTGGACCGCTGCGGCTTCCACCCCGTCAGCAACCTCACCGACACCCACACCAGCCACGCCTTCGGCCCCGAGGGCTACAAGACCGTGGCGTACGAGATCTTCACCGAACTCGGCGTACCGGCGGCGGTGTTCGTCCCGACCGGCTACGGCGAGCTGCTGTTCGGCGTCTGGAAGGGGTTCGCCGAACTCCACCGGCTCGGCCTGGCCCCGCACATCCCCCGGATCTTCAGCTGTGAGCCCTCGGTGGGCGGTCCGCTGGCCGCCGCCGTGCGCGCGGGCCGCCCGGCCGCGACCGTCGCGGTGGGCCGGAGCAAGGCGTACGGGATCGACTGCACCGTGGGCGGCTACCGCGGGGTGCTCGCGGTGACCCGCAGCCGCGGCGAGGCCCTGCTGGTCACCGACGAGGACATGACGACCGCCCGGGCCGAACTGGGCCGCCAGGGACTGTGGGTGGAGCTCTCCGCCGCCGCCGGGCTCGCCGGGCTGCGCGGTCACCGCAGGCGCGGCGGCGATTTCGACGGACCCGTGGTCTGTGTCTCCACCTCCAGCGGCTTCAAGGACATCGACACCGGGACGCATCCGGCCGAACCGGTGGAGCCGGTCTGGGAGCAGGTGGAGCGGCGGCTGCGCGCGGCGGGCATCACCGCCTGAGCCCCGCCGCGGCTACTCCCGCCGGGGTACGGCGGATGTCACCGGCCGTACGACGACGCGGACGCCGCGGTGGACGACGCTCGGAAGGTGCCGGCCGGACCACGGCCGCGTACCCCACCCCTTCCGAGGAGCGCGATCAGCATGAACACTCTGGCGCACGGCTTCGCCGACGGCGCGGGACCCGGGCCCTGGATCCTGCTCGTCCCCCTGATGTGGGCGCTGGTCATCGGCGGCGGGATCGCCCTGCTGCGGCGTACGGCCGGGCGGCGGCACGCCCGGTGGCCGCACGGCCTCCCCGACCACGGCGAGCGCTCCCCGGTCGCGCTGCTGGGCCGCCGCTTCGCGGCCGGTGAGATCGACGAGGAGGAGTACTGGCGGCGGCTGTCGGTCCTGGACGAGCGGTTCGGACCGCGAGTGCCGAACGACACGGTCTAGGTGTCTTGTTCGGATCGTCGTGGATCAGGCCGCGGCGTCGGGTGCGGGGGGCGTAGCTGGGGCACATCGCACGGCGGAGCCCGCGGAGATCCGAACGACACGGCCCGGTGCCGCGTCAGCCAGGGTTCGCCCCGCTCGCCGCCGGGCGAACCCTGGCTGAC
>NZ_JBWKKP010000049.1:0-21798 GCF_056431485.1 Streptomyces sp. NPDC045899
CACCGGCACCACCATCGACTGGACCAGCTGGTACCCAGCCCACCCCACCCCCCACCTCGTCGACCTCCCCACCTACGCCTTCCAACACCAGCACTACTGGTTGGCGCCGCCCGCCCGCACGGCCGACGGGGAGGGCATGGACCACGAGGATCCGGTCGAGGCGCGGCTCTGGACGGCCATCGAGGAGGAGGACGTCGACACCCTCACCACCACCCTCCAGCTCGACAAGGACAGCCCCGGTATCACCGCCCTGCTGCCCGCCCTCCCCGTGCTCTCCACCTGGCGGCGGCAGCACCGGGAACAGAGCGCCATCGACGCCTGGCGCTACCGGATCACGTGGGAGCGCCTGTCCGAGTCCACGACGGCTCCGGCCCTGACCGGTACCTGGCTGGTCGTCGTGGCGTCGGGGATGGAGGACCACCCAGCCGTTCACACCGCTGCCGAGGCGCTCCGTGTCCACGGTGCGGAGCACCGGACGCTGGCCGTCGACGGCGCCGTACACCGTGACGACCTCGCACGCCAACTCGGCGATGTGTCGCAGGGGTTCACGGTGGCGGGCGTACTGAGTCTGCTCGCACTGGACGACTCGCCCCATCCCGACCATCCGTCCGTCTCCGTCGGGCTGGCCGCCACCACCACCCTCGTCCAGGCTCTGGCGGGGACAGAGGAGACCGGGCCGCTGTGGTGCCTCACCCAGGGAGCCGTGGCGACCGTCGCCGGTGAGCCGCTCCCCCACCCCCACCAGGCACAGATCTGGGGCTTCGGCCGGGTCGCCGCCCTGGAGCACCCCCGCCTGTGGGGCGGTCTCGTCGATCTGCCGACGGCGATCGACGGCGAGACTCCGGTCCGTATCGCGCGATGTCTGGTCGAGGGCCGGTCGGAGGACCAGATCGCCATCCGCTCCGGTGCGTTCGGGCGCCGCCTCGAGCGGGCTCCGGCCACGGTTCCCGTGGCTGCCGGCTGGCGGCCGACGGGTACGACACTCATCACGGGTGGCACCGGTGGTCTCGGTGCTCATGTCGCCCGCTGGCTGGCCGACCACGGCGCGCCCCGACTCCACCTCGTCAGCCGCAGCGGCCCCGACGCACCCGGAGCCGGCGAGCTCGCCGAGGAGCTCACCGCGCTCGGCACCGAGGTCACCGTCACCGCGTGCGACGTATCCGACCGTGAGGCGCTGCGCGAACTCCTGCGCGCCATCCCGGCCGAGCATCCTCTCAGCGCCGTCATCCACGCTTCCGGCATCCCGGAGAACGCACCGCTCACCGAGCTCGACCTGGCCCATGTCGACGACGTCCTACGCCCCAAGGCGCTCGCGGCCACCCATCTCCATGAGCTCACCGCGGAACTGGACCTCTCCGCGTTCGTCCTCTTCTCCTCCGGGGCCGCCGCCTGGGGCAGCAGCCGCCAGGCGTCCTACGCGGCCGCCAACGCGCATCTCGACGCACTCGCCGAACACCGCCGCGCCCAGGGCCTTCCGGCCACCAGTCTGGCGTGGGCACCGTGGAGCGAGGCGGGTATGGCGGCGGACGACGCGGTGATCGAGTACTACCACCGGCGCGGGATGCGGCCGCTGGCCACCGATCTGGCGATCAAGTCCCTCCAGTGCGCGCTGGACCAGGGCGACACCGCCATCGCCATCGCGGACATCGACTGGACGACCTTCCCGGCCGGTTTCACCGCACAGCGGCCCAGCCCGCTCCTCGCCCCGCTGTCGCCCAGCGCTCCGCCGCACGCCGGGGCCACGGAGTCCGCGGCGTCCGGCGCCCTGCGGCAGCAACTGGCCGAGAGCACCCCCGCCCAACAGCACCACCTTCTGCTGCGCCACATCCAGACCCATGCCGCGGCCATCCTCGGCCACTCAGGTATCGACGCCGTTCCGCCCTCCCAGCCCTTCCAGGAGCTCGGATTCGACTCCCTGACCGCGGTCGAGTTCGGCACCCGGCTGTCGGCCACCGCCGGTGTCGACCTGCCGCCCACCCTCATCTTCGACCACCCCACGCCCAAGGAGATGGCCGACTTCCTGCGGGAGCGGCTCGTGGACACGGAGGTGACGTCCGAGGGGCGGTTGCTCTCGGAGCTCGACCGGTGGGACGCCGGGTCGGAGCCGTCGGTGGTGGACGCGTCGGCCCGCCGGAGGATCGCCGGACGGTTGCACCTGCTGCTCGCCAAGTGGGACGACACGGACCATGCGTCCGACCGGACCACGGCGCACAGCGAACTCGAGACAGCGACGGCAGAAGACATCTTCGAGCTCATCTCCGACGAGTTCGGAAAGTCGTGAGTCCGATGACCTCCATCCTCCGCGCCGCGCCAAGGAGCCCCAGCTAGATGTCGAATGAAGAGAAGCTACTCGACCACCTCAAGTGGGTCACCGCCGAGCTGCGCCAGACCCGGGAGCGGCTGCGCGTGGTCGAGTCCGCAGAGCCGGAGCCCCTCGCCATCGTGGGGATGGCCTGCCGCTATCCGGGCGGAGTGCGGTCACCCGAGGCGCTGTGGCGGCTGGTGCGGGACGGCGGTGACGCGATCTCCCCGTTCCCGACCGACCGGGGGTGGAACACCGAGGAGCTGTACGACCCCGACCCCGAGCGGTACGGGAAGTCCTATGTGGACCAGGGCGGCTTCTGCCATGACGCGACCGAGTTCGACGCGGCGTTCTTCGACATCAGCCCTCGTGAGGCCGCGGCGATGGATCCCCAGCAGCGGCTGCTGCTGGAGACCGCGTGGGAGGCGTTCGAGCGCGCCGGGCTCAATCGCCGTGCCCTGAGCGGCAGTAACACGGGTGTGTTCGCCGGGGTGGGCTCCCATGACTACCTGTCGGTCATCGGAGACATCACCAGTGAGGTGGAGGGCTACGTCGGGGCGGGCAATCTCGGCAGTGTGGTGTCGGGCCGGGTGGCGTACTCGCTCGGTCTGGAGGGGCCCGCGGTGACGGTGGACACCGCGTGTTCGTCGTCGCTGGTGGCCATCCATCTGGCCGCCCAGGCGCTGCGTCATGGCGAATGCGATCTGGCGCTGGCCGGCGGTGTGGCCGTGATGGCCACCCCGGGCGCGTTCATCGAGTTCTCACGGCAGCGGGGGATGGCACCGGACGGCCGCTGCAAGCCCTTCGCGGCCGCCGCCGACGGTACGGGCTGGGGTGAGGGCGCGGGGCTCGTCGTGCTGGAACGGCTGCGTGACGCGCGGCGCCGTGGCCATCGTGTGCTGGGCCTGATCCGCGGGTCGGCCGTCAACCAGGACGGCGCCAGCAACGGGCTCACCGCGCCCAACGGCCCGTCCCAGCAACGGGTGATCCGCCAGGCGCTCGCCAACGCCCGGCTGTCGGCCGCCGAGGTGGACGCGGTGGAGGGGCATGGCACCGGCACCACCCTGGGCGACCCGATCGAGGCCCAGGCGCTCCTGGCCACCTACGGGCAGGGACGGACGGCGGACCAGCCGTTGTGGCTGGGGTCGGTGAAGTCCAACCTCGGTCACACCCAGGCCGCTGCCGGTGCGGCGAGTGTGATCAAGATGGTGATGGCGATGCGGCACGGGCTGCTGCCCGCCTCGCTGCACATCGACGAGCCCACCCCGCATGCGGACTGGGGGGCTGGGGAGGTGCGGCTGCTGACGGAGGCCCGTGCGTGGCCGGAGGGCGAACGGCCCCGGCGGGCCGGGGTGTCGGCATTCGGTATCTCGGGGACGAACGCGCATCTCATCCTGGAGCAGGCACCGCCGGCGCCGCCCATGGCATCGGTGACACCCGTCTCGAGGAGCGCCGCGGACGGTCCGGTGCCGTGGGTGGTGTCGGGGCGTACCGGGGTGGCGTTGCGCGGTCAGGCGGCAGCGCTTGCCGAACGGGTTGCCAACGACACCGAGTTGACCGCCGACGAGGTGGGCTGGTCGCTGATCAGCACCCGGTCGGCGTTCGACCACCGCGCGGTGGTCATCGGTGAGAACCGCGAAGAGCTGATGGCCGGGCTCGACGCCCTGGCAGCCGGGGCGTCCCACCCCGGTGTGGTGGACGCCCACAGTACGGCGGCCGCCCAGGGCGCCGAGGGCTCCGGCGGAGGTGGCGGTGACAACGGTGCCGGTCCGGTGCTGGTGTTCCCAGGCCAGGGCTCCCAGTGGGTCGGTATGGGGGCCGGACTGCTGGAGACCTCACCCGTCTTCGCCGCCCGGATCACCGAATGCGAACAAGCCCTCACACCCTACGTCGACTGGTCCCTCACCGACGTCCTGCGCGGCGGAGTCGACACAGCCGACCTCAGCCGCGTCGACGTCGTCCAACCCGTCCTCTGGGCCGTCATGACCTCCCTCGCCGCCGTATGGGACCACCACGGCGTCACCCCCACCGCCGTCATCGGCCACAGCCAAGGCGAAATCGCCGCCGCCTGCGTCGCCGGAGCACTCACCCTCGACGAAGGCGCCCGCATCGTCGCCCTCCGCAGCACCGCACTACGCCGCCTCACCGGCCACGGCGCCATGGCCTCCCTCAACCTCAGCCACCACCACACCCAAACACTCCTGCACCACCACACCCACCACACCCCCGACGTCGGCATCGCCGCCACCAACGGACCCCACTCCACCGTCATCTCAGGACCCCCCGACCAGATCCACCACATCCTCACCACCGCCGAAAAAGAAGGCCACCGCGCCCGACTCATCGACGTCGACTACGCCTCCCACAGCACCCAAGTCGACAACATCGCCGAAGAGCTCCGGGAACTCCTGTCCGGGATCGAACCCGTACAGTCGGAAGTGGCGTTCTACTCCACCGTGACCGCGAGCCGGATGGACACCAGTGGACTGGACACCGCGTACTGGGTGGCGAACCTGCGGGAACCCGTCCGGTTCGCGGACACCGTGCGCGCCCTGCTCGACGACGGCCACCGCATGTTCATCGAGGCCAGCACCCACCCCGTCCTCACCGTCGGACTCCAGGAAACCTTCGAGGAGGCCGGAGTACCGGCCGTGGCGGTGCCCACCCTGCGCCGTGACCACGGCGACCGGGCCCAGCTGATGCGTTCGGTGGCGCAGGCGTTCGCGGCGGGCGCCGAGGTGGACTGGGCACGGTGGTTCCGCACCGGCCCGGCCCCACGCGTGGTGGACCTGCCGACCTACGCCTTCCAGCGCGAACGGTACTGGCTGGACGACCGGGGCGGCCGGGGCGGTGACCCCGGTGACCTCGGTCTGGTGGCCGCGGGGCATCCGCTGCTCGGCGCCGCGGTGGAACGCGCCGAGGACGGTACGCATCTGCTGACCGGGAGGCTCTCGCCGCGCGTCCACCCCTGGCTGAACGACCACCGGGTGCTGGACACCGTGCTG
Source organism: Streptomyces sp. NPDC045899 (assembly GCF_056431485.1). NCBI lineage: Bacteria > Bacillati > Actinomycetota > Actinomycetes > Kitasatosporales > Streptomycetaceae > Streptomyces > Streptomyces sp. NPDC045899. The sequence goes on from NZ_JBWKKP010000049.1 coordinate 5,308, forward strand.
CTCCCGGGGACCGCCTTCGCCGAGTTGGCGCTGCACACCGCCGCCCGGACCGGCTGTGACGGGGTGTCGGAGCTGACGCTGTACGCGCCACTGGTGATTCCGGAAGGCGAGGCGGTGGACGTGCAGATCGCGGTCAACGCCCCTGACGCCACCGGTGACCGCGGTCTGACCATGCACTCGCGTCCGGCGGACGACACCGGCGACGGGGTCTGGACGCGGCACGCGACAGGTGTGCTGACCGCCACCGGGACCGGCTCCGCCACGACGGACACCAAGGGGCTGAAGGGCGCCTGGCCGCCTCAGGGCGCCACCCCGCTGCCCGTCGCGGACTTCTACCGAGGTCTGGACGACCACGGCTACGGTTACGGCCCGGCCTTCCAGGGGCTCACCGCCGCGTGGCGGCTCGGCGACCACCTCTACGCCGAGGTGGCACTGCCCGAGGGCGAGCGCGCCCAGGCCGGCGCGTACGGTGTCCACCCCGCCCTGCTCGACGCCGCGCTGCACGTCCGGGCGCTGGCCGTCGATCCCGCGTCCGAGGATGCGCACCGGGTGCTGCTGCCCTTCTCCTGGAGCGGATTGCGGCTGCGGGCGACCGGGGCGGACACCCTGCGGATCCGGCTCACGCCCACGGCGGCGGACCGGCTCGCCCTGACCGCCGCCGATCCGGCCGGAACGCCGGTGGTGACGGTAGCCGACCTGGTACTGCGGCCGGTCCCGGACGGCCGGCTGGGAGGGGCCCGTACCGCGGGCCGGAACACACTGTTCCAGCTGCGGTGGGAGCGAGCCGCCGACTCCGCGGACGACGCCGCGGCCGCCTTCGTTCCGGCCGTCCTGGGCTCCGGTTCCGGTCCGCTGGTCGGCGCGCTTCCCGGCGCGCCGTGCCATCCGGAGCTGGCCGCGCTCCGGGCTGCCGTGGCAGACGGCGCCCAGGCGCCCGAGGTGGTGTTCGTCTCCGTCACCGCCCCCGCCGGACCCGCTCCCGGCGGTGGTCACGGTCCCGTCGAGGACACCCACGCCCGCACCGCCGCGGCCCTGTCGCTGCTGCGGGAGTTCCTGGCCGCGCCCGAACTGGCCGCCACCCGGCTGGCCGTCGTCACCCATGGGGCGGTCGCCGTCCACCGCCACGACGACGTCCACGATCTGCCCGGCGCCGCCGTCTGGGGGCTGGTGCGCAGCGCCCAGTCCGAGAACCCGGGGCGGCTGCTGCTGCTCGACCTCGACGGCGCGGAGAGTTCGCGGGCGGCGGTGGCGGGGGCGGCGGCCTCCGGCGAACCGCAACTCGCCCTGCGTGACGGCCTGTCGTACGTACCGCGTCTCGTCCAGGACGACTCGGCCGGGCGGCTGTCCCCGCCGGAGGGTTCGACGGCGTGGCGCCTCGGGCTCACCGGTCACGGCAGCCTGGACCACCTGGCGCTGGTCGACTGCCCGGAGAACACCCGGCCGCTGGGTCCCGGCGAAGTCCGGGTGGCGCTACGGGCGGGCGGGGTGAACTTCCACGACGTCGTCGTGGCGCTGGGCATGGTGGAGGATCCCCGGCCGCTCGGCGGCGACGGCGCTGGCGTGGTCATGGAGGTGGGCCCGGACACCGACCGGTTCGCTGTGGGCGACCGGGTCATGGGACTGTTCAACGGCACCGGACCGCTGGTCATCACCGACAGCCGTCTGATCACGCACATCCCGGCCGGGTGGTCGTACGCCGAGGCGGCCACGACCCCGTCCGCGTTCCTGACCGCCTACTACGGTCTCGCCGATCTCGCCGGACTGCGCGCCGGGGAGAAGCTGCTGCTGCACGCCGCCACCGGCGGCGTCGGCCTGGCGGCGGTGCAACTGGCCCGCCACTGGCGCGCCGAGGTGTACGCCACCGCCAGTCCGGGGAAGTGGCACGCGCTGCGCGGACGCGGCTTCGACGACGCCCATATCGCCTCGTCCCGCAGCCTGGACTTCGAGGACCGGGTGCGGGACGCCGCGGGCACCGTCGATGTGGTGCTCAACTCGCTGGCCGGGGAGTTCATCGACGCCTCGCTGCGGCTGCTGGGTCCGGGCGGGCGTTTCATCGACATGGGCCGGACCGACGTCCGGGACCCCGGGCGGACCGGCGACCGGTATCCGGGGGTCACCTACCGCGCGTTCGACCTCGTGAGCGGCGCCGGTCCGGACCGTATCCAGCGGATGCTGGCCGAACTGTCCGCACTGTTCGAGGACGGCACCCTGCGGCCGCTGCCGACCACGCTGTGGGACATCCGCCGGGCACCCGAGGCGTTCCGCCACTTCAGTCAGGCGCGCCACATCGGGAAGATCGTGCTGACGATCCCGGCCGCCCTGGTACCGGACGGCACCGTACTGATCACCGGTGGGACCGGCACGCTCGGCGCCGCCACCGCGCGTCATCTGGTGACCCGTCACGGGGCGCGGCGGCTGCTGCTGGTCAGCCGTCGTGGACCGGACGCGCCGGGCGCGGCCGAGCTGGTGGCGGAGCTGACGGGACTCGGCGCGGAGGTGACGGTCGCGGGCTGTGACATCGCCGACCGGGCGGCCCTGGCCAAACTGCTGGAACAGGTGCCCGGGGCGCATCCGCTGACCGCGGTCGTCCACGCGGCGGGGCTGCTGCACGACGCCACCATCGAAGCGCTCACCCCCGAGCGGCTCGCCGATGTACTGCGGGCGAAGGCCGACGCGGCCTGGCATCTGCACGAACTCACCCGGGACCTGGAGGTGTCGGTGTTCGTGCTGTTCTCCGCGGCCGCCGGACTGCTGGGCGCCGCGGGCCAGGGCAACTACGCGGCGGCCAACGCGTTCCTGGACGCCCTGGCCCATCGCCGCAACGCCCAGGGGCTGCCCGCCACCTCGCTGGCGTGGGGCTACTGGGCGCAGGCGACCGGGATGACCGGTGGTATGACCGACACGGACCGGGCCCGGCTGGCGAGGGCCGGTATGGTGGGGCTGGAGACCGACGAGGGTCTGGCACTGCTTGACACTGCCCTGACCAGCGGTCTTCCCACACTGGCGCCCATCCGGCTGGATCTCGCCGCGCTGCGCGGACGGGCCGGTGGGGACGACGCTCCGGCGCTCTTCCGGAGCCTGGTGCGCGGCACACCGCGGGCGGCGTCCGGTGCGGTGCCGGGGGCGGCCTCCGGCACGGGGTCGGCCGAGGCGTTCACCGCGATGACGGCGGAGGACCGGCAGCAGGCGCTGCTGAAGCTGGTGCGGGCGCACACCGCGACGGTCCTGGGGCATGACGCGGCGGAGTCCGTGCACCCCGCGCAGAACTTCCGGGAGCTCGGCTTCGACTCCCTCACCGCCGTGGAGCTGCGCAACCGGCTCGGCGCCGCCACTGGCCTCCGGCTGCCCGCCACGCTGGTCTTCGACCACCCGACCCCCACGGCCGTCGTCCGGATGCTCCAGGAGTTGCTGGCACCGGACTCCGGAACGGCGTGTGACGCGCTGCTCGCCGATCTGGACTCCGTCGAGGCGGCCGTGGAAGCGGTGCTCGGGGACCGGGACCAGCGGGCGCGGGTCGCGGCCCGGCTGCGCAAACTGCTGCGCGCGGTGGACGACGGCCCCGGCGGCGCGGTCCCGGTGGACGAGGGCCGGGACGATCTGGAGTCGGCCAGCGACGAGGAGTTGTTCCACGTGCTCGACCACGAACTCAGTGTCCCCTCCGACGACACTCCGCGATGACTCACGACGGCCGCAACGATCGGGTTGATGCGACATGACGGATGACGAGAAGCTGCGCAGCTATCTCAAACGGGCGACCGCCGATCTGCGACTGGCCAGGCGGCAGTTGCAGGAGGTCGAGGAAAGCGCCCGCGAGCCGCTCGCCATCATCGGGATGGCCTGTCACTTCCCCGGTGACGTGGAGACACCCGAGGACCTGTGGCGGGTGGTCACCGACGGCGAGGACGTCATCTCGCCGTTCCCCGCCGACCGTGGCTGGGACCTCGACAGGCTGTACCACCCGGACCCGGAGAACGCCGGGACCAGCAGTGCCCGGGACGGCGGCTTCCTGCGCAACGTGGCCGACTTCGACGCGGACTTCTTCGGGATCAACCCGCGCGAGGCCGCGGCGATGGACCCCCAGCAGCGGCTGCTGCTGGAGACCGCGTGGGAGGCGTTCGAACGGGCCGGGCTGGACCGCGACGCGCTGAGCGGAAGCGACACCGGCGTGTTCGCCGGGGTGGACGCCTACCACTATCTGTCGCTCATCGGCCAGACGACCGGTGACTCGGCGGGCTACGTCGCCACCGGGAACCTCGGCAGTGTGGTGTCCGGCCGGGTGGCGTACTCGTTCGGTCTGGAGGGGCCCGCGGTGACAGTGGACACCGCGTGTTCATCGTCGCTGGTGGCCACCCATCTGGCGGCCCAGGCGCTGCGCAACGGGGAGTGTTCCCTGGCGCTGGCCGGCGGAGTCACGGTGATGGCCACGCCCGGTGGTTTCACCGAGTTCTCCAGGCAGCGGGCGCTGTCCCCGGACGGGCGCTGCAAGGCGTTCGCGGCGGCGGCCGACGGCACCGGTTTCTCCGAGGGGGTCGGTCTGGTGCTGCTGGAGCGGCTGTCGGACGCCCGGCGCAACGGCCGCCGCGTGCTCGCGGTCATCCGCGGGTCGGCCGTCAACCAGGACGGCGCCAGCAACGGGCTCACCGCGCCCAACGGCCCGTCCCAGCAGCGTGTGATCCGCCAAGCGCTCGCCAACGCCCGGCTGACCGCCGCCGAGGTGGACGCGGTCGAGGCGCACGGCACCGGCACCACCCTGGGCGACCCGATCGAGGCCCAAGCGCTCCTGGCCACCTACGGGCAGGAACGCCCGGACGGACAACCGCTGTGGCTCGGCTCGGTCAAGTCGAACATCGGCCACACCCAGGCCGCGGCGGGTGTCGCCAGTGTCATCAAGATGGTGCAGGCGTTGCGGCACGCCCATCTCCCCGCGACGCTGCACATCGACGAGCCGACCCCGCACGTGGACTGGACCGCGGGTCAGGTGCGGCTGCTCGCGGAGCCGATGACCTGGCCGGACCGTGGCCATCCGCGCCGGGCCGGTATCTCCTCGTTCGGCATCAGCGGTACCAACGCGCATCTGATCCTGGAGGAGGCCCCCGAGCCCACCGGGACGGTGGAGTCGGCCGAGGGGACACAGGAGGGCGGTACGACCGCGGGCGGTGTGGCACCGTGGGTGATCTCCGCACACAACGGTCCTGCGTTGCGCGGTCAGGCGGCGGCGCTTGCCGAACGGGTCGCGACCGACACCGAGTTGTCCCCCGCCGGCGTGGGCTGGTCGCTGATCAGCACCCGGTCGGCGTTTGATCACCGAGCCGTGGTCATCGGTGAGAACCGCGAAGAACTGATGGCCGGGCTGAAGGCACTGGCCGCCGGGGAAGCACACCCGGATGTGATCGAGCCGGGCGGCGCCGCGGCGGTGGGTGGCCTGGGCGCGGGTGGTGCCGGTCCGGTGCTGGTGTTCCCCGGCCAGGGCTCCCAGTGGGTCGGTATGGGGGCCGGACTGCTGGAGACCTCACCCGTCTTCGCCGCCCGGATCACCGAATGCGAACAAGCCCTCACACCCTACGTCGACTGGTCCCTCACCGACGTCCTGCGCGGCGGAGTCGACACAGCCGACCTCAGCCGCGTCGACGTCGTCCAACCCGTCCTCTGGGCCGTCATGACCTCCCTCGCCGCCGTATGGGACCACCACGGCGTCACCCCCACCGCCGTCATCGGCCACAGCCAAGGCGAAATCGCCGCCGCCTGCGTCGCCGGAGCACTCACCCTCGACGAAGGCGCCCGCATCGTCGCCCTCCGCAGCACCGCACTACGCCGCCTCACCGGCCACGGCGCCATGGCCTCCCTCAACCTCAGCCACCACCACACCCAAACACTCCTGCACCACCACACCCACCACACCCCCGACGTCGGCATCGCCGCCACCAACGGACCCCACTCCACCGTCATCTCAGGACCCCCCGACCAGATCCACCACATCCTCACCACCGCCGAAAAAGAAGGCCACCGCGCCCGACTCATCGACGTCGACTACGCCTCCCACAGCACCCAAGTCGACAACATCGCCGAAGAGTTGGCGGACATCCTCGCCGGGATCAGTCCGGTCCGGTCGACGGTGGGGTTCTATTCGACGGTCACCGCGAGCCGGATGGACACCAGTGAACTGGACACCGCGTACTGGGTGGCGAACCTGCGGGAACCCGTCCGGTTCGCGGACACCGTGCGCGCCCTGCTCGACGACGGCCACCGCGTCTTCATCGAGGCCAGCACCCACCCCGTCCTCACCGTCGGACTCCAGGAAACCTTCGAGGAGGCGGGGGTCGAGGCGGCGGCGGTGCCGACCCTGCGCCGTGACCACGGTGGCTCTCGCCAACTGGCCCGCTCGGTGGCGCAGGCGTTCACGGCCGGGGTGACGGTGGACTGGGGCCGCTGGTTCCACACCGATCCGGCCCCGCGCGTGGTGGACCTGCCGACCTACGCCTTCCAGCGCGAACGGTACTGGCTGGACCCGGAGGGCGGACCGGGCGGCGATCCGGCCGGCCTGGGGCTCGCCGCCGCGGACCACCCCCTGCTCGGCGCCGCCGTGGAACTCGCCGACGGCACCGCACGGCTGCTCACCGGGCGGCTGTCCGTGCGCACCCACCCGTGGCTGGCCGAACACGTGGTGGCCGGTACGGCGCTCGCGCCCGGCGCGGTACTGGTCGAGTGGGCGCTGCGCGCGGCCGACGAGGTCGGCTGCGGTGCGGTGGAGGAGCTGGCGCTCCAGGCCCCGCTGGTGCTGCCCGGGTCCGGTGGGCTGCGGGTCCAGGTGGCGGTGGCCGCCGCCGGGGAGGACGGACGGCGTGAGGTGCGGATGTACTCCGCCTCCGACCGGGCGGACGGATCCGGGGCGGACGCGGACTGGGTCTGCCATGCCACGGGTGTACTGGGCCCCCCTTCACCGGCCCCCGCGCAGGCGGAAGGGCTGGCCGGAGCGTGGCCCCCGCCGGGTGCCGAGCCGTTGGACATCGGGGACTTCTACGAGCACGCGGTGGCGGCCGGTTACGGCTACGGTCCGGCGTTCCAGGGGCTGACGGCCGCCTGGCGCGACGGGACGGACGTGCTGGCCGAGGCGGTCCTGCCCGACGCGGCCGGTGACCGCGGCGGTTTCGGGATCCACCCGGCGCTGCTGGACGCGGCGCTGCACACCTCACTGCTGGTGGACCGGCCGGAGGGACAGGAGGACGACGGCCAGGTGTGGCTGCCGTTCGCCTGGAACGGAGTCTCGCTGTGGGCGGCCGAGGCGACCACCGTACGGGTGCGGCTGTCGCGCGACGAGCAACGGCAGACGCTGCGGCTGACGGTGGCCGACGCGGTGGGTGCCCCGGTGCTGACGGTGGATTCGCTGGTGACGCGTCCCTCCGCCACCGACCGGCTGCGGAGCGCTGCCGCAGGACGCCAGGTGGACGGGCTGTTCACGCTGGACTGGGTTGCGCTGCCCGCGCCGGTGTCCGACGGGCCGTCGTGGTCGGTGGCCGGTGACGGCGGCTGGGCGGTGCTCGGCGAGGACCGCTGGGGTCTGGCGGAGGCGGTCACGGCCGATACGGACCCGGAGGCCCCGACAGTGGTGCGCCATCGGGATCTGGACGCGCTCCTCGAGGCGATGGAGGCGGGTGAAGCGCCCCCCTCGGTCGTTCTGGCGACGGCTCGGGCCGATGACACGGGCGACCACGACGGACTGGGTGTGACCGAACGGCTGCTCGGGCTGGTGCAGGGCTGGCTGGCGCGGCCCGCGCTGGCCGACGCGCGGCTGGTGGTCGTCACCCGCGGCGCGGTGGCCGCCGGAGCCCCGTCCACCGCCGGCACAGGGCCGGACGACACCGCCGGGACCGGTCCGGCGGACGCCGGTGCCTGGGGGCTGATCCGCAGCGCGCAGTCCGAGAACCCGGGCCGGTTCGTCCTGCTCGACCTCGACACGGACACGGACACGGACACGGAGAACGTGCCGGACGCGGTGTTGCGGGCGCTGGAGCTTCAGGAACCACAGCTGGCGCTGCGCGAGGGAGGGGTGCTGGTCCCCCGGATGACGCGGGCGGGCGCGGACGGCGACACCGCTCCGGAGGTCTCCGGGGTGCTCGACCCCGAGGGCACGGTGCTGATCACCGGTGGCACCGGCACCCTGGGCTCCCTGGTGGCCGAACACGTGGTGCGCACCTGGAGGGTCGGCCATCTGCTGCTGGTCAGCCGTCGGGGAACGGACGCCCCGGGCGCGAAGGAACTGGGCGACCGGCTGGCTGAGGCGGGCGCCCGGGTGCGGATCGTCGCGGCCGATGTCACCGACCCGGAGCAGGTCGCCCGTCTGCTCGACGGCATCGACCCGGAGCATCCGCTGACCGGTGTCATCCACGCCGCGGGCGTGCTGGACGACGCCGTCGTCACCTCGCAGGACCCCGAGCGGCTGGCCCGCGTATGGCGGCCGAAGGCCACCGCGGCGGCCGTGCTGCACACCGCGACCGCGGAACTGCCGCTGCGCGCGTTCATCGTGTTCTCCTCCACGGCGGGGACCCTGGGCGCTTCCGGACAGTCCAACTACGCTGCGGCGAACGCCTCTTGTGACGCCCTGGCCGCCCACCGGCGCGCCTGTGGGCTGCCCGCCGTGTCGGTGGCGTGGGGGCTGTGGGCCGACGCCAGCGGTATGACCGGCCACCTGGCGGACGGGGACCGGGCCCGGCTGGCCCGCTCGGGCATCGGTGCGATGTCCCGTGAACGGGCGCTCGCCCTGCTGGACGCGTCCGTCCTGCACGGCGCCCCCCAGCTCATCGCCCTCGACCTGGACGTACGGGCGCTGGCCGGTCAGCCCGCGCTCACCCTGCCCGCTCCACTGCGCGCCCTCACCGGTGGCGGCGCCGCGCGGCGCACGGCGGCCTCGGCACGGCCGCACACCGACTGGGCCGGGCACCTGGCGGCGCTGCCACCGGCCGAACAGCACCGCACCCTGCTGGATCTGGTGCTCACCCACTCCGCGGCGGCCCTCGGCCACGCCGACCCGGGCCGGATCCACACCGAGCGCGGCTTCCTGGAGCTCGGCTTCGACTCGCTCACCGCGATCGAGCTGCGCAACCGGCTGACCGCGGTCACCGGGCTGCGGCTGCCCACCACGCTGGTGTTCGACCATCCCAACCCGGTGGCACTGGCGGCGCATCTGCACACCGAGCTGGCGCCCGAGAAGGCCGATCCGCTGCCCGCGCTGCTGGGCGAGCTGGAGCGGCTGGAAGGCGCCCTGCTGGCAGCCGCCCAGGACGAGACGGCGCGCGGCGCCCTGCACCGGCGTCTGCGGACCACGGTGGCGAAGCTGGCCGGACCGGACGGCGGTGAGCCGGAGGGCACCGCGGTGAGCGGCCGTATCCACGACGCCTCGGCCGACGAGATCTTCCAGTTCATCGACCGGGACCTCGGCCGGGGCGACAGCGACGGAGACCACACGGGAGTACACGTTGATTGACGAGCGAAGCCGGAAGAAGCTCATCCTCGAGCACAGTCGTCGGATGAACGCGGCGGACGTGGACGGGCTCCTCGAACTCTACGCGGACGAGGTGTCCTTCGAGGATCCGGTCGGCTCCGACCGCAGGTCCGGGCGGGACGCGCTGCGCGCGCACTTCGAGGAGCTGGTGGCGGCGGAGATCGAGGAGGTGCCGGGCCGGCCGGTCGCGGGCCAGGACGGTGCGCACGTCCTGGTGCCCGTGACCGCCACCATGAACTACCTGCCGCTGGGGCCGGTGTTCGCCGACCGGGGCTGGCTGACGGAGCCCGCCTCATCCGAGAACAAGCGCATCACCTGGGACTACGTGGTGATGATGCGGGCGGGCACCGGCGGTCTGATCCAGGAGCTCCAGATGTTCTGGGGGAGGTCGGACATTGGCGTCGCGGACTGACTCCCGCACCGGCACCCCACCACCCCGGATCCGTACAGGAGGCGGCCATGGCCGATGAGGCGACCCTGAAGAAGATGGCGCTGGAGTACGCGGCGCGAATGAACGCGGGCGACGTCGAAGCCGTCCTGGAGCTGTTCTCGGACGACATCGTCTTCGAGGACCCGGTGGGCGCGCCCCCGCTGATCGGCAAGGACGCGCTGCGCGAACACATCGCCTGGTCCATCGAGTGCCAGGTGCACGAGACCCCGGGCCGCCCGGTCACCTCGATGGACGGACGGCGGGTGGCGGTGCCCACGACGGTCACGGTCCTGAAGCCGACCAAGCTGACCTTCAGCATCATCGGGGTGATCGAGCTGGGGGACGACGGACTGGTCCACCACGCCCAGGCGTTCTGGGGGATCACGGACACCAAGGTGGGCGACGGCCCCGAACTCACCGGTGTCGCCCACTTCATGGCCGTCACCCAGAACCTCGCGCAGATGGTCAACGCCAAGGGCAGCCCGAGCCGGACCTGACCGGCCGCAAGCGGTGAAGGGACACGAGCAGAACCATGACCGAACGGAAGCACGGAATCGTCTTGGGCGGAGGCTGGGCGGGGTTGCTAGCTGCCCATGTGCTGGCCCGCCACCTGGAGAGCGTCACCGTCGTGGAGCGCGATGTGCTGCCGGACGGGCCCCGGCACCGCAAGGGATCGCCACAGGCGCGCCACGTCCACGTGCTGTGGTCGAGCGGTGCGCGGATCGTCGACTCACTGCTGCCCGGCACGATCGACCGGCTGCTGGACGCGGGCGCCCGCCGGGTCGGCTTCCACCAGGACCTGGTGACCCTGACGTCCCACGGCTGGCAGCACCGCTTCCCGGCGCGGCAGTACGCCATCATGTGCACCCGGCCGTTCCTGGACTGGATGGTCCGTGACCGGATCCTGGCGGAGGGGCGGATATCCCTGCGGCAGCGCACGGAGATCCTCGACCTCGTCGGGGACGCCAAGCGGATCACCGGGGTGCGGCTGCGCGATATGGACGGCGGCGCCGTCGAGACCCTGGAAGCGGATGTGGTGATCGACGCGTCGGGGCGTGGCTCGCGGCTGCGTCACTGGCTGTCGGCGCTGGAGCTGCCTCCGCTGGAGGAGGATGTGGTCGACGCGGGCATCGCGTACGCCACCCGGGTCTACCAGGCGCCGCCCGGCGCCGCCGCCGGGTTCCCCGCGGTCAACGTGGCGGCCGACCACCGGCTGCGCGAGCCGGGCCGTTTCGGGGTGGTGTACCCGCAGGAGGACGGCACCTGGATGGTGACGCTGTCCTGCACACGTGGCGCCGGACTGCCCACGCAGGACGACGCCTTCCTGCCGTACGCGGAGAGCCTGCGCCATCCGCTGGTCGCCGATCTCATCAGCCGGGCGGAGCCGCTGACCTCGGTGGCCGTCTCCCGGGTCGGCGCCAACCGGCGGCTCTACCCGGAACGGCTGAAGGGCTGGCCGGAGGGGCTGCTCGTCCTCGGGGACGCGCTGGCGGCGTTCAATCCCATCTACGGCCACGGGCTGAGCGCCGCGGCACGGGCGGCCGACGCCCTGGACGGTGAGCTGCGGGGGTCGGGAGCCGATCCGGCCGCCACCCGCCAGGCCCAGCGGGCCATCAGCGCGGTGGTGGACGATCCCTGGATCATGGCCGCGTCCAAGGACGTGGAGTACGTCAACTGCCGTGTCAACGCGACCGATCCACGGCTGAGCGGCGGGGTGGCCGCGCGGCAGCGCTTCTCCGACCTCATCGCCGACCGGTCGATCCGCTCCTCGGCGGTGTGCGACGTGGTGACGGACGTCATCAGTCTGACCGCTCCGCAGTCCGAGCTGGCCTCCAGCCGGTTCCTGTCGCTGATGCACAAGGACCGGATGCTCCCGGAGCTGACCGCGCCACCGTTCACCCCCGAGGAGCTGGCGCTGGTCGACCTCAATCCGCGGAGCACGGCGGGTGTGGGCGGCTCATGACGAACGAAGAGAAGCTCGTCGACTACCTCAAGTGGACGACGGCCGAACTCCACCGCACCAGGCAGCAGCTCGAGGAGGCCCGGTCGGAGCGGCAGGAGCCGATCGCGATCGTGGGCATGGCCTGCCGGTTCCCCGGTGGTGTGCGCACTCCCGAGCAGCTGTGGGAGCTGGTGGCCGAGGGGCGGGACGCGGTCTCCGCCTTCCCCACCGACCGCGGCTGGGACCTGGAGAACCTCTATCACCCCGATCCCGACCACCACGGCACCTCCATCGTGCGCGCGGGCGGCTTCGTGCGGGACGCCGACGCGTTCGACGCGGGCTTCTTCGACATCGGGGACCGGGAGGCGGCGGCCATCGAGCCGCAGCAGCGGATGCTGCTGGAGCTGGCCTGGGAGGCCGTGGAGAGCGCGGGTATCGCCCCGTCGACCCTGCGCGGCAGTTCCACCGGTGTGTACGCCGGGGTGATGTACCACGACTACGCCTCCCGGCTGGACGAGATCCCCGAGGGTCTGCTGGGGCCGGTGGGCAACGGCAACGCCGGAAGCGTGTCGTCGGGACGGGTGGCGTTCACCCTGGGGCTCCAGGGCCCGGCGGTCACCCTGGACACCGCGTGCTCCTCGTCGCTGGTGGCGATGCATCAGGCGGGGCAGGCGCTGCGTCAGGGCGACTGCACCCTGGCGCTGGCGGGCGGCGCCGCCATCCTCTACACCGCGAGCGTGTTCCAGGTGGCCTCCAGCCAGCGGCAGCTCTCCCCCGATGTGCGGTGCAAGGCGTTCGCGGACGCCGCCGACGGCATGGTGTACGGCGAGGGTGCCGGACTCGTCCTGCTGGAGCGGCTGTCGGACGCCCGGCGCAACGGTCACCGCGTGCTCGCGGTCATCCGCGGCTCGGCCGTCAACCAGGACGGTGCCAGCACCGGGATGGCCGCACCCAACGGTCCGGCCCAACAGCAGCTGATCCGCGACACGTTGAGCCGGGCCCGGCTGGCCACGGCCGATGTGGACGCGGTGGAGGCGCACGGCACCGGTACCGCGTTCGGGGACTCCATCGAACTCCAGGCGCTGCTGGCCACCTACGGTCAGGACCGGCCGGAGGACCGGCCGCTGCTGCTGGGCTCGGTGAAGTCGAACATCGGTCACACCCAGGCGGCCGCCGGTATGGCGGGGGTGATCAAGATGGTGATGGCGATGCGGCACGGTGTGCTGCCTCAGTCGCTGCACATCGACCGGCCCACCCGGCTGGTGAGCTGGCGCAGGGGCGCCGTGCGGCTGCTGACGGAGCGGACGGCGTGGCCACGGGTCGAGCGGGCGCGGCGGGCCGCGGTGTCCTCCTTCAGCGCGAGCGGCACCAACGCGCATGTGATCCTGGAACAGCCGTCCCCCGATCCGGAGGAGGCCGCGGCGGACGGCGCCGCGGCGCCGTCGGCGGACGTGGTGCCCTGGGTGCTGTCGGCGCGCAGCGCGGCCGCGCTGCGCGGCCAGGCGCGGGCGCTGGCCGCGCACACGGCCGCCGACGCGGGTCCGTCACCGGTCGATGTGGGCTGGTCGCTGGCCACCACCCGCTCGGTGTTCGAGCACCGCGCCGTCGTGGTGGGACACGGCCTCGACGAGCTGCGGGCGGGGCTTGCCGCGCTGGCCGACGACGAGCCCCATCCGGCCGTGGCCGGGCCGGGGCTGGTCGGTCCGGGAACAGCGGGCTCCGCCGGCAGGACGGTGTTCGTCTTCGGCGGCGAGGGCCCGGACCGTACCGGGGCCGGGGCGGAGCTGTATGAGCGCTTCCCGGTGTTCGCCGTGGCGTTCGACGAGGTCTGCGGTCTGCTCGGGGTGAAGGGCGGGCCGGGGGCCCTCGCCTCGCGGGCCGGGCTGTTCGCCCGGCACATCGCGGTGGCCCGGCTGCTGGAGTCGCTGGGGCTGCGTCCGGACGCGGTGATGGGCCATGCCCTGGGTGAGATCGCCGCCGCGCAGATCGCCGGTGTACTGGATCTGCCCGACGCCTGCCGTCTGGTCGCCGCCGACTCCCGCTCCGGGGTCCGTGGTGTGGTCTGTCAGCAGCCGGTCGTCCCGGTCCTGAGCGGGGTCACCGGCCGTCCCCTCGACGAACACATCGCCACCGCCGACTACTGGGCACGGCACGAGCGGCCCACCGGTCCGCCCCCGGGGGAGCATCCCGTCGCCGCGCTGGAGGACGGTTCCCTGGTATGGGACCTGGGGCCCGAACCCGTGCCCACATCCGCCGGGGCCCTGTCGCCCTTCCGCGGCCACGGGGCCGAGGTGCGGTCCCTGACCGATGCCCTGGCCCGGCAGCACACCGCGGGGGTCACGGTCGACTGGACGGCGTTCTTCGGCGGTGTTCCCGCTCCCCGTACGGTCGAACTGCCCACCTACGCCTTCCAGCGCCGCCGCTTCTGGCTGGAGAACGAGACTCCGGAGGACGGACCGGCGGAAGTGGAGTCATGGGTCGACGGCGCGTTCTGGGAGGCCGTGGACACCGGCGATCTCCCTGCGCTGACACGGTCCCTGGGCCTCCCGGCCGAACGTCACACCGCCCTGCGGGACGTCCTTCCGGCCCTGGCGGCCTGGCGGCGGCAGCGTGATTGCCGTTTCCGCGTCGCCTGGAAGGCCCTGGCCGACGTGGTGGCACCGCGGCTGTCGGGCACCTGGCTCGTGGTGGCCTCCGACGACCCGTCGGCGGAGCCCGTGACCGCCGCCGTCACGGACGCCCTGCGCGACCACGGCGCGGAGGTGGTGCTCTGCGCGGACGCCCTCGACGCCTTCTCCCCTGCTGACGGTTCCGGTCCCGGGCCGCTCGCGCGGGCCGTCGGCCGCCCGGTGGAGGGGGTGCTCTCCCTCCTCGCCGTGGACGGCGGACAGCCGCCGGGCGACCACGGGCCGGGCCCTGCGCTCGCCCCCACGATCGGGCTGGTGGAGGCGCTGGAACGGGCCGGGGTCGGAGCCCCGGTGTGGATCGCCACCCGCGGCGGGGTGAGCGTGGACCGCGGGGACCCCGCGGTCCGGCCCGACCAGGCCCAGGTCTGGGCCCTGGGTGGCGCGCTCGCCGGTGAGCACCCCGGCCTCCGGTGCGGACTGGTCGATCTCCCCCGGCGCTTCGACGTACGGGCCGGACGGCGGCTCGCCGGTGTGCTGACGGCCGCTCACGGCGAGGACGAGGTGGCCGTACGCGCCGACAGCAGCCTCGCGCGGCGTCTGGTCCGGGACACCCCCGGACACCGCGCACCGGGCGACTGGACGGTACGGGGCACGGTGCTGATCACCGGCGCGGACACCCCGTTGGGCGCGCACACGGCCCGCTGGGCGGCGCGCGCGGGCGCCGGTCATCTGCTGCTCGTCGGCACCGCGCCGCCCGCCGACGGCCTGGTGGCCGAGGTGACCGCCTCGGGTGTCGGGGTGTCCGTGGCCGCCGTGGATCCGGCGGACGCCGACGCCCTCGCCGCCACCGTCGCCGATATCCCGCGGGAGTGGCCGCTGACCGCCGTCCTGCATCTGACCGCACCGCTCGGCGACGCGGCGGGACCGCTGGACCCGGCGCGCATCACCGTTGAGTGGCCGGCCACGGTGGCCGGGGCGGCGAACCTGTGCGCGCTCGCCCGGACCACCGAGCTGTCGGCCCTGGTGCTCTGCTCCTCGGCCGTGGGGGTCCTGCCCGTACCCGGACTCGGCAACCAGGCCCCGGCCCACGCTCATCTGCGCGCGCTCACCGAGGAGTTGCGGGCGCGCGGAGTACCGGCGGTGTCGGTGTGCTGGGGCGCGCTCGACGGCTCCGGCACGGCCCCCGAGGTCGCCCGACGGCTGCGCGGCCACGGGATGTCCGCGCTGCCCCCGCACTCCGCGGCCGCGCTGCTGCGACAGGCGGTCGAGGCGGACGCGGAGGCCCTGGTCCTCGCGGACCTCGATGAGAAATGGCTCACGGCACAGGCTTCGGAACGGGGAACGGATCGGCTCTTCGATGACGTTTCCGGCCTTCAGCCCCCATCAGGCGGGAGATCCCATGGACGTACCCAGCGCAGTCAATGACCACGCCACCGGCGACGCCACCGCATCCCGACGAACGAACGGATCCGCCATGCACACGGACAACAGCGAGACGGACAACAACACGACCGAACTCGACGGTGCGGCGCTGCACCAGGCGCTCTCCATCGCCACTCCGCAGGAGCGTGAGGACATCCTGCGGGAGACCGTCCGGACGCAGCTCGCCGACATCCTGGCTCCCCAGCCGATCGACGGCGACAGCAACTTCCTGGAGAACGGTCTGACCTCGCTCACCGCACTGGAGCTCACCCGCAACCTCATGACCCTGACCGACGTGGAGATCCCCCTCGTCGCCATCCTCGAGTACCCCACCCCCGCCCAGCTGGGTCACTACCTGGCGGAGGCCTACACGGCGGTCAACTCCGGTGACGGCGCCACGGCGTAGCCGGGCGGCCCATGACGGCGACGGGGGGGGGGGGGGGGGGGGGGGGCCCCCCCCCCCCCTTCCCCCCTTTTTTCCCCCCCCCCCCCCCCCTCCCCCCCCCCCCCCCCCCCCCCCCCCCCCCCCCCTTCTCCCGCGTCGGCTTCCGGCGTTCCTGGCCCCGTACGGGCG
>NZ_JBWKKP010000050.1:0-19282 GCF_056431485.1 Streptomyces sp. NPDC045899
CCGGTTGAGGACGCGGAGTTGCAGGCGGCCGCGGATCGTACGGGTCTGACGGTGTATGTGCCTGATCGTGGGTTTGCGGCTCCGCCTGGTGAGGGTGGTGAGCCGGGTGGTGTGCATCTGCGGGAGAGTGCCAGGGGTGATGCCCGGGGTTGGCGGGTGTACCGTCCGGCCTCCGCGGTTTCGAGGTCGGCTCCGCGGGCGGGAGTGGTGCTGTCCGCGGCGCCGTCGGTCCCGCCGGGGGATGAACACTGGAACGCGCCCCCTACACCCCGGGATGACACCGAGGATGCTCCCGACACCCCCGGTGAGATCTTGGGCGAGATCTCCGAGGATCCGGCGGACACCAAGCCCGCCACCGACCCCCTCGGCATCGACCAGCACCTCGACCGGCGCCGCCCGCCCCGCATCGACCGTGAACTGCCGCCCCCGGCACGGGAGCGGAGGCAGGCCCGGTTCACCGACGACAGCAGGATGCCCGCGCACCTCGACGGCATCCGGAACCTGCTGCCGGGGCTCCCCGAGGAAGTGCTGGCCCGCTCCACCGCCTTCGGGGTCCGGGACTTCGCCCTGCGCGGCAGGGACCTGGTACTGCGCGAGATCGCACGCGAACTACAGGCCCGGCCGAGCACCCGACTGGGCAAGGGCGGCGCCGACTCACCGGCCGCGAAGGCGCTCCTGGCCGAGATCGACCGGGCGCTCCGCGAGGACCTCGGGGGACTCAGCGGTGACGGCCGGGAGTTCACCTACACCGACGCCAAGGGCAAGGTCCGGGTGGTGCACCTCGCGGTGCGCCACTACGGCCACTGGGAACGCTTCACCGACCTGGCCGAGCAGCCGCGGAGCATCGGGGTGAAGACGCGTGGCCAGCGCCTCACCGGCGGCGACCAGTCCCAGAGCACCACCTACTCGATCAACCCGCTGGCACCACTGTGGCCCCTGACCAAGCCCTTCGGCGTCTACGCCCGGCTCGGGTTGCGCTTCGCGCACAGCCGCGCGGTCGGCTACACCCTGACCGGGAAGGTCATGTCCCGGACCGAGGCGTCCCTCACCGGGGCCTCGCGCCCCAGCCTCGACGACGTCTACTACCAGCTGACCGTCAGCGAAGCGGGTGGCAAGCCGGCCTCCGGGGACGCCGCCACCACCCCGGTGGCCTTCGGCTTCGCCGTACGCGGGGGACTCCGGCTGCGGCTCGCGGACAGTGCGATATCCGAGTCGAAGCCGGGACGCATCCCCCCGCTCATCACCTACCGGGGCACACAGCAGCACCACCGGTTCGTCGTCACCGAGGATTTCGGCCCGGTGGCCCACATCCGGAACTGGGCCGTGGGACAGATCGGGGCCCTTCCGGGAACCAGCGCCCACCGTGAACTCAACACGTTCTTCTCCTCGCAGAACTTCCAGCGCAATTCCCGGCTGCTGGGCGCCGGCACGATGACCACGCCGCCGCTGTTCGGCAAGGACAAGCAGGGCAAGCCGCTGGGCGTCTTCACCGTGCGCACGCTGCCCCGGCGGGCGGTCCTCATCGACGAGACGACCGCCGCCGCGCTCAAGGACATGGCCTGGCTGACCCTCATCGGCGAACGTTCGCTGTCCACCACCGACGGGCAAGAGCTCCAGGCCGCTGTCGGCCCGGTCTTCCAGTGGCTGGGCCTGGCGGGCACCAAGCTGAACCTGCGGTTCATCCTCGGCTTCGTCGCGCGCCACGGCCACCGGACCACTCGCACCACCACGATCGGTGGAGAGGGCGGCAACAAGGTGGAGGGCGCGGTGAAGGATTCCCCGACCGGCCTGTACCTCGTCGAGAAGACCGTCGTCGTCCGGCGCAGCGGCCGTGACCGTGACGCGGCCGGCAACCCCCTCTTCCCCGAGGGACGCTTCGTCACCTGGAGCCTGGACCAGATGCCGAGGGCCGAGGCACGCCGGCTGGCAGGCTGGGACGACGGCACTCGGACGCGTGTCCGCAGCGGTGCGCCCGAGCCCTTGGCGCCCGCGTATCTGACCCTCGACCACCCGCCCACCCTGGGGGCCAGCAGGGCGGAGGAGTTCACCCACGACAACAGCGACGCGGAGCCGGCCGAGACCTGGCTCGAGGAACTGGCCGAGAAGGTCGTGCAGGAGGCCGCCCGTGCCTATCCGGGGCTTGTCGCCCCGCTGAGCGAACTCGACCCGGACAACCCCCGCTGGCGCGACGCGGACCACTTCGCGACGGTGCTCAACAACACCCTGGAGATCTACACCAAGATCTCGCACCACAGCCTGGCGTCCAACCTGGAGGGGCTGACCACCCAGGGCATCCGCATCCGGCTGCGCGAAACCGCCCGCTTCAAGCGCGGCTACCGCTATCTGTGGGTCGACGGCGAACTCACCGGCCGCCACTACGAGGGCACCCAGAACGGACTGGCCGTCAAGTACTACACCACGGGCACCGAGAAGCTCGAGGGCGAACACGGGGTGGGCCACGGCCAGTACGGCGGCGTGGAAAGCAGCTTCACCCTCCGCACCGTGGCCGCCACCCCGCAGGGGTTCTCCCGGCGCGGGGGTACCGCGTTCCTCGGTCTGAGCGGCGGGCGCGGCCAGGGCCAGAGCAGCTTGTTCGGGCCCAGCAACGCCGTCGAGACGGCGGTGGGCGGCACCCGGCCGCCCCACCTCTTCAGCTACCGGCTCACCATCACCGTCAGCCGGGGCGGCTACTGGCGGCTGCCCGCCCTGATGCGCGGGATCGCCACCGCGGGGCTGCTGGGCACCCAGCCCTTCGTGTTCCGAGAGAAGAGCTCCCTCCTGATCGGCACCGCGGACGACGGCTCCACGGTGGGCGGCGGCCCGGTCAGCGGACGGGTGATCCTGAGCGTCCTCGATGAGCACATGCCCAAGAGCGATCCGCACGCGGACGACGCGGACAACCCGTTCCGCGACTTCGGCAGCCGTATCACCACCACCACGATGGAGAGCTCACAGGCGCTGGCCCTGGCGACGTCCGCTCCCGGCGTCGACCGCAACCGTCAGCCGTTCGAGAACCATGCGCAGGTGACGGTCGGCATTCTCGGCAACGCCGCACTGGTCCGGGCGGCCGAGGAGTCCCTCAAGTCCGCCTCGGGCGGCTCGTGGCATCTGACGCAGATCGGCGCGGCACCCCACGACTCGGCACTGCTCGCCTTCCAGTCCCCGTATCTGACGGCCAATGCCGACCAGACCCTCAGCCCCTCGGGCTGGCGCGCCACCGAACTGTGGGCGAAGGGCCCGTACCTCAACCGGAGCGGTGTCCTCTTCCACCGGATGACCGTGTCCGGTCTGTGGGCGATGACCTCACCGGCGCCGATGTCGGCCACCCTGAAGATGACCGGCGCCACATTGAGCGGCGGAAAGAACGCCGTCACCTACAACTTCGTGTTCGGTGGACAGTTCTCCATAGCCCAGCCGCAGCGGGGTGATCGAGGCCCGCTGGGGTCCTACGGGCTGAGCCTCAGCCCGTGGTCGTACGCCCGGGGCCGGACGGGCACCGTGACCTTCTCCATCAGCAACGAGATCGCGCGTCAGGACAAGAGCCACCAGGTGCTGGTGTCCGGCGCCGCCGAGCACGACATCGCGGTGGCGTCCAGCGCGCTGGGCGGGACGACCGGCGCGGGCAGCCGCCTGGTGCCGGGCGCCCTGGCGAACGCGGCCGGACAGCGGGTCAACGTCCCCGGCGGCTGGATGGGGCTGCTCTCCGAGCACACCGCGGTGACCCTGAACCTGATCGACGACGGCTGGGGCACGGCCCCGCTCTACGACGCGCAGACCTGGTCGCCCCAGCCCTGGCTGGTGGGGAACACGCTGTGCACCTACCCCCTGGGCGAGCTCGACCCCTCCAAGGTGATGGCCTCCTTCGACCAAGCGCTGCGCGGACTGTCGCTCCCCGACTCCGACCATGACACCGTCCTCCGCCTGGTGTCGGGCAGGCTGCTGCGCGCCCTGCGCGGAGAGATGGAGAACGCGGGTCAGACGATGCCGCTCCGCACCGGGCACTGGGGCTGGGACGGACTGCGCATCGGCACCCGACGGGCGCGCCTGCGGGTCCAGCTCGTCGCCGGTACCTCCCGTTTCCACCGGCTCGGACACAGCACCGACTTCGAGGACAACCTCTGGGCCATCTCGTCCACCGGTTTCAGCGCGAGCCGGACACGCGGACCGGACTTCGGGATGTCCGTCTCGGAGAGCGCGTACACGGGCAACCCCGACGCGTCGGCGGCCGGTCCCGGCTTCAGCGAGTCCGGCTCGGCCCGCCGGACCCTCGCCACCAGCGGCTCCGACAACCCCGTGGACACCTGGGCGTTCGCCACCAGTGAGCCCTACGCCGAGTACGACACCTCCTACCGGCTGCGCATCGCACTGGAGGTCGACGACGACACCGACTCGGGCACACCGCCCGCGGGCCGCGGCCGTGAACTGGTGCACCGGGCGCGGGAGGCGTCCCGTTCCTTCCGGGGCAAGCGCGGTGTCGTCAAGGAGGGGGACGTCGGCACTCTCCGCAAGCAGACACCGCTCAGCCTGATGTCCCCGGACACCGATCCCGCGGCGGACACGCACGACGACCCGCTCGGACCGCCCGCACTCCCCGCCCCCTCCGCACCGCGCCGGGTGACCCTCCCGACGACGCACGGGGACGACGACTGGCGGCGTACCACCCTCCCCGACGGCACGGAGGGTGTGTTCGAGCCGCCCACTCAGGGATTCCAGGCCCGCGGTGTCCTCGGTGTCGAGCAGGTCCGCGCGTCCGGATACCTCGCGATCGCCGCCGCCTACGACATCGGCTTCCGCGACGACGGCGACGACGCCCTCGTACGGGCCAAGGACACCGGTCTGACCCGGCTGGACACCGGCTCCTCCCACAGCCTCGACGAGGGCACGAACAACACCGTGCTCGCCGCCCACTACTTCTCCGCGCTCGGCGCCGGATACCCGGTGCCGGGCCTGGTCGAGGACAGTCTCGTCGGCGGTGCCGACGGCGCTCTCGTCCTGCACGCCAAACCGCACTTCGAACGTGCCGTACTGATGACGGTGGCGCCCGGGACCAACCTCCAGCGCCTGGCACGGCGGATCACGGCCGGGGGCGCGTCCGCCTCGGGATCGGAAGGGTACGGCGCGGCGTTCGACGTCGGCTCCGGCGCCTCGGCCCCGCCCGCGGGTTCGTTGCGGCCGGGGCTCGCCACCGCCGGCCCCAACACCACCGGGGCGGAAGGCGGCGGGCACACCCAGGACGTCATGATGGAGACGACCGTCGACCAGGGTGAGGACCTGGCCTTCCTGTTCGCCGTCCCCACCACCTGGCTCAGCAGCGCCGCCGTACAACGGCACATCAAGGACAGCGCCATCGGACGGGCGGTGATCTCGCCGTTCCGCAAGGGGTGGCCCAAGCGCTTCGGGTCGGCCGGACAGAAGGCGTACGAGACCGAGGCGGCCGTCATCGTCTGGGTGCGCCAGGACGTGGCCCGGCAGCTCGGACTGATCGACGACACCTCGTTCCCCGAGGAGGCGGCCAAGGCGTGGGAGGCCGTTCAGGAGGCGTCGACGGCATGGGTCGAGGCCGACAAGAAGTACTGGGAGGCCCGCCGCGAAACGGGTGCGGGGCCCCGTGACGACCTGGCGCGGGCCGAGCGCGAGCTGACCGCCGCCGAGCGGGAGCTCACCGCGGCCCGGGACGCCCAGCGCGACGCGGAGCGGCCGCTGGCCGAGGCCAGGGCCGCCGCCGAGGCAGCGGACCACCGGGCCGGCACACTCGTACAGGAGGCACGTGCCCGCGCCGCCGAGGAGCGCGGCGCGGCCGGGGACAGCGCGCCCGAGCACGACGGCTGGGCCGAGATGGAGCGCGAGTGGCTGGCCGAGGCCGACCGGGCGGTCGCCGTGGCCGAGGTCCGCGCGGCCGAGCTGCGGGCCGATGCCGCCCGGCAGGTGACCCGGGCCCAGTGGACCCTGGTCCGCGCCGAGCTGGCCGTGCGGGAGGCGACCAGGACGGCGGCTGGTGCGACCGCGACCCGGGACGCGGCGCGGACAGAGGCCGAGCGGGCGCGGCAGACGATCGACGGGTTGCGGAACAAGGCCGAGCAGCTGGCCACCGAATATCACCGGGTGCGTGGTGCCGCCGACCGGCTCACCCGCTGGCACCGGCTCAACGCCACCGAGGACGGTCGCGCCCGGCTCGACGGAACACCCAAGCCGCCCGCGGTGACGTTCACGGACCCCACCGTGAGCACCGACACCGACGGCGACGCCACGCCGGACGCCCCCCGCTACACACCGGACGAGGGCGACGCCCCCACGGGGCTCGTCGCCCCGGACGGCGAGCGGTTCACCCTCCACGACGTGCCACGGGACGGGCAGTCGTTCCTCCACGCGCTGGCCGAGGGCCTGCACCGCATCGACCCCGAACTGATGACGCGCGAGGGCCTGGACACCTCCAGCCGTGAGAGCCTGGTCGCCGGTATCAAGGGGCTGCTGGCCGCCCGTCTCGTCAGCCAGGGCAACGCGGACCTGCTCGAGGTGCTGGCGCCGGACACCACCGACACCTTCACCGGCGAGGAGATCGACACCGCCGGCATCGAGCTGGGCGACAACACACCGGAACGACGGGAGTTCGACGCGCTCCGGGTGATCCCGGAATCGCTCAGCCTGAGTTCGGGCGACCGGCTCGGCCTGGCCTATCTGCAACTCCTGCGCTCCGGCGACGCGGAGGGCCGGTCCAGCTGGGACCACGCGGCCGCGGACATCTGGCCGCTGCTCGCGGCCCGCACGTTCGGGGTGCCGGTGCGTGTGGTGATGCCGGACGGGAGTTTCTACCACTTCTCTCCGGACACCAGGGTCGGCACGGACCGCTCGGACACCGCGGAGGGCACGGAGGCCACGGACGGCGCGGACACCGCGGATTCCGGCCCGCCGCCGCTCGTGCTGTGGCTGGGCGGTGAGGGCGACGAGCGCCACTACCAACTCGTCCTCCCCGAAGCGGTGTCCGGCACCGAACCGGCGCCCGGCCTTCCCGCACCCGAACCCACACCGGCGCCGCGGGAGATCACCCCCTCCGACGAGGCCGCGGTCAAGTCCCCGGCGCACACCACACCCCCGTGGACCCCGACCGAGGACGACGACCCGCGGTCCCGCTTCGACGCCGCGACCGACCACCGCACCCTGACCGGACCCGACGGGAAGGTGTACGACCTGATCGAGGCCGAGGGCGATGGCAACCGCTTCTACGCCGCCGTCGTGGCGGCCCGGTCGCAGTCTCCGGCCGGTCGCCGGACCGTCGCGCCCGGCCTGGGCACCGGAGGGGGAGTGCCCGGGGCGACCGAGCTCTCCGCCCTGTCGGGCAGCCAGCTCCGGCGAAACCTCGCCAACCGTGTCGCCGCCCAGCCCCTGCCCGAGGGGGCCCGGCTCGATCCGGCAGCGGTGTTCCACCCCGACGAGGTGGCCGGACTCTCCCTCGAACTCGACGCCGCCCAGCGAGCCGGCCTGCGGCGCGATCTCACCCGCACCGGAGGCCGCGTCCCCCAGGCCATACGGAAGGTCCGAGCGAACGAGGAAGCCCTGCTGCGCGAGAACCTGCGGGCGGCTCGCCGCTGGGACAGTGCCACCGCGTCGCTTGCGGCCGAACTGACCGCCCACACCGAGGGCATCACCCTGATCCTGGTGTCCGAGGACGGTACGAACCGCACATACGGTCCTCCCAATGCCGGCGAGACGGTGATCCTCTACCAGCGGGGGACCGAGTTCCTGATCGTCCGGCCGCGTCCCGCGGCCGACAGGACGGAAACCGGTCGGAGCGCCCGGACCATCACCTGGTCCGACGGCCGCAACACACCCGGCGGCAGGCGTCCGGCCGTGGACGGGCCGTCGGAGGGCACGGCCGACGCCTACTCCCGCGCGGTGGCGGCCGAGGCGACGGCGGCCTCTGCCGAGGCAGCCCTGACCCGCCGGGAGGCGGGCGCGGTGCGCGCGCTGAGGGGCGCAGGCCGTGCGGTGGACACCGCGGCCGCCGCGCACCGTCGCGCCGATCTGGAGCGCACCAACGCCGTCCGGACCGCGAAGGCGGTACAGGGCGCGTACGAGCGGATGGACGCCACGGCCGACGACCTCCGACGGGCCCAGGACGCCCAGGACCGGGCCGAGCGGGAACTGCGGGGGGCCACCCGGGAGCTGGTCCGGCAGACACGGGCCCGTAACGCCGTCCGGGCCCAACTGCGGGAGATCCGGGAAGCCCTGGACGAGGCCCGTTGGGAGCGCCGGACGCGCGCGGAGGCAGAGCGACGGCTGTCCCCGTCCGGCAGCACCTCGCGGACCGAGGCCATCGCCGACGGCAACCGCCGTACGGACGACCGCGGCCGGGCGGGCTCCGCCTCGGGTACCGGCTCCGGCCCCGCCGCGCCCACGCTCTCGTCGCTGCTGCCGGAGGACTCGTGGTGGCGGCTGTTCATCGACGCCAATGTGCACTCCGAGGCCTTCCGGCTCAGCCCCGACGACGTGGGCGGACACCTGGACGCCCATAAGTACCCCGGCTACCGGCAGAGCATGATGGAGGCGTACCGCGAAGTCCTCGACGGCGGCGGCACCGGCCGCGACTGGTCCCGCGTCGACGCCGACGCGTACGAGGAACTGCACAACCTGGCCACCCGGTACCTCGTCACCGGCTCCGGGCAGAACACCGCCACCACCTGGTCGGGCTATGAGCACGGGCGGACCACGATGCGCCCGATCGGCAGCGACGGGATCGCCGAGGACCTCAAGGACGAGGTGCTGCTGGGGCGTCCGCTGCTGGTTTCCATCAAGGACCGGTACCCGGCGGGGAGCCCCAAGCCGCTGGTCGTCTTCCACCACGGACTCCACGGCGGCCAGGTCTCCATCGACTACACCCCCGAGGAGGCGCGCGGGATCGTCCAGGCCGCACTGGACCGTTACTACGCCGAGGTGGCGGTCGCGGCGAGCCCCGACGGGAAGCTGCGGGCGATCGCCCGGGTGACCCGGACGCTCCAGATCCTCCAGCCGTTCACCGACGCCAACAGCCGGGTCAACGTGCATGTCCTCATGCACAAGTTCCTGCTGGAGCAGGGGTTCCGGCCCTCGGTGCTGATGGACTCCCGCTCGCTGTTCCTCGGTGGATTCACCGTGGATGAGATCGCCGAGCGGCTGAAGGAGGGCATGGCCCGCTTCGACCGTCACCGGCGTTGGGCGCGCTGGGACGGGTTCGCCGACTCCGCGCAGCCCCCGGACTCCGCCACGGTCGACCAGTTGGCCGAAGCCATGGGGCTGGTGGAGCCGACCGGTACCCCGGGCGAGCGGCTGCGGCGGATGAAGGAGACGGCGCGCACCGCCCAGGCCCTCCTCGGCCCCGATGGGGCCGACACCGACGCGGCCGACCAGGAACGGCTGGTCGCCGTCCACGCGCTGACCGCTCCGGCCCTGGCACGCTTCCCGGACCGGAGCGCCCCGGAAGCCATCGTCGGTTTCACCCGGGAGGTGTTCTCCCTCGACACCGAGGATGATGTGACCGATGACCACCTCGTCTCGCTCCTCGCCGCCGTCACCGAGGCCCGGGGCCAGGACCGGCCCCTGGACATCGACACCCTGGCGTCCCTGGCCGTAGCGCCCCGGGGCGACGAGGAGTCCGAGGACGGCTCGGAGACCGCGTCCGGTGACCCGTCGCGGTCCGGGTCCACCGCCGGGGAACCCGACTGGGACACGCTGGCACACGAAGCGCCCGACGACGGTCTCAATCCCCTGGTCTTCGGGGTCTCGGAGCTGACCGGCGGCACCCCGGCGAGCGCTCCCGAAGAACTCGTCGAGGCACTGCTGCCACGACTGGGCAACGAAGCACCCGGCGGCTTCCGCCTGGTGCTGCGGGCTGGATTCGGGTCGCTGGGCGGCGATCCGACGCGGTTCGTCTCGGATCTGGTGAACGAGCTGGACGCGCCCGTGGACCTGCTCCTGGCCGACCCTGACGGCACGGTGCGACTGCTGCGATTCGACGATCACGGCGGTCACGAGGACCTGGGCCCGGTGGCGACGGGCACCACGGAGCCCATCGCCTATCCGAACAGCAGCCAGATCAACGCCACCCCCGCCCCCACCGACGCCTTGAGCGCTCTGGACCTCGGCTCCGACCCGGACGAGGAAGCCTCTTCGCCCTCGTCGCCCTGGTCGGTGTCGTCGTGGCGGACGGCCGGGTCGCCGGGTGCGGTGCGGTTCGCGAGTATGTACCGCGACCGGGAATGGCGTCGGCGCAGCGTGGAGTACGAGTTCGCCTTGGCCCGGCGGCTGGGGTCGGACCCGGCGACCACGGACGCGGCCCGGCGGGCGGTAGACCGGCTGTACCAGGACCTCACCGCCCGGATGGGCGAGGCCGAGGCGCTGCGCGCGTTCTTCCCGCCCGGCGCCGCTCCGGCGGACGGCCGGGCCGCCCTGGAGCGATTGCGCTCTCTCCCGGCGGGCCCTGAGGCCGTGGCTCAGCTGATGGCGGCGTTCACACATGCGGTCTACGCGGGCCAGGAGTTGCCGTCCGCTGTGGGAGAGGCGTTGTCGCGGCCCGGCCGGGGGCGGTTCAACCCCGGGAGCGCCTATCGGGAGGTGCACGACGGCCGCGGTGCCCGTCGGGTGGGCGGTGTGTGGGGTCCGGCGTCGCGGTTGCTGGAGGCGTACCGGGACCTGGGCGCGTCGGCGGCGGAGTTGCGGGAGTTCCGCGACGCCGTGGCGGCGTGGATGGTTCCGGCGGATCTCCAGTCGCTGTCGGAGGTCCTGCGGACGTCGCATCGCATGGGTGTGGGGGACGCGGCCGAACGTGCCGCGGTCGGTTCCGACGCGGCCCGGTTCCACATCTGGGCGCACACCGCCTTCGGGCTCGCGGAGGAGCCGGACGGTCTGTTGCCGCCGCACCAGGCCCTGTACGGCGAGCGCATGAGCTACTCCGCCGAACTCACGGGTGGAATGGCCGTGCCCGAGGGGATGACCGCCATCGTCCATGCCGCGCTCAACGGCCTGCCCCGGGGGAGCTCCGACCAGGCCAAGGCCTTGGGCGGGTGGCTCCGGCGCCACAAGGCCCGGGGCACCGAAGCGCTGAAGCGGCTGACGCCCGCGCACATCACGGCGCTCCACCTCTACAGCGAGCCCGACTACCGGCTGATGAAGGCGGTGCTGAACGGTCAGCGGCTCGGTGCGGCGATGGGCCGTCACGTCGTGCGTCTCGCCATGTGGGGGGTTGTGCGGGAGGCGGTGGACGAGGGCTGGATCTTCATGGTGCCGCTCACCCTCCGGAGCCGTCCCGGTTTCGACGAGCTGTACGCGGAGTTGGAGGAGCTGGACGACCTGACGACCGCGAGTGACGAACTGTCGCGGCTGCGGCAGGAGCTGGACGAAATGGCGGATGCGGTGCTCGCCGAGTTGCCGTGGCATATCGACATGGCGATCGAGGCGCTGGAGTTGCTGCCGCCGGTCGAGCGCACGGTGTGGTGGGGCGACCGCGGGGTGCCCGGACTGCTCGACGACGCGCCGGTGGCCGGGCCGCTCTACGGAGTCGACACCATCACGATTCCGTTCTTCCGCAGCACCTCGCTCGACCGGGAGACGGCGCTGCGCAAGTTCACACTGGCGGACAGGGCCCTGCCCGACGGTACGCACCGCGGCTTGGTGGAGATCTCACTCTCCACGGGGCGGGACTACGCCCCCTTCTCGACGAACTCCGGTGAGGACGAGGCCCTCTACCTGCCGGGCCCGGTGTTCCACGTCACCGGCAGGCGGGTCTTGCAGGACCAGAAGAGCGAGCTCCAGTACGAGCTGATCTCGGCCGAAGAGGCCCCATCCGGTCCTGGTTCCCCGGCCTCCTCGGACTCCGAGGGCTCGTGGCCGCTGGCGCGTGAGGTGCGTGGTCGGGATGGCCGGTTGGTGGGTGAGGTGTCGTTCGACGAGGGTGATTGGGCGTCGCGGCGTGAGGACTATCGGCGACTGGACGGGACCGCGGAGTTTGTCGCGTGGGAGCGGGACGCTTCGGGTGCTCTGGTCGCGGGTTCGGGTGCGTTGCCGGGTGGTGGGAGCGCGGAGGGGACGTTCTTCTTCGCGTCGCATGGTGGTGCCGAGGGGTTCGGGTTGGCGACGGATGGGGGTGGGGTTCGTCGTGATGATGGGTCGTATGTGGGGCGGTTGTTGGAAGGGGTGCGGGAGGGGGGGTTCCGCAGTGTGACGGTGTTGGCGTGTGGTCCGGGTGATGTGCCGGGGAGTGTGGAGGAGGCACGGGCGCGGGCGCGGCGTATTGCCAGGGCGACGGGTCTGACGGCGCACGTGGCGACGGGCCGGGTTGCCGTGACTACGCCGCCCGACGGTGGGCCGGCGCGTATTCATCTGCTGGAGGATGCGCAGGGCCGGCGTACGGAATGGGTGACGGAGCACCCGCCGGGTTCCCCGGAAGCGGCGACCGCACCCCCTGCCGTGACATCCCCGGACACCACACCAGCAGATCCGGGCATCGCCTATCCCCAGCCCTGGCAGTTCAACGGACCGGACGACCCGGACCGGCCGCAGCAGATCGAGTCCCTGAAAACCACCGGTGCGCCGGCCACCCCCCGGTCGGAGGCCGATGCCTCCGCCGGCATGTCGGACGGCGAGGCAGAGGACGAGCCGGAGACCGGGCCTCCCGCCGACGCGCAGGACACCACCGCGAGCGTGGCCGGGTACCGGCGCACCGGACCGTACGCCGCGCAGCTCGAGGGCGTCCCCTACGCGCTGCACGCGACACCGGAAGACGGCGATCGGCCCGTCGACGCCCTGCTGTTCACCCTCCGGTACGCCGCTCCCGCGGCGCTCGAGGCCGCCGGGGTCGACTCGGCCGACTCCTTCCGCGACTGGCTGGCGCGGCACATCACCGACGAGGACCTGTCCGATGTCGCCCTGCCCCCGCTGGACCGCGACAGGCAGCTCCCGCTGAGCCTGCTCGAGTCCGCCGGTGTGCAACTGACCGTGGCACAGCGCATGCAGGGAGCTCTCCTCGGCGATGTGATTCCCGCCGCGGACGTGACCCTGAGTCCCGCCCAGAGGTTCCGTCTCGCCCTGGCCGACCCCTCGTACGGAGTGGCCGACCGGAAGCCGATGACCCGGGCGTTCGCGGCGACGGCCGCCCGCGAGCTGGGCGTCGGCGTGGCCGTGGTGGGCGAGGACGGTTCCCTGCACACCTACGGCGGGGGAGGGACGGACGACAGCGCCCTCCTCGTCCTCGACGGCGACCGTTCCCTCGCGGGACTTCCGCACGGTCCCGAGGAGAGCCCCGACCAGCAGGTGCTGCGCCGGGTCACGGATGCCCTCACCGCCGCGCCCGACTCCGTACGGCGCTGGCTCGCAGGGAGCGCCGCGGAGGACCGCCGCGATGCCGGGGAGCGCACGCCCGAGTGGATCCAGGCGCGTATCCGGTACCTGGAGGAGGGCGAGCGCTTCGAGGAGCGGCTCGGCTGGTACCTCGGCGACCACGAGGCCGCCAACAACCAGCTGGAGGTGATGGTGCGCGCCGTGTGGGACCGGGCGGTGGCGGCCGGTGTCTGGCCGGGGCTCGGCTCGGCCGACTTCACCGTCGACGGCACGGTGGGCACCGGACGGGACCAGCTCCAGAGGGTGGTCGAGTCGGGCAACCTGCGCGAGCGCATGGGACTGTTGTGGGTCGGCGCCCGCACCATCTCCGGTCTGCTCGGCAGCCCGGACCCCGATCCGCCGCCCATCCACACCGAACGCGGCGACCGGCTGCCCTCCAGCACCATGACGGCCTACGAGCAACTGCGGGAACAGGCCCGCGGACTGCCGCCCGGGGAGCAGGTGAAGCTGCTCGCCGACGCGGAACGCATGCTGCGGGTGCCGGTGGGCCAGGAGGACGTCCGGCCACCGCTGAGCGACGCGGAGCGGGCACTGATGCCGGATGACGGTGTCCCGTGGATCCCGGGCCGGAACCGCTGGAACCTGGCCATGGGCAGCCGTCTGCAGTCGGATGCCGAGACCACCGGTGGCCTGGTGCGGGCCGGGACCTCGGGTTCGTCCTACCGGCTGATGATGCAGGCCGTGAAGATGCGCGACGTGTGGGGGCTGGACATCGACCTCGGCCTGGTGCGGGTCGCCCTGATGGCGGAGATGCTGTCGGTGGGCCACCACTCGCTGCACGAGATCATGGCGGCCTCCCAGCTCATCCTCGACCACCTGCGCGACCGGGGGACCCCCGACTCGCCGGAGCTCGACTACATCGACAACTGGAGCCGCTACTGGCACATCGCCCCGCTGACCGAGGCGGAGCTGCGCGCGAACGTGGCCACCGACGGCCGGTTCCCCGACGAACACGTCCTGGACGCCGCCGGCTGGCCGAGCGGAGTCCGGGACGACGGACGGGCCGGCGGGCCCGGTGACCCGGAGGCAGCGGCCTGGTTCGCGGACCACCGTGGCACGCTGGGCGATGTGCTGGACCTTCTGGCGGCGCTGGGATCCGGCACCGTACTCGACACCTCGGAGGAATTGACCCCGGAACTGCTGCGACGCCTGATCGACGACTGGTTCCGCACCCGCGGCCTGGAGCCCTCCGGCTCCCTGGCCGAGGACTTGCGCCGCATACTGGACGACCCTACGCACACCCCATAGAGGAGCTCATGAACGACAACACCGCCTCCGACACCGCGCCGCCGGTCCCCAAGCAGATCGAGGAAGCCGCGCGGCTGGCTCCCGACCACTGGCTGGGCATGGTCGACCCGGCGTGGGCCGGACCGGGTGAGCCGCCGAACTGGGCTGTGGTCGGCCAGTGGAGGTCCGGCCTGGACGGGGAGATCGAGGAGTGGCGCGAGAACGAGGAGTACCGCCCTTCGCCCCAGGCCATGGGGTGGCCCGAGCCGACCGACGAGGTGGACGAGGCGGTGCAGCTCGCGGCCACCGGCTACGGACCGGGGGAAGCGGTGCCACGGACGCTCGCCGCGGCGGAGGTCGCCGTGCTGACCGACCCCGCCGGTGACCCGCTGTCCGCCACGGCCCCCGACGGCACGCCGGTGGTCCCCGTCTTCACCTCACCGGTCCATCTGCACACGGCCGGGCGGTTCGGGTACGAACTGCTCCCCGTGTCACAGCTCGTCGACCGGATACCGCGGGAGCACGTGCTCTACCTCAACCCCTCCGGCCCGGTGTCCATGACCGTGGACACCGACGCCCTGCGCGAGGCGCTCGAGGCCGCGGCACAGCAGACGGCCGCGGAGGGCGGTACGCCCGAGCCTCCGGTGACCGAGGTCTCGCTGCCCGAGGTTCCGGTGTCCAAGGAACCGATGTCCGCGGACCAGGCGTCCGGAGATGAGGGCTTCGAGGGCCGGCGGACCTGAAACGCGCACTGCCGCGCCCCTGGACGGGGGCGCGGCAGCGGTCGGGTGAGGGAAATCAGTGGGCCGTGAAGTACCACTCGTGGTTGTTCTGGCTCTCCTCGTTGCACGGCCAGATGATCAGGTTGCGGGTCTCGGAATCCGCCTCGTACGAGTCCAGGCACTGGTTGTTGCTGGCGAAGTTGCGGATCCAGTAGCGGCCGTCCGCCTGCTTGTCCAGCCACCACAGCTGGTTGTCGTCCGTCGTGCCGTTGCACGGGTACTCCGTGACGTACGAGGCACCCGCGGCCCCTCCGTACCCCGGCAGGTCCATGCACATGTTGTCCACGACGTTGCGGATCTGGTATAGCGGGGCTCCGCCCGGACCGGCCTTGCCGTACTTCTTCTCCACGTCCCAGAGCTGATTGTCCTGCATGGTGCTGTTGCAGACCGACTGGTTGACCGGCCCGTCCTGGTAGCCGGTACCGGGAATGTCGGCACACGTCTGATTCGTGTTGTTCTTGATCAGCACATTGTTCAGGAGGGGCAGGTTGCTCGCCTTCTTCTTGGCGGGGGCGGGCGGCTTGGCCTTGGGCTTCGCCGTCGGGCTGCTGGGGGCGGGCGGCGGCGGCTGCTTCGCGGCGGGAGCCTTCGCCTTCTTCTCCTTCTTGGGCTTCGGCTTCTTCGGGGAGGGCGATTCGGGCACGAACGCCCCCGCCCGCGATCCGTCGTCGTCCAGCACGGTGTCGGAGGAACCGGTCGTGGCCACCTTCTCGCTCTTCTCGTCCTTGTCCGAGACGGCCATCACGAGCAGCGGTACGGCGACGAGTACGGCCCCGGCCATCGCGGCCCCGGCGAGCAGCGGCTTCTTGGGGCGGCCGGGGAAGCCGTCGGCCGCGTCGGGACCGGACCCGCCGGGCGCCGCGGCACCGGCGGTGGCCGCGGCGGCGGACCCCTCGGTCCGGCCTTCCCCGGACACGGTGGCGATGGCACCCCTGCCACGACCGGACCTTCTCGTCCGGGCGTTGCCCTCGGAGGTGGCGGTGTCCGGTGTTCCGCTCCCCGCCCCCTCCGTCTCGTTCGCCGTCTCCGTCGTGCCCTTGGACTCGCCGGCCGCGCCCTCACCTTCGGACGCCTCGTCACCTTCGCCCGCCTCGGCCTCGCCCTCGGGCGAGCCCTTCGCCGCGGAGGCCTCCTTCTTCGCCTCGGACGAGTCCGCCCCGGACGAAGCCTCCCCGGCGGACGAACCCTCCTCGCCGGACGCGCCCTTCGAACCCTTCGCCGTGGCGGGTGCCGACGTACCCGAGCCACTGGTGGCGGACGGCACTCTGCCGGTGAGGTGCGCCTCGATGCTCGCCGCGTCGGGCGAGGCCACGGACGCCGAGCCGGACGAGCCGGACGCGGACGCCCCGGAGCGCGAGGAACCGCGTTCCGGTGCCGCTTCCGGGTCGGGGGACGCGACTCCGGCGGCCTGGCTGCCGCTCGGCGTCTCGGCGCCACCGGCCTGGTGCTGATCGGACATGGATTTCTCCTCCTGGCCGATGGACCTCGTGTCCAGCGGCGGTGGGGGTGTTGACGGGGGTGAGGGGCAGGTCAGCGACCTTGTTCGGGGACGGGCGGGACCACCCGCTCGACGGACGTCTCCGGCGCCATCGGGCCCGCCGCGCGCACATGTCCGGCGACACGTTGCGGATCGGTGGCCGGACGGCCGTCCAGCACACGGGCGAGGCCCGCGTGCAGCAACTGTCTCGACGAGGGGGTGAGTGTACGCAGCACCACTTGGCGGGGCAGTTCGGGGAAGCGGTAACGCCCCGTGGAGCGTTCACCGGGGTCCGCGTCCCAGACCAGCACCCGGGCGGTGACGGCGGCGTCGACCAGGGGCAGCAGCCGGTCCCGGGGCATGTCCAGGACCTCGGCGAGCAGTCCGATGTCCAGGTCCGCGCCGTCGGCCGCGGCGTAGGTGAGCATCCGGCGTGCCGGTGGGGTCAGTTCGGCGAGCCGTGCGTGGACCACACTGCTCACCGCCGCGGGAACCCGCGCCGCCGGGCCGACACGCTGCTCCGGTGGCAGCTTCATCAACTCGCCCAGGGTGAAGGGGTTTCCCTCGCCCTGCCGGTGGAGTGCCTCCGCCGCCTGGGGTGTGGCGTTCTCGCCCGCGGCGGCGAGCAGTCCGGCCACATCGGTGGCCGACAGCGGATCCAGGTGCAGCCGGGTGGCGCCGTGCCGGGCCAGTTCCGCGAGCAGCGCGCTCGCGACGGGCTCTTCGGTGTTGCGCAGGGCACAGACCAGGACGACCGGAGCGTCCCGCAGGACGGCGGCGAGCCGGCGCAGCAGACCGTGGAACTCCGGGGTGGCCCAGTCGAGGTCGTCGATGACGCACAGGGCCGGCTTCCGGGTGAGTTCCCTCACCAGCGTGGCCAGTTGACCGCCGTCGGTGTCGGGGCCGGAACGGTCCGCGGGCCCCGCGGCTCCCAGCCCTTCCAGGATCTGCGTGGCGGGGCACAGGAGCGAGATGCCGTGGCTCTCGCTGAGCGCCTGACCGCCGCTGGCCCGGGCGACGGTGAAACCCGTGCCCTCGGCCACCGTGGACAGTTCGTCCAGCAACCGGGTCTTGCCGGACCCGGGCTCCCCGGAGAGTACGGCCCACTGGGTGCGGCCCGCCGACGCCGAGCGCAGCAGCGCGGCGAGGTGCGCGATCTCCGTGTCCCGGCCCACCAACGGCACCCCGGCCGGAGCCGGTCCGCCCTGCGATGGCACCGGGGGGTGCGCGGTGGCGGTGGCGGATTCCCCGAGCACCTCGATGTCGTGCCGCAGGATCGCCATGTGCAGCTCGCGCATCCCCGGCCCGGGGTCGAGACCGAGCTCCGAGGCCAGCATGGCGCGGAACCGCTCGTACTGGCGCAGCGCCTCCACCGACCGGCCCGCGGCGTACAGCGCACGCATCAGCAGGGCCCAGGAAGCCTCGCGGAGCGGGGCTCCGAGGGTCAGTGCCTCGGCGGCGGCGATCGCGCGCTCCACGTCGCCCTGTTTGATGAGGACGGTCGCCCGCAACTCCTCGGCGTCCTGGCGGGCGGTGGCGAGCCGGGCCGCCTCGCGGACCGCGAAGTCGTGTCCGGCGGCGTCGCCGAGGGCCTCGCCGCGCCACAGGCTCAGCGAGTCGTCGATCTCTTCGCGGGCGGTGTCCAGTTGACCGTGGCGCATGGCCTCGCGGGCCCGTGCCACCGACTCCTCGAAGCCGGTGGTGTCCAGCGCCTCACGCGGGACCTTCAGGGAGTATCCGGCAGGACCGTTGACCAGGAGTGTGGACCGGCCGGTGCGCACGGGGTCGAGCACCGAGCGCAGTCGGCTGATGTGCGCGCGTACCGAGGACACGGCGCCCGTCGGCGGGGGCCCCTGCCACAGGTCCCGGCACAGCTGTTCCACCGAGACGGGCCGGCCGTCCTCGATGAGCAGCCGGATCAGCAGAAGTCGGCGTTGCCGTGGTCCCAGGTCCAACGCGGTCCCGTCGCGCAGCACCTCGACGGGACCCAGCAGGCTGTATCGCGTGGCATGCGCGTGTTGTGAGTTCACTGTGTGCGTCCACCTCCTGGCGACGCTGCCCAAGTCGCGGAGGTACCCCAGACGTTCGGGATCGCGCGGAGGGCACAGGTGTCCGCTCCCGCGTCGTGACATGAAGCGTACGTCATCGGAACATGGTCCGGTCTAAGCATGGAAGCCCAGGTCAGAAAGGGCTCGTACGCGCCGTATCGCTGGGGGAACACCTAGAGTCTGGGCCGGATCGACCCCCGTATCGGAACCGACCCGCGCCTGGGGTCGTCCACGGTGGTTCTCCGGCCGGACCGGGGGGGGGGGGGGGGGGGGGGGGGGGGGGGGGGGGGGGGGGGGGGGGGGGGGGGGGGGGGGGGGGGGGGGGGAGGGGGGGTGGGGGGGGGGGGGGGAAGGGGGGGAGTGGGCGGTGCGGGCGAGCGCGT
>NZ_JBWKKP010000051.1:0-18610 GCF_056431485.1 Streptomyces sp. NPDC045899
GTTACATTCCGAACCCGGAAGCTAAGCCTTTCAGCGCCGATGGTACTGCAGGGGGGACCCTGTGGGAGAGTAGGACGCCGCCGAACAATCATTCAAAGAGGCCCGGTTGGGAGCATTGTCTCCCGACCGGGCTTTTTTGCGTTGCCGGTTCGCGTCCGCTTTGTAGTCTGGCGTCATGCGCTATGACCTGGTCATCTTCGACAACGACGGGGTGCTCGTCGACAGCGAGCCCATCTCCAATCGGCATCTTGCCGCCTATCTCACCGAGTTGGGTCACCCCACCAGCTACGAGGACTCCATACGCGACTACATGGGCTCCGCCATGCACCGCATCCATGAACTGGTCCTGGCCCGCACCGGACAGCGGCTTCCCGCCGACTTCGACTCCACCTTCCACAGCCGGGTCTTCGATGCCTTCCGCCGTGAGCTGGAGCCGGTGGCCGGCGTCCGGACCGTGCTGGAGAAGCTTCGTGCCGACAACGTCCCGTTCTGCGTCGCCTCGTCCGGAAGCCATGAGCGCATCCGGGTCGCCCTGCGGAAGACCGGGCTCTATGAACTCTTCGGGGAGGAGCGCATCTTCAGCTCCGAGGACGTGGGCCGCGGCAAGCCCGCCCCCGATCTCTTTCTGTATGCCGCCGAGCGGATGGGCGTGGCGCCCCCGCACTGCGCGGTCATCGAGGACAGCCCACTCGGTGTGCAGGCCGCCGTGGCCGCCGAGATGGACGTGTACGGCTTCACGGCGATGACCCCGGCCGACAGGCTGGCGGCCGCGCAGGCCCTCTTCTCCGACATGGCCGAACTTCCCCAGCTGCTGGCGTCTACCCACAAGTAGGGCCCTGGCCGTACGCTCCACGGCCATGACGGATTCGCGCCCGACCCCGCGTCTGAGACACGGCCGGACGGCACTGGCCCTCAGCTTCTTCGTCCAGGGCGCGATCTTCGCTCTGCTGGTGACCCGGATACCCGCGCTCCAGGACCGCTACGGGATATCCGACGGGCTGCTGCCCGCGTTCCTCGCCGCGGTGCCGGTCCTCGCGGGCCTGGGCAGCGTCGGCACCGAGTACCTGGTGAGGCGGGTGCGGCCGGGCCAGGTGCTCCGCTGGGTGCAGCCCGTCGTCTCCCTCGCCCTGCTCGCGGCGGGCTCCGGGACGGCCCTGTGGCAAGCCGCCGTCGCGCTCGGGGTGTTCGGCCTGACCGTCGGCGCGCTCGACGCCTCCATGAACATGCTCGGGGTGAGCCTGCAACGCCTGTACGGGCGGAGCATCATGCTCGGCTTCCACGCGGCGTACAGCCTGGGCGGGATCACGGGTGCCACCGCGGCCTGGGCCGGCGCCCACGAGGAGCTGCCGCTGCCCGCGCTCTACGCACCGGCGGTCGCGCTCCTGGTCCCCCTCGCGTTCGTGGCCGGCCGCTGGTTCGTGGACCGGCGGGAGCCGGCCGTGCCGACGTCACCAACGGCTCCTGCTGCC
Organism: Streptomyces sp. NPDC045899; assembly: GCF_056431485.1. Classification (NCBI taxonomy): domain Bacteria; kingdom Bacillati; phylum Actinomycetota; class Actinomycetes; order Kitasatosporales; family Streptomycetaceae; genus Streptomyces; species Streptomyces sp. NPDC045899. Next base: position 1,470 of record NZ_JBWKKP010000051.1, read on the forward strand.
GCCGATACCCCGCTGAGCATGAAACCGCTGATGCCGCTCTGCCTGGTCATGGCGTTCACCTACATCGGCGATTCGACCGTCTCCAACTGGAGCGCCAAGTACCTGGAGGACGTGCTGCACAGCTCCGAGCAGCTCGCCACCCTTCCGTACAACCTCTACATGGTGACCACGCTCCTCGGCCGCTCCTTCGGCGACCTCGGGGTGCGGCGGTTCGGTGCCGTCACGGTGGTCCGGGCCGGAACCCTGCTGGCCGCCGGGGGGTTCGCGGTGGTCGCGACGGCGCCCGGCCCCGCCGTGGGCATGGTCGGCTTCCTGCTGCTGGGGCTGGGCCTGTGCGTCCTGGTGCCGCAGACCTTCGCGGCCGCCGGGCGGCTCTTCCCGGGCGCGTCCGACGCCGCCGTCGCCCGTCTGAACATCTTCAACTACGTCGGTTTCCTGGTCGGCTCACCGCTCGTGGGCGCACTCGGCGGCGCGTGGAGCTATCGGGGCGCGATGCTGGTGCCGATGGCGCTCGTGCTCGCGACGATGCTGTATGCGCGGTCGTTCGCTCCTGTACCCGCCAGATACGGTGACGGTCATGAGCGGCCGCGCACAGTTGATGTGGGATGAGGCAGTAACCGGATACGACTTCGGCACCGGGCATCCGATGGACCCGGTCCGGCTCGCGCTGACCATGCGCCTGGTCGAGGCGTACGGGCTGGATCGCGCGGTCGGGGTGGTGGCCGCCAAGGCGGCCGGTGATTCGACGCTCCGGCTGGTGCACCGCCAGGAGTACATCGACGCGGTGCGGCGGGCGTCGGCCGATCCGGCCTCCGCGGACGGCTCGTTCGGCCTGGGCACGATGGACGACCCGGCGTTCGCGGGGATGCACGAGGCGTCGGCACTGATCGCCGGGCAGTCGGTGGGCGCCGCGGAGAGCGTCTGGCGCGGGGAGGTGCTGCACGCGGTGAACTTCGCGGGCGGTCTGCACCACGCGATGCCCGGGGGAGCCTCCGGGTTCTGCATCTACAACGACGCCGCCCTCGCCGTGGCCCGGCTGCTGGAGCTGGGCGCCGAGCGGGTCGCGTACGTGGACGTCGACGTGCACCACGGAGACGGTGTGCAGGCGGCGTTCTGGGACGATCCGCGCGTGCTGACGATCTCGTTGCACGAGCACCCCCGCACCCTGTTCCCGCAGACCGGTTGGCCCGAGGAGACCGGAGGGGAGAACGCCGAGGGCAGCGCGGTGAACCTGGCGCTGCCGGCCGGTACCGGGGACGCCGGATGGCTGCGGGCCTACCACGCGGTGGTGCCCGAGCTGTTGGCCGCGTTCCGGCCGCAGGCGCTGGTGACCCAGCACGGCGCGGACACTCATGTCGAGGATCCGCTCGCCCATCTGGGGGTGACCGTGGACGCGCAGCGGGCGGTCGCCGAGAGCCTTCACCAGTTGGCGCACGAGTACGCCGACGGCCGGTGGATCGCGCTCGGGGGCGGCGGCTACGCGGTGGTGGAGGTGGTGCCGCGGTCGTGGACGCATCTGGTGGCGATCGCGGCCGGGCGTCCGCTGGCCCCGGAGACCGAGGTGCCGGAGGACTGGCGGCGGGAGGTCTACCGGCGGACGCGGCTGGAGGCGCCGCGGCGGATGACGGACGGACGGGAGCCGCGCTGGCGGGAGTTCGCCGAGTTCGGCTACGACCCGGCGGACCGGCTGGACCAGTCGATCCTGGCGACCCGGCGCGCGGTGTTCCCGCACCACGGTCTGCTGCCGTAGCGGGCGGGCCGCCGTTAGGCCAACCGTGGGGTCTCGGGCCGTTCCCCGGCAGCGGACGGTCATGATCCGCCAGCATCGTGGATGTGTTGAGTACCGCCTCGCTGCGTGCGCATCTGCTGGCGGCGCGGCTCGCCGGACCGGTGTCGACCAGCCGGGAGGAGAGCCTGCGCCGCTACCGGCACTTCGCGGCCCGTGACCCCCGCGTGCTGCTCGGATTGGAGCCCGAAAGCGACTGGTCATTCCTGGAGTTGCTTCGACTGATGGGCGACAAATGTGGGGTTTCGGTCAACCCTTCTCACACTTCAGGTCACGATGTGATCGATCCCGAGCGGACGATCAACGCTCTGGATGCCTTCGCGGACCGGCTGCACGCCGTCGCCCGGGCCCGCCTCCCGGTGCTGCTCGGCACCGGCCACCCCCACCGTCTCCTGGGGTTCTACGCCTCGTTGGCGTCCGCACTGTCGGCGGCCGGCTGCCGGATCCTCACCCCCGGACAGGGTAGATGTGTCGACATAACGACCCGGTTCGGGGTACGTATGTACCAGCTCGCCTACGTACGAGGAGTCGCGATGGTGCGGGCGCCCGGCGCCCGCCCGAGCCCGAGTGAGCCGGGCGCCCACAGCCACTCCCCGCTCCCGGTTCGGGTCGCGCTCGGCTGCGCCGCGGCGTCCGGCGGCGCTCTGCCGGGGCTGGTGATCGGTGACCACGGATGGGTCTGCGGAGCAGGTCAGCTGGGCTTTGAGGCGGTGGGGCTGGGTGACACCGACGACCCCGCGCTGTTCGTCGGGGAGGCTGAGGGGCGGGTGTCGGTCGCCGTTCCGCTTGATGACGCTGTGCGGCCTGGTTGCTACCGGCCGCTCACTCGCTATGTACTCAATCGGGCGTGTCTGTCACAGTAGGCGTCCGATAGCTACTCCTCTTCCCCACTTGCATCACGCGCCCCTAACCTGGGGAGGAGCGCGCATGCGACCAGGAGTCACCGGAGGGGAAGCCGGTGCCCGACATGTGCGGAAGGTTCAGGTGTGTCATGGCTGCTGGCGAAAGGCCTCTGAACGAGGTTCAGTTTCTGACCGTGGCGGAAGTCGCCTCGGTGATGCGAGTGTCCAAGATGACCGTGTACCGCTTGGTGCACAGCGGTCATCTGCCGGCGATCCGGGTGGGCAGGTCCTTCCGGGTCCCAGAGCAAGCGGTTCATGAGTACCTCCGCGAGTCCTATGTGGGGGTGGAGTCCGCTTAGGTCCGGTCCCGGGCCCGGGGAGGACCCTCGGATTACGTGGTTCGCTCGGTGCCGGGTAGGCTGGCCCGATGTAGGTCGTGTGGGCTCGGACGCCCCGCACCGAGTGAATCGAAGTGAGCGAGGGTAGTCGTGGGCTCTGTTATCAAGAAGCGGCGCAAGCGGATGGCTAAGAAGAAGCACCGCAAGCTGCTCAAGCGCACGCGCGTCCAGCGTCGCAACAAGAAGTAAGCAAGCGACGCTGTGTTCGTCCCGCAGCCCTTCCACCGCCGGTGGGAGGGCTGCGGTGTGTATTGGCGACTTCAGCCGTGGTCAGGGCCGTGACCCCGGTCACAGCCCTGACCACGGCTTAAAACGCCGGTCCGCGCGGCGAGTGGTCATCACAGCGCAACATCGACCGGTTACGGTGTTCGGCACAGCCCGGCTCGGACGAGGGTGGGAAGGAAGGCGCTGATCTTGGGAAAGGTCGTGCTCGTCACCGGAGTCGCACGCCAGCTGGGGGGCCGTTTCGTACGGCGCATACAGCGTGAGCCCGATGTCGACCGGGTGATCGGCGTGGACGCCGTCGCACCCGAACACCACCTCGGCGGCGCCGACTTCGTCCGGGCAGACATCCGCCACCCCACGATCGGGAAGCTCCTCGCCGAGTTCGGCGTCGACACCGTCGTCCACATGGACATCAACGGCACCCCGCTGGGAGCCCGCGGCAACCGGGCGTCGGTCAAGGAGACCAACGTCATCGGCACCATGCAGCTCCTCGGTGCCTGCCAGAAAGCACCGTCGGTCCAGCGGCTCGTGATCAAGTCCAGTACCAATGTGTACGGCTCGGCGCCCCGCGACCCCGCCGTCTTCAGCGAGACCACGCCCCCCAAGTCACTGCCCAGCGGCGGTTTCGCCAAGGACACCGTCGAGGTCGAGGGATATGTCCGCGGCTTCGCCCGGCGCCGCCCCGATGTCGCCGTCTGCGTGCTGCGCTTCGCGAACATCCTGGGGCCGTGCGCGGACTCCCCGCTCGCCGAGTACTTCGCGCTTCCGGTGCTCCCCACCGTGATCGGCTACGACCCCCGGCTCCAGTTCGTGCACGAGAAGGACGCCATCGAGGTGCTGCGGATCGCCGCCTCCGAGCCCCGCCGCGGCACCCTCAACAGCGGGACGTTCAACATCGCCGGGGACGGGGTGCTGCTGCTGTCCCAGGCCGCCCGGAGGCTCGGCCGCCCCACCCTGCCGCTGCTGCTGCCCACCCTCCGCTGGGCCCGCAGCGCGCTGCGGTCCCTCGGCGTCACGGACTTCTCGCCCGAGCAGGTCCGGCTGCTCACCCACGGCCGGGTCGTGGCCACCAACCAGATGCGCGAGACCCTGGGCTTCGCACCCGAGCACACCACCGCCGGCGCCTTCGCGGACTTCGCGCACAGCCGCGGTCCCGGGCTGCTCCCGCCCGAGACCCTCGCCCGAACCGTCGACCGGCTCGCCGGGCTGCTGCCCGCCGGCGCCGCCCAGAACTGAGGAGCGCAGCCACCATGGCGGATGCCAAGGTCATTCCGTTCGGTGAGGAACCGCGGTCCCGGCGGAAGGGCCCCCGGCCGGGCCGCGCCAAGCGGTCCCAGGGCTCGTTGAAGCCGGTGCCGCAGCAGCGCGACGAGGAGCTCGAGCGGGGCACCGACGAGGCCGCCGAGGCCACCACGGCGGCGTCCGCGGTGCCGCCGGTGCCGCCGCACCCGCCCAAGCGCGCCCCCGGCGGTGGCGACTGGGAGCGCAGACTCGCCCACGGGCTGAGCTTTCTGCGCCGCCGGATCACCGGGGACTACGAGGTCGACGACTTCGGCTACGACGAGGACCTCACCGACCAGGTTCTGATGTCACTGCTGCGCCCGATGTACGAGAAGTACTTCCGGGTCGAGGTGAAGGGCATCGAGAACATCCCGGACAGCGGGGGCGCGCTGGTCGTCGCCAACCACTCCGGGGTGCTGCCGCTGGACGGGCTGATGCTCCAGGTCGCGGTGCACGACAACCACCCGGCCGAGCGCCATCTGCGGCTGCTCGCCGCGGACCTGGTCTTCATGCTGCCGGTCGTCAACGAGCTGGCCCGCAAGGCAGGTCACACCCTGGCCTGCGCGGAGGACGCCCAGCTGCTGCTGGAGCGCGGCGAGGTGGTCGGGGTGATGCCGGAGGGCTTCAAGGGGATCGGCAAGCCGTTCTCCGAGCGCTACAAGCTCCAGCGCTTCGGCCGTGGCGGCTTCGTCTCGACGGCGCTGCGCGCCGGGGCGCCGATCGTGCCGTGCTCGATCGTGGGCGCGGAGGAGATCTACCCGATGGTGGGGAACGCGAAGACGCTGGCGCGGCTGCTGGGTGTGCCGTACTTCCCGATCACGCCGACCTTCCCGCTGCTGGGGCCGCTGGGCGCGGTGCCGCTGCCGACGAAATGGACGATCCAGTTCGGTGAGCCGATCCCGACGGACGGGCATCCGCCGGAGGCGGCGGACGACCCGATGCTGATGTTCAACCTCACCGACCAGGTACGAGAAACGATCCAGCACACCCTCTACAAGCTGCTGGTGCAGCGCCGGTCGGTGTTCTTCTGAGGCCAGGCCACCGCGCCGGTGGGGGTCTGTCGGGCGACCGGCGGACGGAGTCCGGCGCAGGCGGCCGACGCTGGTGAGGCCCGCCGGGGGCCGAGCCATGCGAGGGCGGCCAGGAGGAGGGGCCAAGCTGCTGGTGCAGCGCCGGTCGGTGTTCTTCTGAGGCCAGGCCACCGCGCGGGTGGGGGTCTGTCGGGCGACCGGCGGACGGAGTCCGGCGCAGGCGGCCGACGCTGGTGAGGCCCGCCGGGGCCGGGGGCGGGCGCTTGGCGCGTCACCCCCGGCCCCGGCCGTGTCACCTCGTGTCGTCGCCGTCCAGGTCGAGGCCCGGCAGCAGGTCGGGCAGCAGCGGCGGGATGGTGATGTCCGGCTGCGTCGGCTTGCTGCCGGTGTCGCCGCGGCCCGGGGACGGGCTCGGGGTCACCCCGCCCGACGGCGGGTCCAGCAGATCGCCCGCGCCGCCGATCAGCCCCTGGTCCTCGGAGACGGCGGGGGACGACGGACCGGGCCGACTGGCCTCGCCGGTGCGGCCGCCGCTCGGGGTGGCCGAGGACGACGACGGATAGCGGTCCTCCGTGGTCCCGCCGGAGCGCTGCGGTGTCTCGCCGCCCGGCTGGCGCGACTGGCTCCGCTGGTCCTTGGTGGTGGGCAGCAGCGGCTGGAGCGGTCCGACCTCCTGGTCTATGGCGGCGAAGACCGAACTCACCTCGTCCCCCACGTCCGCGAGCTGCAACGGCAGCTTCTCGCGGAGCTTGCTCCAGCCCTCGCGGTGCGCCTTGGCGAAGGAGGACAGCTCCTGCATCGGACCGAGCGAACCCTCGCGCTCGTAGACCTGGTGCAGCAGCCGGTGGCCTTCGGAGGCGTCATGGCGCATACCGGACAGCGCGCGGCGGATCTCCCGCAGCGAATCGTGGTCCAGCTCGCCGGAACGGGCCCGCTCCATCAGCCGCCGTGCCTCGCTCATCCGCGTGGACGCCTGGTCCAGGTAGATCCGGCCCCGCGCGGAGTCGCCGTCCGCCATCTCCAGCTTCAGGTCCTCCATGCCGCGCTTGAACCCGTAGAGGGTGTCGCCCGGCAGGGCGTCCGAACTGGCCGCGGCGACCCCGCCGAACGCGCCCGCCGCGACCCCGACCGTGAGCCCCCCGGCCGCGAGCCCCTTGGACCAGCGCGAACGGGGCCGCAGTCTGGACACCGGCGGCTTGGCGCGGTGGGCGCCGCCGGGGCGGCGGCGCTGCTCGGGCACGCGTGGCGCGCCTTCGGCGAAGGCCGCTTCCATGGCGGCGATCAGCTGGGCCCGCTGTGTGATCCTGACCTCGGGGTCCAATGCCGGTGCCGGCAATTCGCCGAGCCCGCTCGCCAGGGCCACCATCCGTCTCTGCTCGGCGCTCTCCGCCGATGAGCCGGGTTGTGGGTGCGGCGTCTCGTCCCGGGTGGCCTGGTGCTTGCTCTCCAGGGCCTCCAGGGCCTCCAGGGCCTTGGCGAAGGCGTTCGCCCGCCGGTGTGCCGATACGTTCGCGATCACAGGCGGCACCTCCTCTCGTCGTGACGGTCGACTCCCCAGGACACCCGAAGGTTCCTTCCCACCCGTGGGTCCACCCGATCGAGTGAGTGGGTACGGGCAGGGTACGACCACAAGGCGCCTGCATCCCCCACAACGAGCGGCGCAGCACCGGGGTTACGCCTTCCCGAGGAGCTGACCGGGCGTGCCGGAACCGTCACCGTGAGGCCCTGGACGCCGGTCAGCGCGCGTCGTCCGGAAGGAGCCGGGCCAGGGTGCGCACGGCCCGGTACTGAAGGGTCTTGATCGCACCTTCGTTCTTCCCCATCACCCGGGCCGTCTCGGCGACCGAGAGCCCCTGGAGGAAGCGGAGCGTCACGCACTCCTGCTGCTGCGGGTTGAGCTTGCGCACCGCCTGCAGCAGGGCCGCGTTGGACAGTGACTCCAGGACGGAGTCCTCCGGGCTGCGCTCGACCTCGTTGGCGTCGAGCATCTCGCCGGTGGTGACCTCCAGCCGGAAGCGGCTGGACTTGAAGTGGTCGGCGACGAGGTTGCGGGCGATCGTCACCAGCCAGGCGCCGAAGTCACGGCCCTGCCAGGTGAAGGTGCCGATACGGCGCAGGGCGCGCAGGAACGTCTCACTGGTGAGGTCCTCGGCCGTGGCCCGGCCGCCCACGCGGTAGTAGATATAGCGGTAGACGGTGTCGGCGTACTGGTCGTAGAGCCGGCCGAAGGCCTCGGCCTCGCCCGACTGGGCGCGCTCGACCAGGTCCATCATCCGGCGGCTGTCGCTGTCGGCGCTGGGTCGGCGGGCGGTGGAGGCGCCGCCGCGGGAGCGTCTGCCCACCGCCGCGCCGCCGTCGGCCAGGGCATAGCAGGAGCTGGCCCGGCCGGGCTGATGGACCGCGCCGACGGATGGGCTGACGGGCGCGGGCGTGGCGAGCGCGGGGACGGCATACGCGGTGGGGACGAAGCCGCGCAGACAGTCGAGGACCGTTGCGCGCAGCGTAGCCAGGCCCGAGGCGTCAACCCCGACGTGTGGGTACACGGGACTCCCAGAGGCAGAGCTTCCATCACGTGCAGTACGGGACCGTTCACCCGCCGTAGGGACGCGTGGGTACCGGTTTGCGTCTAAGGAGAATAACGCTTCGTATAGGCGGCACTACACCCCGTTGCTCAAATCATCGTTTCCGTTCACTCCGTTATGGATTGATGACGCATCAATTATCGAACGGGGGGCGGATTTTGATCGGAAAGTTCCCCACCCTGTGCGATTACATGGCGTGTTGTGACAAACCGGCGGTAAGGGGACTGGCGGGGGCGCTGTGGGGTAGGAAGTGCGGAATGACTGAAACAGGATGGTCGCGGTCGGTCGGTGACGCTCCGTATCGATGGGCATGCCGTCACGCAGTGCGATCAGCGGTCAGTCCTGACCGTGCTCGGTCAGCCGTGTGCGCGCTCGGTCGCGGGCAGCCGTCACCGCTGGTGGGAGCGGGCCGCGGGGTTCAGCGCGAGCCGGGGTGAGGGAGTGCGCCGGAGCGCGGTCAGCGACGGCGCCGGTGCAGCGCCACGGCGGCCGCCGTGCCCCCCGCCACCGCGCCCACTCCGGCCGCCGCCGGGATGCCGATCCGGGCCGCCTTGCGGCCGGTGCGGTAGTCGCGCAGCCGCCAGCCGTTCTCCCGGGCGTGTTCGCGCAGCCGTCCGTCCGGGTTCACGGCGTACGGGTGGCCCACGATCGACAGCATCGGGATGTCGTTGGCGGAGTCGCTGTACGCCGCGCAGCGGGCCAGGTCCAGCCCCTCGGCCGAGGCGAGCGCCCGCACCGCCTCCGCCTTGGCCGGGCCGTGCAGCGGCTCGCCGACCAGCTTGCCGGTGTAGACCCCGCCGACGGACTCGGCCACGGTGCCCAGTGCCCCGGTCAGCCCCAGCCGCCGGGCGATGATCGTCGCGGTCTCGACCGGGGCCGCGGTCACCAGCCAGACCCGCTGTCCGGCGTCCAGGTGCGCCTGGGCCAGCGCCCGGGTGCCGGGCCAGATGCGGTCCGCCATGTACTCGTCGTAGATCTCCTCGCCGATCGACATCAGCTCGGAGACCCGGTGACCCTTGACGATGGACAGCGCGCTGCTGCGCACGTCCTCCATATGCGCCGGGTCCTCGACGCCCGCCATCCGGAACCAGGTCTGCTGCCAGGCGAAGCGGGCCAGTTCGCGCTTGCGGAAGAAGTGCCGCTTGTACAGGCCGCGGCCGAAGTGGAAGAGGGCGGCACCCTGCATGACCGTGTTGTCGAGATCGAAGAAGGCGGCGGCTCTCTCATCCCCGACGACGGGGAACTCCGGTTCCGCGGCGGGCTGCGGCGGGGGAGTCTCGGCCGACGACTTGCGCGCCGCCTCGGCCGACGCCTCTCCGGCGAGGACGCTCCGCTCCGTGGCGGGTCGTCGACGGCGGGTGAACCATCCCAGTGCGGCCATGAAGGGAGCATAGCCAGCGGTGCGGCCCATCCCGTTACGCCCGGGTGTCGGGACGATTCAGGTTACGCGAAAGGGGGGCGGCGGCCGCCGGACCAGCGGCGGATCAGCCGCCCAGTGCGGTCCGCAGCCGCTTCGGGTCCACCCGCCAGAAGTCGTGCTGGGCGCCGTCCACCAGGATCACCGGGATCTGCTCCCAGTACTTGCGGTACAGCTCCTCGTCCTGGGTGATGTCCTTCTTCTCCCAGGGGGTGCCCAGCTCGCCGCAGACCTTCTCGATCACGGCCTCGGCGTCCTCGCAGAGATGACAGTCGGGCTTGCCGATCAGCGTCACCGTGCGCTCGGTGGGATTCTTGCGGGGGGTGCGGCGCAGCAGGGGACTCATGCTCGCCATTGTGCCCGGGTCCTCGGGGTCGTTTACGATCGTGGGCGATTTGTTGGTGTCCGGGGGTAAAAAGGTGAGGAGTGAGAGCCTGTGCTCCCGTCGACGCCCCCCGGGTGCGGATGTGCCCGCCGGGAACGGTGCGACGCAGGTCGTGGTTCCGGGCGCGGCCGGAAAAGGCGCGTGACACCGGTCACTTTGCTCGGACAAAGCGGACACCATCTTTGTGCACGCGTTCACAAAGACATAGCCTGCTGTCGATGGGGCGGTCATGGAACTGTGGCCCGCCCGCAGCCCCGCTCTACCCGCAGGAGCACCGTGGCAACTGGCCGAACTCACCGACCGGCGACCCGAAGCCGAGGGATTCCCGAGGCCACCGTCGCCCGGCTACCGCTGTATCTGCGTGCCCTGACGGCGCTCTCCGAGCGCTCGGTGCCCACGGTGTCCTCCGAGGAGCTGGCGACCGCGGCCGGAGTCAATTCGGCCAAGCTCCGCAAGGACTTCTCCTATCTCGGTTCGTACGGCACCCGTGGGGTCGGCTACGACGTGGAATACCTCGTCTACCAGATCTCGCGGGAGCTCGGCCTCACCCAGGACTGGCCCGTGGTGATCGTCGGTATCGGTAACCTCGGCGCCGCCCTCGCCAACTACGGCGGCTTCGCCTCCCGTGGCTTCCGCGTCGCCGCGCTGATCGACGCCGACCCGGCGATGGCGGGCAAGCCCGTCGCGGGCATCCCGGTCCAGCACACCGACGAGCTCGAGAAGATCATCGACGACAACGGTGTGTCGATCGGTGTGATCGCCACCCCGGCGGGCGCGGCCCAGCAGGTCTGTGACCGGCTCGTCGCCGCGGGCATCACCTCCATCCTCAACTTCGCGCCCACCGTGCTGTCCGTTCCGGACGGCGTGGACGTGCGCAAGGTCGACCTCTCCATCGAGCTCCAGATCCTGGCTTTCCACGAGCAGCGCAAGGCGGGCGAGGACTCCACCGGTCACGAGGAGGGCGCGGACGCCGTTCCGCAGCCCCCCGTGGCCCCGCACCGGACGGCCGCGGGCGGCCCCGGCGCCGACAGCAGCGGCCGGCAGGGACCTGACGGGGACGTACCCGCCGTGATGCCGGCATGAGTCTCCTCGTCATCGGACTGAGTCACCGCAGCGCGCCCGTGAGCGTGCTGGAGCGCGCCGCCCTGGTCGGGGACGAGCAGGCGAAGCTGGTGCAGGACACCCTCGCCGCCGAGCCCGCCACCGAGGCCGCGGTGCTGGCCACCTGCAACCGCATCGAGCTCTACGCCGACGTGGACAAGTTCCACGCCGGGGTGGCCGAGCTGTCCACGCTGATCGCCCAGCACACCGGCGTCGGTCTGGACGAGCTCACCCCCTATCTCTACGTGCACTACGAGGACCGGGCCGTCCACCACCTGTTCTCGGTGGCCTGCGGACTGGACTCGATGGTCGTCGGCGAGGGCCAGATCCTCGGCCAGATCAAGGACGCGCTGGCGCTCGGACAGGAGCTGCACACCGCGGGCCGGATGCTCAACGACCTTTTCCAGCAGGCGCTGCGGGTCGGCAAGCGGGCGCACAGCGAGACCGGTATCGACAAGGCCGGGCAGTCGCTGGTGACCTTCGGCCTGGAGCAGCTGGCCGGACCGGTTCCGGTGGCGGACTGGGCCACGGGCAAGCGCGCGCTGGTGATCGGCGCGGGCTCGATGTCCTCGCTGGCCGCCGCGACCCTCGCGCGCGCCGGTGTGGCAGAACTGGTGATCGCCAACAGGACGTTGGAGCGGGCGCTGCGGCTCGCCGAGTCGCTGGCCGAGCAGCACGCCGCCACCGACGCGGTCCGGGTCGCCGGGCTGGTCGCCCGCGCCGTACCGCGGGACCGGGTGGCCGCCGAGCTGCCGCACGCCGACATCGTCGTCTCCTGCACCGGCGCCACCGGCCTGGTGCTCACCGCCGACGAACTGCGCACCGCCCTCGCCCAGCGCGCTGCCTGCCCCTCGGCGGGCCCCGGCGACGAGGACCGCGTCGCGCTGCTGGACCTGGCCATGCCCCGGGACATCGACGCCGCGGCCCACCGGGTCGAGGGTCTGCGGCTGGTGGACATCGAGTCGCTCGCCGAGGCCGCCGCCACCCCGGCCGGCGGTTCGGGCCCGGCCGCCGGGGCGATGGCCGCCGATGTCGACCTGGTCCGCTCCATCGTCTCCGCCGAGGTCGCCGCCTTCGGCGCGGCCCAGCGCGCCGCGCACATCACGCCCACCGTGGTCGCGCTGCGTACCATGGCGGCAGATGTCGTCGCGAGCGAGGTCGCCCGGCTCGAGGGACGTCTTCCCGACCTGGACGACAAGCAGCGGTCCGAGATCACGCAGACCGTGCGGCGGGTCGTCGACAAGCTGCTGCACGCGCCCACCGTGCGGGTCAAGGAACTGGCGAGCACCCCGGGCGGCGCCGGATACGCGGACGCCCTGCGTGAGCTGTTCGACCTCGACCCCCAGGCGGTCGCCGCCGTCAGCCGCGCCGACGCGGGCGGCCCCGGTGCCGCCCCCGCACGCGGCACAGCCGAACCGAACGACCCGAAGGGAGGCCGGGCATGAGCGCCACCCCCGCCACCCCCGCCACCTCCACCGCGCCGCTGCGACTGGGCACCCGTCGCAGCAAGCTGGCCATGGCCCAGTCCGGCCTGATCGCCGACGCGGTGCGCAAGCTGACCGGACGCCCCGTCGAACTGGTCGAGATCACCACCTACGGCGACACCTCGCGGGAGCAGCTCGCGCAGATCGGCGGTACCGGCGTATTCGTCTCCGCGCTGCGCGAGGCGCTGCTGCGCGGTGAGATCGACTTCGCGGTGCACTCGCTGAAGGACCTGCCGACCGCCGAACCCGAGGGTCTGGTGCTGGCCGCGATACCGCGCCGCGAGGACCCGCGCGACGCGCTGATCGCCCGTGACGGGCTCACCTTCGCCGAACTCCCGGCGGGCGCCCGGATAGGCACCGGCTCGCCCCGCCGCGCGGCCCAGCTCAACGCGTGGGCCCGCTCGTTCGGCCTCGACATCGAGACGGTGCCGATCCGCGGCAATGTCGACACCCGTATCGGCTATGTGCGTTCGGGGGAACTGGACGCCGTGGTGCTCGCCGCCGCCGGCCTGATCCGCATGGGGCGGATCGGCGAGGCGACCGAGCTCCTCGACGCCGACCACATTTTGCCCGCCCCCGGCCAGGGGGCTCTGGCAGTCGAATGTGCCGCGTCCGACGCGGACCTCGCTGCCCTGCTCGCCGAGCTCGACGACCCGCACACGCGGGCCGCCGTGACCGCCGAGCGAACCCTGCTCGCCGCCCTGGAGGCCGGCTGCAGCGCACCTGTGGGCGCGCTGGCCGACCTGCTGGGCGACGCTCAGGATGTCACCGAAATGCGCCTGCGCGGCGTCGTCGGCACCACCGACGGCTCAGCGCTGGTGCAGCTGTCCACCACCGGTCCCGTACCCGCTTCGCTTGGTGAGGCCGTGTCGCAGGCTCAGATCATGGGTCGCGAACTCGCCACCGAGATGCTCGCGAAGGGTGCGGCCGGTCTTATGGGGGAGCGAGCACTTTGAACCCCACCGCCCCGAACCACCCCGGCTGCGGGCAGGTCACCTTCCTCGGCGCAGGACCGGGTGACCCGGGCCTGCTGACGCTGCGCGCCGTGGAGGCACTTGCCACCGCCGACGTACTGATCGCCGACCCTGATGTGCTCGAAGTGGTGCGCGCACACGTCAGGCCGGGGGTGGCCGCGGAGGCGCAGGGCACTCCGCAACAGGCGGACGCTGACGGTTCGTCAAGCGCCGCTGATGTTCCGGTACTCCGGGACACCGCCAATCTTGTCATGTCGGCCGCGCGCGGCGGCAAGCGGGTCGTCCGCGCCGTCGCGGGCGACCCCGGTCTCGACGGGTACGCCGCCGACGAGATGCTCGCCTGCGCCGCCGAGGGCATCGTCTTCGAGGTGGTGCCGGGCATCGCCGCCGCGGTGGGCGTGCCCGCCTACGCGGGCGTGCCGCTGCGGGACGCCGAGAACGCCGACGTCCGTTTCGTGGACGCGCGGACCGCGGACGAGCGCTGCTGGAGCGAGGTCGGCTCCTCGGACGCCACCGCCGTGGTCTCCGCCACCCTGGAGACCGTCGCCGCCGCGGCCGGGGAGCTGGTGAGCGCCGGCCGCAAGCCGGACACCCCGCTGACCGTGACCGTCGCGGGCACCACCACCCGCCAGCGGACCTGGACGGCGACCCTCGGGTCCGTCGCCCAGGTGCTGAAGTCCGCCAAGGTGCTGCCCTCGCCGCAGGGTGCCCAGCCGGTGATAGCCGTGGTGGGCGAGCGGGGCGCGGCCGAACGGCGCGACCAGCTGTCCTGGTTCGAGTCCAAGCCGTTGTTCGGCTGGAAGGTCCTGGTCCCGCGGACCAAGGAGCAGGCCGCCTCGCTCTCCGACCAGCTGCGCAGCTACGGCGCGGTGCCCAGTGAGGTGCCGACCATCGCGGTCGAACCGCCGCGCACCCCGCAGCAGATGGAGCGCGCAGTCAAGGGTCTGGTCACCGGGCGCTACGAGTGGATCGCCTTCACCTCGGTCAACGCGGTCAAGGCGGTGCGCGAGAAGTTCGAGGAGTACGGGCTCGACGCCCGCGCGTTCGCCGGGATCAAGGTCGCGGCCGTCGGTGAGCAGACCGCCAAGTCGCTGATCGAGTTCGGCGTCAAGCCGGACCTGGTGCCCAGCGGTGAGCAGTCCGCGGCCGGGCTGCTGGAGGACTGGCCGCCGTACGACCCGGTCTTCGACCCGATCGACCGCGTCTTCCTGCCGCGTGCCGACATCGCCACCGAGACCCTGGTCGCCGGGCTGATCGAGCTGGGCTGGGAGGTCGACGACGTCACCGCGTACCGGACCGTGCGCGCCTCGCCGCCGCCGGCCGAGACCCGTGAGGCCATCAAGGGCGGCGGGTTCGACGCGGTGCTGTTCACCTCGTCGTCCACCGTGCGGAACCTGGTCGGCATCGCGGGCAAGCCGCACAACGTCACCGTCATCGCCTGTATCGGCCCGGCCACCGCGAAGACCGCGGAGGAGCACGGTCTGCGGGTGGACGTCCTGTCGCCCGAGCCCTCGGTGCTCAAACTGGCCGAGGCGCTCGCGGACTTCGGGGCCGCGCGGCGCCAGGCCGCGATCGAGAACGGGGATCCGGTCACCCGCCCGAGCGAGCGGCGGCCGGGATCGAGGAGGAGGGCACGCTCGTGACAGCCAGGTACGGCGGTTTCCCGGGGGCGCGGCCGCGTCGGCTGCGCACCACACCGGCGATGCGGCGGATGGTCGCCGAGACCCGGCTGCATCCGGCGGAGCTGATCCTGCCCGCGTTCGTGCGGGAGGGCGTGAGCGAGCCGGTGCCGCTGGCGTCGATGCCGGGCGTGGTCCAGCACACCCGGGAGACCCTCCGGAAGGCGGCCGCCGAGGCCGTCGAGGCGGGCATCGGCGGGATCATGCTGTTCGGAGTGCCGGAGGAGGCCAAGAAGGACGCCGTCGGCACGCCCGGCACCGATCCGGACGGGATTCTTCAGCTGGCCATCCGGGATGTCCGGGCCGAGGTCGGCGACGACCTGGTGATCATGTCGGACCTGTGCCTGGACGAGCACACCGACCACGGCCACTGCGGTGTCCTGGACGCCGAGGGCCGGGTGGACAACGACGCCACGCTGGAGCGCTACGCCGAGATGGCGCGGGTGCAGGCGGACGCGGGCGTCCACACGGTGGGCCCCAGCGGGATGATGGACGGCCAGGTCGGCGTGGTCCGCGAGGCCCTGGACGGCGCCGGGTACCAGGACGTCTCGATCCTGGCCTACACCGCCAAGTACGCCTCCGCCTTCTACGGTCCCTTCCGCGAGGCGGTCGGCTCCTCGCTCAAGGGCGACCGCAAGACCTACCAGCAGGACACCCCCAACGCCCGTGAGGCGCTGCGGGAACTGGAACTGGACCTCGCCGAGGGCGCGGACATGGTCATGGTGAAGCCCGCGCTGCCCTACCTGGACATCCTGCGGCGGATCGCCGACGCGGTGGACGTACCGGTGGCGGCGTACCAGATCTCCGGTGAGTACGCGATGGTCGAGGCGGCCGCGGCCAACGGCTGGATCGACCGGGACCGGGCGATCATGGAGACCCTGACGTCCGTGCGGCGCGCGGGCGCCGGGATGATCCTCACCTACTGGGCCACCGAGGCCGCCCAGCGGCTGAACCGCGGGGAGTAACCCCCGGCCGGGGCCGGTCATCCGCCCCTGACCACGAGATCGGCCACCGCCCGCCCGGGTGCCACCCGGCGGGCGTTGGCCTCGTCGGAGCGGAGTACGAACCGCTCGGCCTCCGGCCGCGGTTTGCCGAACCGCTCATGGCGGTCGATCAGCCTGCGCACCCGCTCCTCGCCGTCCAGCTCGATCCACCAGGTCTCGTCCAGCAGTCCGCGCACCGGACGCCACGGTCCCTCGTCGAGCAGCAGGTAGTTCCCCTCGGTGATCACCAGCGGCACCTCGGGTGGCACCGGCACCGCGCCCGCCAGGGGCTGTTCCAGCTCGCGGTCGAACCCCGGCGCGTACACCGTCTCCCCGGACCGGGGCGCACGCAGCCGCCGCAGCAGTGCGGTGTAGCCGTACGGGTCGAAGGTCTCGGGGGCGCCCTTGCGGTCCAGCAGGCCGAGTCTGCGCAGTTCCGCGTCGGCCAGGTGGAAGCCGTCCATCGGGACCAGGACGGCCCGCTCCGGGCCGAGCGCGTCCACCAGCCGTCCGGCCAGGGTGGTCTTCCCGGCGCCGGGAGGTCCGGCGATACCGAGCAGCCGGCGGGTGCCGGGGGCGGCCAGCCGTTCGGCGCGGTCCAGCAGGTCCTGGGGGGTCATGGCGGCGCCTTCGGAACAACGGGGGCGGGAGCGGTGGGCCTCAGGCTCGCATACCGCCGTCGACCGGCAGCACCGCACCGGTGACATAGGAGGCGCGGTCGCTGAGCAGCCAGGCCGCGGCCTCGGCGATCTCGGCCGGTTCGGCGGGGCGGCGCAGCGGGGTGCGGGCGTTGAGCTGGTCGACGACCCCGGGCGAACGCTCGGCCCACGCCTCGATCATCTCGGTCATGGTGGTGCCGGGCGCCACCGCGTTGACACGGCCCTGTTCTCGTATAGCTACGGCCAGGTGGCGTGTAGCACCACGCGATGCTCAGGTCTGGGGTCTGTGTGAGGGTTGGCGGCGCAGCGGTTGG
>NZ_JBWKKP010000052.1:0-16228 GCF_056431485.1 Streptomyces sp. NPDC045899
CAGTCTGGCGGGGGAGTTCATCGATGCGTCGTTGCGGTTGTTGGGGGAGGGCGGTCGTTTCCTGGAGATGGGCAAGACCGACCTCCGCGACCCCGGACACGACCACCCCGGTGTGCGCTACCTCCCCTACGATCTGATCGCGGACGCCGGGCCTGAGCTGATCGGTCGGATGCTGGCCGAGTTGGTGCGGTTGTTCGAGGCGGGGGTGCTGGAGCCGCTTCCGGTGCGTTCGTGGCCGCTCGGGCGGGCGCGGGAGGCGCTGCGGTATCTGAGTCAGGCCAGGCACACGGGCAAGCTGGTGCTGGATGTTCCCGCGCCGGTGGACCCCGATGGGACCGTCCTGATCACCGGTGGCACCGGCACCCTCGGCGGCCACGTCGCCGAACACCTCGTCCGCACGGGGGACATCCGGCATCTGCTGCTGGTCAGCCGCAGTGGCCCTGACGCTCCGGGCGCCCGCGAGTTGGCGCAGCGCCTCACCGACCTGGGCGCGTCGGTCCGTGTCGAGCCCCTCGACATCACCGACGCCACCGCGCTGCACGGCCTGATCACGGACATCGACCCGGCCCATCCGCTGACGGGTGTGATCCATGCCGCGGGTGTCGTGGACGACGCCATGCTGCCCTCCCAGAACCCCGGAGGGCTGGAGCGGGCCTGGGCCGCCAAGGCCGGGGCGGCGGCCCATCTGCACACCGCCACCGCGCACCTGCGGCTCGGCATGTTCGTGATGTTCTCCTCCTTCGCCTCCGACCTGGGCACCCCGGGCCAGGCCAACTACGCGGCGGCCAACGCCTACTGCGACGGGCTGGCCGTCCACCGCCAGGCCCTGGGACTGCCGGGACAGTCGGTGGCATGGGGTCTGTGGGCGGACACCAGCGGGCTCACCGCACGGCTCGCCGACACCGACCTGGCCCGGATCGGCCGCCTCGGCATCCAGGCCAACAGCACCGCTGAGGGCCTGGCCCTGCTGGATGCCGCGCGCCACCACGGCCACCCCCATCTGCTGGCGCTCAACCTGGACACCAGGGCACTGGCCGCCCAGGCCGCCACCGCCCTGCCCGCGCCCCTGCGGGCCCTCGCGGCCACCGGCGGCGGCCGACGCGTCCGGCCGACCGCGGCCGCCGGGGGCCCGCCCACCGACTGGGGAGTGCGGCTGACCGGGCTGCCGTCCTCCGAACAGCACCGGCTGCTGCTCAACCTGGTGCGGACCCACGCCGCCACCGTCCTGGGACACGCCGACGCCTCCGTCGTCCATGCCGACGCGTCGTTCAAGGACCTCGGCTTCGACTCGCTGACCGCCGTGGAGCTGCGCAACCGGCTCGCCGCCGCCACCGGACTGCGGCTGCCCGCCGCCCTGGTCTTCGACCATCCGGAAGCCACCGTGCTCGCCGAACACCTGCGACAGCAACTGGCACCCGGGGACTCCCTCACCGCGGACCCCGGCCCCGGGACACCCCACCCCCTCCTCAACGAGCTGCTCAGGCTGGAGAACAGCCTGTCCGCCGTGGTCGTGGAGGACGTGGAGACCGGGGTGGTCACGGCACGGCTGGAGACCCTGCTCTCGAAGTGGAAGGCGATGTGCACGCCCTCCGACGACACCGACGCGGTGGAGCGGCTCCAGGTCGCGTCCGCCGATCAGGTTCTGGAATTCATCGACAACGAGCTTGGCCTGTCATGAACAACGTGGCGCGCCTCTTCGCTGAAGGCCGGGTGACCCTCTGTGGCTCATGCTAATGAAGAGAAGCTGGTCGACTATCTGAGGCGAGTCGCCGGCGATCTGCACGAAACGCGGCAGCGGCTGCGGGAGGTCGAGGACCGCGCCCAGGAGCCGGTGGCCGTGGTCAGCATGGCCTGCCGCTATCCCGGCGGTGTGACCACGCCCGAGGAACTGTGGCAGCTGGTCGCCTCCGGTGCGCACGCCATGGGCGGGTTCCCCACCGACCGCGGCTGGGACCTCGAAGGCCTCTTCCACCCGGACCCCGACCACCCCGGCACCAGCCACGCCCGCGAGGGCGGCTTCCTCTACGACGCCGACCGCTTCGACCCCGAGTTCTTCGGCATCAGCCCCCGCGAGGCACTGGCCGTCGACCCCCAGCAGCGGCTGCTGCTGGAGGCGTCCTGGGAACTCCTCGAACGCGCCGGGATCGACCCGGCCTCGCTCAAGGGGAGCGCGACCGGTGTCTACGCGGGCACCGCCCTCCCCGGCTTCGGCACCCCGCACATCGACAAGAGCGCCGAAGGCTATCTCGTCACCGGCAACGCCCCCAGTGTGCTGTCCGGCCGGGTGGCGTACACCCTCGGCCTCGAGGGGCCCGCCGTCACGGTGGACACGGCGTGCTCCTCGTCGCTGGTCGCCATGCACCTGGCCTGCCAGGCGCTGCGCCAGGGAGAGTGCGGACTGGCCCTCGCGGGCGGTGTCACGGTCATGGCCGTCCCGAACGTGTTCACCGAGTTCTCCCGGCAGCGCGGTCTGGCCCCCGACGGCCGCTGCAAGGCGTTCTCCGAGGAAGCGGACGGCACCGCCTTCTCCGAGGGCGTCGGCCTGGTGCTGCTGGAACGGCTGTCCGACGCCCGGCGCAACGGCCACCGGGTCCTCGCGGTCATCCGGGGTTCGGCCATCAACCAGGACGGCGCCTCCAACGGCCTCACCGCGCCCAACGGCCCGTCCCAGCAGCGCGTCATCACCCAGGCGCTGGCGAACGCCCGGCTCTCCCCGGCCGAGGTGGACGTCGTCGAGGCGCACGGCACCGGCACCCGGCTCGGCGACCCCATCGAGGCCCACGCCCTGCTGACCACCTACGGCCAGGACCGGGCCGACGGTGAACCGCTGTGGCTGGGCTCGGTCAAATCCAACATCGGACACACCCAGGGCGCCGCCGGGGTGGCCGGTGTCATCAAGATGGTCATGGCGATGCGGCACGGAACACTGCCCGCCACCGTCCACCTCACCCGGCCCACCCCGCATGTGAACTGGGACGCGGGCGCCGTACGCCTGCTCACCGAAGCCGTCGACTGGCCGGGCGGGGACCGGCCGCGCCGGGCGGCGGTGTCCTCCTTCGGCATCTCCGGCACCAACGCCCATCTGCTGCTCGAACAGCCCCCCGCCCCGGCCGCCACGGCCGCTTCGGCCCGGTCCGCGCCCCCGCGGGAGACCACGCTCATCCCCTGGACCCTGTCCGCACGCGGGGACCGGGCGCTGCGCGCACAGGCCGAGGCACTCGCCGGGCACCTGGCCGCCCACTCGCGGCAGTCCGCGGCCGATGTGGCCTGGTCGCTCGCCCGGACCCGCTCCGCCTTCGAACACCGGGCCACGGCGGTGGCCGGGACCCGCGAGGAACTGCTCGCGGCGGTACGGGCCCTGGCCGACGGCGAGCACCACCCCGCGCTGACCCTGGCCACCGGCCCCGTCCGCTCCGGCGGCACCGCCGTCATGTTCACCGGGCAGGGCAGCCAGCGGCCCGGGATGGGCCGTGAGCTCCACCGGACCCATCCGGTGTTCGCCACCGCCTTCGACGAGGTCTGCGCGCACCTGGACCCGCTGCTCGGACGCCCGCTGCGCGACCTGGTGTTCGCCGCCGAGGACACCGCCGAGGCGAACGCGCTGCACGGGACCGGGGTGACCCAGGCGGCCCTGTTCGCCCTGGAGACCGCCCTGTTCCGGCTGGTCGAGTCCTTCGGCGTCGTCCCCGGCTTCCTCACCGGACACTCCGTCGGGGAGCTGGTGGCCGCCCACGTGGCGGGTGTGCTGTCCCTGCCGGACGCCTGCGCGCTCGTGGCCGCCCGGGGACGGCTGATGCAGGAACTCCCGGCCGGCGGTGCCATGGCCGCGATCGAGGCCACCGAGGACCACATCCTGCCCCTGCTCGCGGGCCGTGAGGACCGCGTCGCGCTGGCAGCCGTCAACGGGCCCACGGCGATCGTGGTGTCCGGGGACGCCGAGACCGTCGACGACATCGCCCGCACCCTCGGGGGACAGGGGCACCGGACCAAGCGGCTGAAGGTCAGCCACGCCTTCCACTCCCCGCTGCTCGACCCCATGCTCGACGAGTTCCGCGCGGTGGCCCGCGGACTCGACTACCATCCGCCGCGCATCCCGGTGATCTCCAACCTCACCGGGGAACCGGCCACCGCCGACCAGCTCCGCGACCCCGAGTACTGGGTGCGCCACGTGCGGCAGCCCGTGCGGTTCCATGACGGTCTGCGCACCCTGCACGCCGAGGGCACCACCCGCTACCTCGAACTGGGGCCGGACGCCGTACTCACCACCATGGCGCAGGACGCGCTGCGGGACGAGGGGACCACACCCGACACCGCCCCCGTGTTCGCCACCGCGCTGCGCGAGGGCCGTGACGAACCGCGCACCCTGCTCGCCGCGCTGACCGCCCTGCACCACGACGGCGCCACCGTCGACTTCGCCGCCGCCCTGCCGGAGCCCGCGGGCCCCGTCGACCTGCCCACCTACCGCTTCCAGCGACAGCGGTACTGGCGCCCCGTCCCCACCGGCACCGCCGACGTACGGGCGGTGGGCCTCGGGGCCACCGACCATCCGCTGCTCCAGGCCGCCGTGGAGACACCCGACGGCGGACTGCTGCTCACCGGACGGCTGGCCCCGCACACCCACGCATGGCTGACCGACCACACCATCGCGGACAGCGTGCCGCTGCCGGGCACGGCCGTCCTGGAACTCGCCCTGCTCGCCGGGGCACGGACCGGCTGCGAACTCATCGATGACCTCACCCTGGAGACACCGCTGCTGCTGCCCTCCTCGGGCGCGGTGCGCATCCAGCTCGCGGTCACCGCCCCCGATGCGTCCGGCAGGCGCGCGCTCACCCTCTCCTCCCGGCCCGACGCCGACGAGGGTGAGGGGCCGGAGACCTCCTGGATCCGCCACGCCACCGGCGTGCTCACCGCCGCGACCTCACCCGTGGAGGCCGGGCCACCGGTGGCCGCGTGGCCGCCGTCCGGCGCCGTACCCGTCGACGTGGCCGACCTCTACCAGCGGCTGGCCGACCAGGGTTACGCCTACGGTCCGGCCTTCCGCGGACTGCGCGCCGCCTGGGCCCACGGCGAGGAGATGCTCGCCGAGGTACGCCTGGCCGCCGAACACCACGGCGGGGCCGACAGCTACGGACTGCACCCCGCGCTCCTGGACAGCGCCCTGCACCCCATCGAAGAGCTCTTCAACGGCGGCCGCGGACCGGAGGACACCACGGCACCGACGGTCCGGCTCCCGTTCTCCTTCAGCGGGGTACGGCTGTACACCACGGGCGCCACCCGGCTGCGCGTCCGCATCACCCCGACCGCCGCGGACAGTGTCGCCCTGACGCTCAGCGACGACCAGGGCGCGCCCGTGGCCACCATCGCGTCCCTGGGCCTCCGCGAGATCTCCGCCGACCGCTGGCGCTCCGCCCGCGCCGCCGCGGCCGACACCCCGCTGTACCGGCTGGACTGGCAACCGGGGCCCGCGGCCATCGGTGAGCCGTCATCCGACGAGGTGTGGGCGGTGGTCGGACCGGACCCGCTGGATCTGGCCACCGGGCCCGACGCCGTCCTCCTCCCCGACCTCGCCGCGCTCACCGCCGCCGTGGACAACGGGCAGCCGGTTCCCGGCCTGGTCGTCGTGGAATGCCATGACGCTCCGGACACCGGCGCCGACGTTCCCGCCCCCGGCGGGTCCCCCGCCCACAGCGAGTCCCAGGACATACCGGCACGGGTGCGGACCGCCTCCCGCCGGCTGCTCACCACCCTGCGCCACTGGTTCACCGACGAACGGTTCGCCGCCACCCGGCTGGCCGTCGTCACCCGCGGCGCCGTGGCCACCGGGCCCGCGGACCCACCCGCCGATCTGACCGGCGCACCCCTGTGGGGCCTGGTCCGCGCGGCACAGGCCGAACACCCCGGGCGGGTGCTGCTGGCGGACCTGGACGACGACCCCCGCTCCCGCCGGGCCCTGCGCACCGCGCTGCCGGCCGCCACCGCCGCCGACGAAACGGAACTGGCGCTGCGGGGCGGGGAGATCCGCGTCCCGCGCCTGGTCCCGGTGCGTCCCGGCCAGGACGCGGTGTTCCCCGCCCTCGATCCGGACGGCACCGCCCTGATCACCGGTGGCACCGGAGCCCTGGGGCGGCTCGTCGCCCGGCACCTGGCCTCCGCACACGGCATACGCCACCTTCTGCTGATCAGCCGGAGCGGCGGCTCGTCCGCCGTGGACGAGCTCACCGCCGAACTGGCCGCACTCGGTGCCGAGGTGCGCGTCGCCGCCTGTGACGCCGCCGATCCGCGCGCGCTGACCGACCTGCTCGCCACCATCCCCGAGGACCACCCCCTCACGGCCGTCGTCCACGCGGCCGGTGTGCTCGACGACGGTGTGGTCACCGCGATGACACCCGGACAGCTCGACACCGTCCTCGCACCCAAGGTGGACGCCGCCTGGCAGCTGCACCGGCTCACCCGGGACCGCGACCCCGCGGCGTTCGTGATGTTCTCCTCCGCCGCGTCCGTCCTGGGCAACGGCGGCCAGGCCAACTACGCGGCCGCCAACATGTTCCTCAACGCGCTCGCCGAACACCGCCGGGCGGAGGGCCGGACGGCCCACACCCTGGCCTGGGGACTGCTGACCACGGCCGGAGGTATGACCGGCCACCTCGACGCGACCGACCTCGCCCGGATGGCCCGCTCCGGCAACGCCCCGATCCCCGACGACCAGGTGCCGACGCTCCTCGACACGGCGCTGACCGCCCCTCACCCCACCGTCGTCCCCGCCCGGTTCGACACGGCGGCGCTGCGCACCAGGGCCGCCACCGGGCCGCTGCCACCGCTGCTGCGGAGTCTGGTGCGCACACCGGCGCGTCCGGTCACGGACACCGGGACCGGACCGTGGGCCGCGCGGCTGGCCGGACTGCCCGCGGAACAGCGGGACCGGGCCATCGCCGAGCTGGTGCGCGACCAGATCGCCGCCGTCCTCGCCCATCCCGACCCGGAGGCCATCGAACCCGGCCGCGCCTTCCAGGAACTCGGCTTCGACTCGCTGACCGCCCTCGATCTGCGCAACCGGCTGGGCACGGCCACCGGCACCCGGATCCCGGCCACCGTCATCTTCGACTACCCGACCCCCGACGCCCTGGTCCTCTTCCTGCGCGACCAGCTCGTCGGCACGGACCCGGGCGTGACACCGGGCAGCACACCGGCGGCCGCGCCGGTGGCGGCCGACAACGATCCGATCGTCATCGTCGGTATGGCCTGCCGCTATCCGGGCGGTGTCGGCTCACCGGAGGACCTGTGGCGGCTGGTGTCCGAAGGGGGCGACGCCATCGGGGAGTTCCCCGCGGACCGCGGCTGGAACCTGGCGGACCTGTTCGACCCCGACCCCGACCACACCGGCACCAGCTATGCCCGCGAAGGCGGATTCCTCCACGACGCTCCGCGCTTCGACGCCGAGTTCTTCGGGATCAGCCCGCGTGAGGCGCTGGCCACCGACCCCCAGCAGCGGCTGCTGCTGGAGACGGCCTGGCAGGCGTTCGAGAGCGCGGGGATCGACCCGGTCGGGCTGCGGGGCAGCCAGAGCGCGGTGATCACCGGTGTCATGTACGACGACTACGGCAGCCGCTTCCTCGGCCGCACACCGGAGGGCGTCGAGGGACGTCTGATGACCGGCAGCACACCGAGCATCGCCTCGGGGCGCGTGGCGTTCACCTTCGGTCTCGAGGGGCCCGCGGTGACCGTGGACACCGCGTGCTCGTCCTCACTGGTGGCGATGCACCTCGCCGCCCAAGCACTGCGCAACGGTGAATGCACCCTGGCCCTGGCCGGCGGCGTCACCGTGATGGCCACGCCCAACACCTTCGTCGAGTTCTCGCGGCAGCGCGGCCTCGCCGCCGACGGCCGCTGCAAGCCGTTCGCGGCGGCGGCCGACGGCACCGGCTGGGGCGAGGGCATCGGACTGCTCGTCCTGGAACGCCTATCGGACGCCCGGCGCAACGGACACCAGGTGCTCGCCGTGATCCGCGGCTCCGCCGTCAACCAGGACGGCGCCTCCAACGGACTCACCGCGCCCAACGGTCCGTCGCAGCAGCGGGTGATCCGCGCCGCGCTGGCCACCGCCCGGCTCGCCCCGTCCGACGTCGACGTGGTGGAAGCCCACGGCACAGGTACCACCCTGGGCGACCCGATCGAGGCCCAGGCGCTGCTGGCCACCTATGGCCGGGAACGCCCCGAGGATCAGCCGCTGTGGCTGGGTTCGGTGAAGTCCAACATCGGCCACACCCAGGCCGCCGCCGGAGTGGCGGGCGTCATCAAGATGGTGATGGCGATGCGCCACGGCGTGCTGCCCGCGTCCCTGCACATCGACACGCCCAGCCCCCATGTCGACTGGGACGACGGCGCGGTACGGCTGCTCACCGAGGCCGTCACCTGGCCCGGCACCGAGCGGCCCCGGCGCGCGGGTGTGTCCTCCTTCGGCATCAGCGGCACCAACGCCCATGTGATCCTCGAACAGGCACCCGGCCCGGGGGACGCTCCCGCACCGGCCGTGCCCGCCACCGGCACGGTGCCCTGGGTGCTGTCGGCGCGCGGCGCCACCGCGCTCCGCGACCAGGCCCGAGCCCTCGCCGAACGGCTGACCACCGACACCACCGCGTCACCCACCGAGATCGGGTGGTCGCTGCTGACCACCCGCACCCTCTTCGACCACCGGGCCGTCATGGTCGGGGACGACCGGGCCGAACTGCTCGCGGCCGTGGAGGCACTGGCGGCGGACGAGACCCACCCTGGAGTGGTCCACTCCACCACCCCGGCGACCACGGGCGGCAAAGGCCCGGTCCTGGTCTTCCCCGGCCAGGGTTCCCAGTGGATCGGCATGGGCGCGGGGCTGATGGACGTCTCGCCGGTCTTCGCGGACCGCGCGGCCGCCTGTGAACGCGCCCTGGCACCACACGTCGACTGGTCGCTCACCGATGTCCTGCGCGGTACCGAAGGCCACGCCGACCTCAGCCGGGTGGACGTGGTGCAACCCGTGCTGTGGGCGGTGATGGTGTCCCTCGCCGCCGTGTGGGAGGGCTACGGCGTCAAGCCCGCCGCCGTCGTCGGTCACAGCCAGGGCGAGATCGCCGCGGCCTGTGTGGCCGGGGCGCTCTCGCTCGACGACGGCGCCCGGATCGTGGCCCTGCGCAGTCAGGCGCTGCGCCGACTGGCCGGTGGTGGCGCGATGGCCTCCCTCGGCATCGGCGAGGAGCAGGTGGCCACGCTGCTGGACCGGCTCGGCGACCGTGCCGCCTCGGTGGTCGTGGCCGCCGTCAACGGCCCGGCGTCCACCGTGGTGTCCGGCCCTCCGGAGCAGGTGGCCGCCGCCGCGACGGCCTGCCGGGACTCCGGTGAGCGGGCCCGGATGATCGAGGTGGACTACGCCTCCCACAGCCCTCAGGTGGACGAGATCACCGATGAACTCACCACACTCCTGGCCGGGGTCGAACCGCGTGCCGTGCCCGCCGACCAGGTGGCGTTCTACTCGACCGTGACCCGTGGCCGGACCGACACCACCGTCCTGGACACCGCGTACTGGGTGCGCAATCTGCGGGAGCAGGTGCGGTTCGCCGACGCCGTGGAGGCGCTGCTGAGCGACGGCCACCGGGTGTTCATCGAGGCCAGCACCCACCCCGTACTCACCGTCGGGATGCAGGAGACCTTCGAGGAAGCCGCAGCCGACGCCGTCACGGTGCCCACGCTCCGCCGCGACCACGGCGATCTCGCCCAGCTGCTGCGGTCGGTGGGCCAGGCGTTCACCACGGGGATCGAGGTCGACTGGACCGGTCTGTTCCCCACGGATCCCGCCCCGCACACCATCGCCCTCCCCACCTATGCCTTCCAGCGCGAGCGCTACTGGCTGGAGGGCACCGGCGGCCGTGGTGGCGATGCGGCCGACCTCGGACTCGTCCCCGCCGAACACCCCCTGCTGACAGCGGCGTTGGAGGTCGCCGACGGCAGCGGCCGACTGCTCACCGGCCGCATCGCGGCCGGCGGCGGCGAGGGCTGGCTGTCCGACCACCGGGTGGCGGGCGCGGTGCTCGTCCCCGGCGCCGCACAGGTCGAATGGGCGCTCCAGGCCGCCGACGAGGCGGGCTGCGGCGCCGTGGAGGAACTGACCTCACAGGTGCCGCTGGTACTCCCGGAGTCGGGCGGACTGCGCGTCCAGGTCGTCGTGGGGGACACCGCCGACGACGGACGGCGCGATATCCGCGTGTACACCCGGACCGACCAGGACACCCCGGACACCGCGTGGGTGTGCCACGCCACGGGAGTGCTCGGCCCGCCCCGCGACAGCGCGGCCGACCCCCCGTCCGCGGTCGGCGCATGGCCCCCCGCGGGCGCCGAACCCGCGGACGCGGACGCGCTCTACGCACGTGCCGCGGCCGCCGGATACGGATACGGACCCGCCTTCCGCGGCGTACGGAAGCTGTGGCGGGACGGTGCCGACGTCCTCGCCGAGGTGGCACTTCCCGAAGCCGCCGGGGACCAGCGCGGATTCGGTATCCATCCCGCCCTGCTGGACGCCGTGCTGCACCCGGCCGCCCTGCTGGGCGATCCGGCCGGGGAGACCGCCGCCGACGGCACGCTGTGGCTGCCGTTCGCCTGGACGGGTGTGACCCTGTGGGCGTCCGGCGCCACCACCGTGCGCGTCAGGCTGTCCCCGCACGCTCATGACACCGACGCCCGGCGCACCCTGCGGGTGAGCGTGGCCGACGCCGTCGGCGACCCCGTTCTCACGGTCGACGCGCTGGAGTTGCGGCCCGCCCGTGCCGATCAGCTCCGGACCGTGACCCGCACCGGCACCGAGGGTCTGTTCACCCTCGACTGGATCTCCCTGCCCACCCCCGCCCCGGGCATCGGCACCACCCTGCCCGCACCGGCCGCCGGCGACGGCACCTGGACGGTGCTCGGACCGGACGCCACCTGGACGGTGGCCGGACCGGACGACACCGGCGAGTGCAACGCCGACCTGGTGCGCCACACCGACCTGGCAGCGCTGATCACGGCGCTCGACACCGGCGCCCCGGCGCCCGCGGTCGTCCTGACCGCGATCCCTGCCACGGGAACGGGCCGGGAGGCGGACGAGGCCCACGCCCTCGCCACCGCCCAGGACACGCTGCGGCTGGTGCGGGACTGGCTGGCCGAACCCCGCCTGGCCGGTGCCCGGCTGGTGGTGGTGACCCGCGGCGCCGTGGCCGCCGGTGACCCCCATGGCGAAGACCTCGACGCCACGGCGCCGGACCCGGCGGGCGCCGCCGTATGGGGGCTGCTGCGCAGTGCGCAGTCGGAGAACCCGGACCGGCTGGTCCTGCTCGACCTCGACCCCCGTGGCGGACCCGGCGCGGCGGAAACCGGCGCGGGGGTGGTGGACGCGGTGCTGCGTGCCACCGCACTGGACGAACCCCAGGTGGCGGTGCGCGCCGGAGGTGTCCGCGCGCCCAGGCTGGTGCGCGCCGGTGGACCCGCCAGCGGTGGTCTCGTCGCGCCGGTGGGGGAGCGGGCTTGGCGGCTCGCGGTGCGGGGCGCCTCCACCGTGGAGAACGTGACACCGGTGCCGTGCCCCGAGGTCCTGGAACCCCTGGGCCCCGGTGAGGTACGCGTCGCCGTGCACGCCGCGGGCCTCAACTTCCGGGACGCCCTGATCGTCGTCGGCATGTACCCCGGTGGCGGGGTGTTCCGGGGCAGCGAGGGCGCCGGAGTGGTGCTGGAGGCCGGCGCCGAGGTGACCGGCGTGGTGCCCGGGGACCGCGTCATGGGCCTGTTCGAGGGCGCGTTCGGCCCCTACGCGGTGGCGGACGCGCGGATGGTGGTGCCGGTCCCGGAGGGCTGGAACTACCAGCAGGCCGCGGCCGTCCCCGTGGTGTTCCTCACGGCCTGGTACGGCCTGGTGGACCTGGCCGGGCTGACGGCGGGCGAATCGGTGCTCATCCACGCCGCGACCGGTGGTGTCGGGATGGCTGCCGTACAGATCGCCCGTCACCTCGGTGCCGAGGTCTACGCCACGGCCGGCCCCGCCAAACACGCCGTGCTCGAGGAGATGGGCATCGACGCCGCGCACCGCGCCACCTCCCGTGACCTCGCCTTCGAGGACACGCTGCGCGAGGCCACCGGCGGACGCGGTGTGGACGTCGTACTGAACAGCCTGGCCGGACCGTTCGTGGACGCCTCGCTGCGACTGCTCGGCGAGGGCGGCAGGTTCTCCGAGATGGGCAAGACCGACATCCGGGACGCCGACGAGATCGCGGCAACCCATCCCGGCGTCCGCTACCGGGCGTTCGACCTGGTGCCCGACGCCGGCCCCGACCGCATCGGCGAGATGCTGCGCGAGATGAGCGCCCTGTTCGCCACCGGTGTGCTGCGACCGGCTCCCGTACGGACCCGCCCGCTGAGCCGGGCCCGGGACGCGCTGCGCCAGCTCAGCCAGGCCCGCCACACCGGCAAGCTGGTGCTGGACGTGCCCGCGGCCGTCGACCCGGACGGCACCGTGCTCATCACCGGCGGCACCGGCACCCTCGGCGGCCATGTCGCCGAACACCTCGTCCGCACCTGGCACACCAGCCATCTGGTGCTGGTCAGCAGGCGCGGTGCGGACGCCCCGGGCGCGTCCGGACTGGCCGCGCGGCTCACCGGACTCGGCGCGGACGTACGGATCGTCGCCGCCGACGTCACCGACGCCGGGGCGGTGGCCGACCTGGTGGCGGACATCGATCCGGCCCATCCGCTCACCGGGGTCATCCACGCCACCGGAATGCTGGACGATGCCGTGGTCACCTCGCAGACGCCGGAGCGGCTGGCGCGGGTGTGGGCGGCGAAGGCGACGGCCGCGGCTCATCTGCACGCCGCCACCGCGGACCTGCGGCTGGGGATGTTCGTGATGTTCTCCTCGGCGGCCGGGGTGATGGGCAGCCCGGGCCAGGCCAACTACGCGGCGGCCAACGCCTTCTGTGACGCCCTGGCCGCCCACCGCAGGGCAGCGGGACTTCCCGGGGTGTCGGTGGCGTGGGGCCTGTGGGCCGAGGCCAGCGGTATGACCGGACACCTCGCCGAAGCCGACCTCGCCCGGATGGCACGCACCGGAATCCGCGCGCTGACCGCACGGCACGGCCTCACCCTGCTCGACGCCGCAGTGCAGCACGGAGCCGACCTCCTGGTCGCCGCCGATGTGGACGCACGGACCCTGGCGGGGCTGCCCGCCGACACCGTCCCCGCCGCCCTGCGCACCGTGGCCGCCGAACGTGGCACGAGTGGTGCCGGACGGCGGACGGCCGCGGCTGATGACGGCGGTCAGCAGGTCGACTGGGCCGCACGCCTGGCCGGGCTGTCGGCGACCGAACGCCACCGCACGGTGCTCAACCTGGTCCGGGGCCACGCGGCCACCGTGCTCGGACACACCGATGTGGACGCCGTGCAAGCGGACACCAGCTTCAAGGAGCTCGGTTTCGACTCCCTGACCGCCGTCGAACTGCGCAACCGGCTGGCCGCCGCCACCGGTCTGCGGCTCCCCGCCGCGATGGTCTTCGACTACCCCGAGGCGGCCGCGCTCGCCGAACATCTGCTGGAGCGGCTGGCTCCCGGCGAAGGCGTCACCCCCGACCGCCAGGACGGGGTGGACCCGGTCCTCAACGAGCTGGCCCGGCTGGACACCACCCTCGCCGCGCTGGTCACCGATGACGAAGGCCGACAGCGGATCGCCAAACGGCTCAGCGTTCTCCTCGCGAAGTGGAACGGCGGCGGTGGTGGCGACCCCGACGGCGGGACGGACTTCAGCGGTCTGGAGTCCGCGTCGGATGACGAGATGTTCGAGCTCATTGACCGTGAACTGCCCTGATGGAGGAGCGGAACTGATGTCGGGTACGGAAGAGAAGCTCCGCCAGTACCTCAAGCGCGTGACCGCAGACCTGGGGCAGACCCGGCAGCGGCTGCGCGAGGTGGAGGAGCGGGCCCAGGAACCGGTGGCCATCGTCAGCATGGCCTGCCGCTTCCCGGGCGGGATCGCCTCGCCCGAGGACCTGTGGCGGCTCGTCGCCTCGCGCGGCGACGCCATCGGCCCGTTCCCCGCCGACCGGGGCTGGGACCTGGACGGCATCCACCACCCGGACCCCGACCACCCCGGCACCAGCTACGTCCGGCATGGCGGATTCCTCGACCGGGCCGACGGTTTCGACGCCACCTTCTTCGGCATCAGCCCCCGGGAGGCCCTCGCGGCCGAACCACAGCAACGCCAGCTCCTCGAGGTCTCCTGGGAACTGCTCGAACGCGCCGGAATCGACCCCCGCTCCCTGAAGGGCACCCCCACCGGCGTCTACGCGGGCGCCGGCATCCTCGGCTTCGGCACCCCGCATATCGAGCAGAGCGCCGAGGGCTACCTGCTCACCGGCAACACACTCAGCGTCGTCTCCGGACGTATCGCGTTCACCCTCGGTCTCGAAGGGCCCGCGGTCACCGTGGACACCGCGTGCTCGTCGTCCCTCGTGGCCATGCACCTGGCCTGCCAGGCACTGCGGAGCGGTGAATGCACCTTGGCGATGGCCGGTGGTGTGACCGTCATGACCACCCCCAACACCTTCGTCGAATTCTCGCGCCAGCGGGGACTGGCCCCCGACGGCCGCTGCAAACCCTTCGCGGCCGCCGCGGACGGCACCGGCTTCTCCGAAGGTGTCGGCCTGCTGCTCCTGGAGCGGCTGTCCGACGCGCGGCGCAACGGGCACCAGGTGCTGGCTGTCCTACGGGGCTCGGCCATCAACCAGGACGGCGCCAGCAACGGACTCACCGCTCCGAACGGCCCCTCGCAGCAGCGTGTCATCCGGCAGGCGCTCGTCAACGCCCAGCTGTCCTCCGCGGAGGTCGACGCGGTCGAGGCGCACGGCACGGGTACCACACTGGGCGATCCGATCGAGGCTGATGCGTTGATCGCCACGTATGGGCGGGATCGGTCGGGGGATCGGCCGTTGTGGTTGGGGTCGTTGAAGTCGAACATCGGTCATACGCAGGGTGCGGCGGGTGTGGCCGGTGTCATCAAGATGGTGATGGCACTCCGCCACGAGGTACTGCCCGCCACCCTCCACATCGACGAACCGACACCGCACGCGGACTGGACCGGCGGCGCGGTACGGCTGCTCACCGACGAGGTTCCGTGGCCGCGCGAAGAACGCCCGCGCCGGGCCGGGGTGTCCGCGTTCGGTATCTCCGGTACCAACGCGCATGTGATCGTGGAGCAGGCTCCCGATGCCGATGAGGTGGAGCAATCTCCCGCCGGGGACGGCCGGTGCGCCGGCGGTGTGGTCCCGTGGGTGCTCTCCGCGCGTGGTGCGGAGGCGTTGCGGGGGCAGGCGGCGGCGTTGGTGGGCCGGGTGTCGGGGGATGGTGGTTGTTCGCCGGTGGGGGTGGGTTGGTCGCTGGTTGCGGGGCGTTCGGTGTTTGAGCATCGTGCGGTGGTGTTGGGGGTTGATGGTGGGGAGTTGACGGCTGCTCTTGAGGCGTTTGTGGTGGGTGGGTCGCATCCGGGTGTGGTGTCCTCGGATGGTGTTGGGGTGGTGGCTGGTGTGGGTCCGGTGTTGGTGTTTCCGGGTCAGGGTTCGCAGTGGGTGGGGATGGGTGCCGGGCTGCTCGAGGTGTCGCCGGTGTTCGCGGGGCGGGTGGCGGAGTGTGAGCGGGCGCTGAGTCCGTTTGTGGATTGGTCGTTGACGGAGGTGTTGCGGGGGGTTGAGGGGGCTGCGGATCTGGGTCGTGTTGATGTGGTGCAGCCGGTGTTGTGGGCGGTGATGGTGTCGTTGGCGGCGGTGTGGGCCGGGTATGGGGTGAGGCCGGCTGCGGTGGTGGGTCATAGTCAGGGTGAGATCGCGGCGGCGGTGGTGGCGGGTGCGTTGTCGTTGGAGGATGGTGCGCGGGTCGTTGCGTTGCGGAGCCGGGCGTTGCGCAGGCTGGCTGGTGGTGGGGCGATGGCGTCGCTCGGGGTTGGTCAGGAGCGTGCCGGTGAGGTGCTTGCCGGGTTGGGTGAGCGGGCTGCTGGTGTGGGTGTGGCGGCGGTCAATGGTCCTGGTTCGACGGTGGTGTCGGGTCCGCCGGAGCAGGTGGCGGCTGTGGTCGTGGCGTGTGAGGAGGGTGGGGACCGGGCGCGGCTTATCGAGGTGGACTATGCCTCCCATGGTCCTCAGGTCGATGAGATCCACGACGAGTTGATGCGTGTCCTGGAGGGCATCGAGCCGAT
>NZ_JBWKKP010000053.1:0-12954 GCF_056431485.1 Streptomyces sp. NPDC045899
CCGGTCGCGGAGTCCTCGTCGGATCCGGTGGGAGTCGTGCCGTGGGTGCTGTCCGCACGCAGTCCCGAAGCCCTGCGCGCCCAGGCCACAGCACTGGTAGCGCGATACGCGGATGACACCGAAGCCACTCCCGCCGAGGTCGGCTGGTCGCTGATCACCACTCGTTCCGTGTTCGAACATCGTGCGGTGGTCCAGGGTGAGGACCACGAGGAGCTGATCGCGGCGGTGCGGGCACTGGCCACCGGTGAGCCGGAGGCGGGCGCGGCGCTGTCCGGAGCCACGGTGACCACGAACGACACCGGCCCGGTGCTGGTGTTCCCGGGTCAGGGTTCGCAGTGGGTGGGGATGGGTGCCGGGCTGCTGGAGGCGTCGCCGGTGTTCGCGGGGCGGGTGGCCGAGTGTGAGCGTGCTCTTGGCCCTTATGTGGACTGGTCGTTGACGGAGGTGTTGCGGGGGGTCGGGGGTGCCGCGGATCTCGGTCGTGTTGATGTGGTGCAGCCGGTGTTGTGGGCGGTGATGGTGTCGTTGGCCGCCGTCTGGGCGGGGCATGGGGTGAAGCCCGCTGCGGTGGTGGGTCATAGTCAGGGTGAGATCGCGGCGGCGGTGGTCGCGGGTGCGTTGTCGTTGGATGATGGTGCCAAGGTCGTGGCCGAGCGCAGCAAGGCACTGCGACAGCTGGCCGGTGGCGGCGCCATGGCCTCCCTCGGACTGAGCCAGGACGAGGTCGCCGAACTGCTCTCGGCGTTGTCCGGCCGGGTCGCCGGTGTGGGCATCGCCGCGGTCAACGGACCCGCTTCGACCGTGGTGTCAGGTCCACCCGAGCAGGTGGCAGCCGTGGTCGCGGCCTGTGAGGAGAGCGGCGAGCGGGCCCGGCTGATCGAGGTGGACTACGCCTCGCACGGCCCTCAGGTCGACGAGATCCACGACGAGCTGATGCGTGTGCTGGACGGCATCAGCCCGGTCGGCAGCACCGGTTCGGGCACGGTGTTCTACTCGACGGTGAGCGGCGGTCCGGTCGACACCGACATTCTGGACACCGCCTACTGGGTGCGCAATCTGCGCGAGCGAGTGCGGTTCGCCGACACCGTCGAGGCGCTGCTGATCGACGGCCACCGAGTGTTCATCGAGGCCAGCACCCATCCTGTACTGACCCTGGGGATGCAGGAGACCTTCGAGGCGACCGGCGTCGAAGCGGTGACGGTGCCGACGCTGCGCCGTGACCACGGCGGCCGGGAGCAGCTGGTGCGCTCACTCGGTCAGGCGTTCATCGCCGGGACCGACGTCGACTGGACATCCCTCTTCCCGGTCTCACCGCCTCCGCGCGTGGTGGAACTCCCCACCTACGCCTTCCAGCGTGAGCGGTACTGGCTGGACAGCCGCGGCGGCCGGGCGGGCGATCCCACCGATCTCGGTCTGACCTCCGCCGGACATCCGCTGCTGGGCGCCGCCGTGGAACTGGCCGACGGCAGCAGCCATGTGCTGACCGGCCGGATCTCCGCACGCGCGAGCACCTGGCTCGGTGACCATGTGGTGGCGGGGACCGTGCTGGCGCCGGGAGCCGCGCTGGCCGAGTGGATGCTGCGGGCCGCGGACGAGGTCGGCTGTGGCGGGGTGGAGGAGCTGGCGCTCCAGATCCCGCTGGTCCTGCCGGAGTCGGGCGCGCTGCGCGTCCAGGTGGTCGTGGGCGCGAGCGGTGCCGACGGCCGCCGCGAGGCTCAGATCTACTCCCGCCCCGATGACACCACCGGGGCGGACACCGGATGGGTCTGCCACGCGGAGGGTGTGCTGAGCCCGCCCGCGGACGGTGCTGACCAGACGCCGGGGCTGGACGCGGCGTGGCCGCCGGCGGGTGCGCACCCGCTCGACGTGGACGGGTTCTACGAGCGGGTGGCGGCCTCGGGATACGCGTACGGGCCGTCGTTCCAGGGGCTGCGTGCCGTGTGGCGGGACGGTTCCGATGTGCTCGCCGAAGTGACGCTGCCCGAGGCCGCGGGGGACCCGGCCGGCTTCGGCATCCATCCGGCCCTGCTGGACGCGGCCCTGCATCCGGCCCTGCTCATCGACCAGCTCGACACCGATGCCACCGCCGGCACCGATGACCATGGCATCGAGCCGGGCGACAACCAGATGTGGTTGCCCTTCGCCTGGAACGGTGTCGCGCTGTGGGCCGCCGGGGCGACGACCGTGCGGGTGCGGCTCTCTCCCCGCCCGCAGACCACGGAGGGCGAGCGTGGCCTGCGGATGACCGTGGCCGACGCCATCGGCGCTCCGGTGCTGACGGTCGACTCGGTGGCCATGCGGCCCGCCGGCGCCGACCAGCTGCGGATGGCGCACACATCCCGCGCCGACAGCCTGTTCACCGTCGGCTGGACCGCGCTGCCGCCCGCTCCGGAGATCGATGAGGCGGTGGCCGGAGCCGATGACTGGGCCGTCCTCGGCCCTCACGGCCACGCGGACCTGGCGGCGCTGATCTCGGCCCTCGACAGCGGTGAGCCCGTACCGTCGGTGGTTCTCGCCGATGTGCTGCCCCATCGCAGGCATCACGCGCCGGGCATCGGCGGCGACGCCCCACGGGCGGCGGCAGAGGGGCTGGCGCTCGCACAGCGCACCGTGGAACTGGTGCGGGACTGGCTGGCCGAACCGCGGCTCGCCGACGCACGGCTCGCGGTGCTGACGCGGGATGCCGTCGCGGTGAACGGCCCCGTGGGCGATACGGCCGGTGGCGGTCCCGTGGACGCGGCCGCCGCCGCGCTCTGGGGCCTCCTCCGCAGCGCCCAGTCCGAGAACCCCGGGCGTTTCCTTCTCGTGGATCTCGACCATGACGCAGGGAACCCCGGTACGCATGACGAAATCGTCCGATCCGCCGTGGCGGGAGCCCTGCGGGCGGACGAACCCCAACTGGCCCTGCGGGCGGGCCGGGTGCTCGTGCCACGTCTCCTCCGAGCCGGCGCGGGAGGCGCCGGGCTGGTGGGCCCGGTCCGCCAGCCGGCGGCATGGCGGCTGGACACCACGGGCACCGCGACGCTGGAGAACGTGGCCCCGGTGGCCTGTCCGGAGGTGCTGGAGCCCCTGGAGGCCGGACAGGTGCGCGTCGCCGTCCACGCCGCCGGGGTCAACTTCCGTGATGTGCTGGTGAGCCTCGGTATGGTGCCCGGGCAGACCGGCCTCGGCGGTGAGGGCGCCGGTGTGGTGGTGGCCACCGGCCCGGACGTCACCGGCGTCGCCGTGGGCGACCGGGTCATGGGCGTCCTCGACCAGTCCTTCGGCCCGTTGGCGGTCACGGACGCCCGGCTCGTCGCGCCGATCCCGGCCGGCTGGAGCTTCCAGCAGGCGGCCGCCGCCCCCGTGGCCTATCTGACCGCCTGGTACGGGCTGGTCGAACTGGGCGGCCTCGGCGCGGACGAATCGGTCCTCATCCATGCCGCGACCGGTGGTGTGGGAACGGCGGCCGTGCGGATCGCCCGTCATCTGGGCGCGGAGATCTACGCGACGGCCGGCCCCGGCAAACATCCGGTGCTGGAGTCCATGGGCATCGACGCCGCGCACC
The DNA here is from genome assembly GCF_056431485.1 of Streptomyces sp. NPDC045899. NCBI lineage: Bacteria > Bacillati > Actinomycetota > Actinomycetes > Kitasatosporales > Streptomycetaceae > Streptomyces > Streptomyces sp. NPDC045899. Next base: position 3,548 of record NZ_JBWKKP010000053.1, read on the forward strand.
GCGCCTCCTCCCGTGATCTGGACTTCGAGGACACTCTGCGCGAAGCCACCGGCGGACGCGGTGTGGACGTGGTGCTCAACAGCCTCACCGGGGAGTTCGTCGACGCGTCGCTGCGGCTGCTGGCCGACGGCGGTCGTCTGCTGGAGATGGGCAAGACCGACCTTCGCGACCCGGATCTGATCGCCGCCACCCACCCCGGGGTGACCTATCGCGTCTACGACCTGATCACGGGTGCGGGTCCGGACCTCATCCACCGCATGTGGCACGAGTTGACCGGGCTCTTCGAGGCCCAGGCGCTGGAGCCGCTTCCGGTGCGTTCATGGCCGCTCAGCCGGGCACGGGACGCGCTGCGGTGTCTCAGTCAGGCCAGGCACACGGGCAAGCTGGTGCTGGATGTCCCCGCGCCGGTGGACCCCGATGGGACCGTTCTGATCACCGGTGGCACCGGCACCCTCGGCGGACTCGTCGCCGAACACCTCGTCCGGGCGTGGAACATCGGCCATCTGCTCCTGGTGAGCCGTGGTGGTCCCGACGCGCCCGGTGCGAAGGAACTGATGGCCCACCTCGAGGAACTGGGCGCCGAGGTGCGGGTCGTCGCCGCGGATGTCACCGATGCCGAGGCGGTCAGGGGGCTGGTGGCGGGCGTTGATCCGGCGCATCCGCTGACCGGGGTCATCCATGCGGCGGGTGTGCTGGACGATGGCCTCATCACCTCGCAGACACCGGAACAGGTGGCGCGGGTGTGGGCGGCGAAGGCGGCGGCCGCTGCTCATCTGCATGCCGCCACCGAGCATCTGCGGCTGGGGATGTTCGTGATGTTCTCCTCGGCGGCCGGGGTGATGGGCAGCCCGGGTCAGGCCAACTACGCGGCGGCCAACGCCTTCTGTGACGCGCTGGCCGCCCACCGGCAGGCCGCCGGACTGCCCGGGGTGTCGGTGGCATGGGGACTCTGGGCCGACGCCAGCGGTATGACCGGCCACCTCGCCCAGGCCGACCTCGCCCGGATGGCACGCTCCGGGATCGCGGCGATGCCCGGCGAACAGGCGCTGGAACTGCTGGATGCGGCGTGCTGGCACGGCGACCCGCAGCCCGCCGCCGTCCATCTGGACGTACGCACCCTGGCCGCGCAGCCCGCCGACACCCTGCCCGCACTGCTCCGGGCCCTCGTCGCCGACGGGACGGCCACCCGGCGCACCGCCGCCACCGGACGGCCCGCGGCCGGTCTGGTCAGCCGGCTCGCCGGGCTTCCGCCGGAGGAACAGCACCATGTCCTGCTCACGCTCGTCCGTACCCAGGCGGCAGCCGTCCTCGGCCACAGCGACATCGGGGCGGTGTCCGGTGACACCCCGTTCAAGGACATGGGATTCGACTCGCTGACCGCCGTCGAACTGCGCAACCGCCTCTCGGCGGACACCGGACTGCGACTGCCCGCCACCTTCGTCTTCCGGCACCCCACCCCGTCGGCCATCGCCGGGGAACTGCGCGGGCAACTCTGCCCCGCGGGGGAGGCGGCCCCGGCACCCGTCTTCGGCGAGCTGGCGAAGCTGGAGGCGGCGATGGCCGCGTTCGCCCCCGACGACGACGCGCGCGGCAGGCTGGCCAAACGCCTGGAGACGCTGCTGTGGCGGCTGACCGACGGCTCAGCCGAGACCACCGCCGGACACACCGTGGACGACGGTGCCCTCGAGTCCGCGTCGGACGACGAGTTGTTCGAGTTCATCGACAGGGAACTGCCCTCTTGACCGCGAGTGAGGACTGATGTCGGGTACGGAAGACAAGCTCCGCCAGTATCTGCGCCGGGTCACGGTGGATCTCGGACAGGCTCGACAGCGGCTGCGGGAGGTCGAGGAACGGTCCCAGGAGCCGCTGGCCGTGGTGAGCATGGCCTGCCGCTATCCGGGCGGGGTGAGCTGCCCGGAAGAGCTGTGGGAACTGGTCTCCTCCGGCGGTGACGGGATCAGCGGGTTTCCCACCGACCGCGGCTGGGACCTGGAGGGGCTCTACCACCCGGACCCCGACCACCCGGGTACCAGCTACGTCCGGCACGGCGGGTTCCTGCGTGACGCAGACCGCTTCGATGCCGACTTCTTCGGCATCAGCCCGAGGGAAGCGCTGGCCATGGACCCCCAGCAGCGGCTTCTGCTGGAGGTCTCCTGGGAGCTGTTCGAGCGCGCGGGCATCGATCCGACGGCGATGAGGGGCACCCCCACCGGTGTGTACGCGGGTGTCTCCAGCCAGGACTATCTGTCCCGGATGCCCCACGTGCCCGAGGGGTTCGAGGGCTACGCCACCACCGGCAGCCTGACCTCCGTGGTATCGGGCCGCGTGGCCTACACCTTCGGTCTGGAGGGCCCGGCTGTCACGGTGGACACCGCGTGTTCGTCGTCGCTCGTCGCCATGCACCTGGCGTGCCAGGCGCTGCGGCAGGGCGAATGCGAACTCGCGCTCGCGGGTGGTGTCACCGCGCTCACCACTCCGACCGCCTTCGCCGAGTTCTCCCGGCAGCGCGGACTCGCTCCCGACGGACGCTGCAAGTCCTTCGCGGCGGGCGCGGACGGCACCGGATTCTCCGAAGGTGTCGGTCTGGTGCTGCTGGAACGGCTGTCGGACGCCCGGCGCAACGGCCACCGTGTGCTCGCGGTCATCCGCGGCTCGGCCGTCAACCAGGACGGTGCCAGCAACGGGCTCACCGCACCCAACGACGTCTCACAGGAGCGGGTGATCCGGCAGGCACTCACGAACGCACGGCTCGCGCCCGACCAGGTGGACGCGGTGGAGGCCCATGGCACCGGGACCTCTCTGGGCGACCCCATCGAGGCCCAGGCGCTGCTGGCCACCTACGGGCGGGACCGTCCCGAGGACCGGCCGCTGTGGCTGGGCTCGCTCAAGTCCAACATCGGACACGCCCAGGCGGCGGCCGGGGTGGCGGGCGTGATCAAGATGGTGATGGCCCTCCGGCACGAACGGCTGCCGGTCACCCTGCACATCGACGAACCGTCCCCGCATGTGGAGTGGGACGGTGGCGGGGTGCGGCTGCTGACCGAGCCGGTGGCATGGCCGCAGGGCGAGCGGCCGCGCCGCGCGGGCGTTTCCTCCTTCGGCATCAGCGGTACCAACGCCCATCTGATCGTGGAGCAGGCACCGGCACCGGATGAGCCCGAGGAGCCGGTCGAACCGACGGACGGCGCGGCGCCCGGTGTGCTGCCGTGGGTGCTGTCGGCGCGCGGTCAGCGGGCCCTGTGCGGCCAGGCGGCCGCGCTCGCGGCCCACACCGTCGCCGATCCCCGGCTGACGGCATCCGAGGTCGGCTGGTCGCTGACCACCACTCGGTCGGTGCTCGACCACCGGGCCGTGGTGCTGGGGGAGGACCGCGACCAACTCCTGGCGGCCGTGGAGGCGCTGGCCGCGGGGGAGGTCCATCCGGGTGTGATCCACCCCGGCCGTTCCGCGCACTCCATGGACCTGGGCCCGGTGCTGGTGTTCCCGGGTCAGGGTTCGCAGTGGGTGGGGATGGGTGCCGGGCTGCTGGAGGCGTCGCCGGTGTTCGCGGGGCGGGTGGCCGAGTGTGAGCGTGCTCTTGGCCCTTATGTGGACTGGTCGTTGACGGAGGTGTTGCGGGGGGTCGGGGGTGCCGCGGATCTCGGTCGTGTTGATGTGGTGCAGCCGGTGTTGTGGGCGGTGATGGTGTCGTTGGCCGCCGTCTGGGCGGGGCATGGGGTGAAGCCCGCCGCGGTGGTGGGTCATAGTCAGGGTGAGATCGCGGCGGCGGTGGTCGCGGGTGCGTTGTCGTTGGATGATGGTGCCAAGGTCGTGGCCGAGCGCAGCAAGGCACTGCGACAGCTGGCCGGTGGCGGCGCCATGGCCTCCCTCGGACTGAGCCAGGACGAGGTCGCCGAACTGCTCACCCGGCTGGGTGACGACGCGCCCGATGTCGGGGTGGCCGCCGTCAACGGACCGGCCTCCACCGTGATTTCGGGTCCGCCCGAACAGGTCGCCCGTGTCGTGACCGGGTGTCAGGACAGCGGCGACCGGGCCCGACTGATCGAGGTGGACTACGCCTCGCACAGCCCCCAGGTGGATGAGATCGCCGACGAGCTGCGGGAGGTGCTGGCCGGGATCCGGCCGACCACGTCGACCGTGGCCTTCTACTCGACGGTCAGCGGCGGCCGCCTCGACACCGCAGCGCTCGACACCGGCTACTGGGTGACCAATCTGCGGGAGCCGGTGAGGTTCGCCGATGCCGTGGCGGCCCTCCTCACCGATGGCCACCGGCTGTTCATCGAGGCCAGCACCCACCCCGTACTGACCGTCGGTATGCAGGAGACCTTCGAGGCGGCGGGGACCGACGCCGTCACCGTCCCCACGCTCCGCCGGGACCACGGCGGCAGCACGCAGCTGGCGCAGTCGCTCGCCCAGGCGTACACCGCCGGGGCGGCCGTGGACTGGACCACGCTCTGGCCGTCCGGCGCGGGGACACCCCGCGTCGTCGACCTGCCCACCTATGCCTTTCAGCGGGAGCGTTACTGGCTGCCCGACTCGGTGTCGTTCGACATCGCGGGCACGGCCGACGAGGACGAGTCGCGGTTCTGGGCCGCCGTCGAGGGCGGTGATCTGGACGCTCTCGGCGAGACCCTGAGCCTCACCGCGAACGGTGGTCACCGCTCCGCACTCGGAGAGGTGCTGCCCGCGCTCTCGCAGTGGCGGCGGTCACGGCGGGAGCGCTCCACCGTGGACTCCTGGCGCTACCGCCTCACCTGGCAGCCGCTGGACCACACGGGTTCGGGTGACATCGGCTCCTGGCTGCTGGTCCGCCCGGAGGGCCGCGCCGAGGGATGGGCCGAGGTGTGCGCCGGGGCGTTGGGCGCCGACGGGGCCACGGTGCACCGGCTGGAGGTACCCGACACCGCCGACCGGCAGACCCTCACGGAACTGCTGCGTTCCGTACGCGCCGATATGGAGCGACCGCCGGCGGGAGTGCTGTCGCTGCTGGCCCTCGACGACAAGGACGGCGAGGCCGCCGTCGAGGTGGCGCCCGGGCTGACCGGCACCCTCACCCTGCTCCAGACCCTCGCGGAGTCGGCTCTCGACGCACCGCTGTGGTGCGCCACCCGTGGCGCCGTCTCCACCGGCGACGGTGATCCGCTGGACCATCCGGCGCAGGCCCAGCTGTGGGGCCTGGGGAGGGTGGCGGCGCTCGAACTGCCCGAGGTGTGGGGCGGGCTGCTGGATCTGCCCGCTTCCCCCGACGAGGTGGTTCCCGAGCGGCTGCGCGGTGTCCTCGCCGCGGGGACCGGCGAGGACCAGGTGGTGCTGCGCGCCGAGGGAGCGTTCGGCCGCAGGCTGGTGCCCGCCCCGGTCGGGAGCGGTGTTCCGGAGCGGTCCTGGACACCCGGCGACACCGTGCTCATCACGGGGGACGCCGACGGCCCCGCCGCCCATGTCGCGCGCTGGACGGCCACCGAGGGGGCACGGCATGTGGTGCTGCTCGGCCCCGCCAGGGGCAACGGATCCGGCACTACCGAACTGACGGCGGAACTCGCCGCGCTCGGCGCACGGCTGACCGTCGCCGACTGCGCGCCCGCCGACCGGGACGGTGTGGTCCGTCTGATCGAGGAGCTCTCCGCGTCGGGTGACCGCGTCCGCACCGTCGTCCACACCGCGGCCTCCGCCGAACTGGCCCCGCTGCTGGACCTCACACCGGAACGGCTGGCCGCTGAGGTCTCCGGCCAACTGGCGGACACCGCACCGTGGCTGGCCGAGCTCTGCGGCCTTGAGGCCGCTGACACCGTCGTCCACTTCTCCACCGTCGCCACCGCATGGGGCAGCAAGGACCACGGTGCCTACGCGGCCGCCACCGCCTTCCTCGACGCCCTGGCACAGCGGGCCCGCGCCGAGGGCCGGTCCACGGTGTCCCTCGCCTGGGGCCTGTGGGATCTGGCGTGGGATCCGGCGGACGAAGGCCGTACCGACCAGGAGGGACAGGGCGACGCCCTGGGCGTACACACCGAGCGTTCCCGGCGGCAGGGGCTGACCCCCCTGGAGCCCCGGCTCGCGCTGACGGCGCTGCGCCAGGCGCTCGACCACCGCGATCCCGCCCTGGTCGTCGCCGATGTCGGCTGGGAGCGGTTCGTATCCCTGTTCACCCTGGCCAGGACGAGCAGGCTGTTCGACGGGATACCGGCAGCCCGTCAGGCGGCGGGTGCCGGAGACGACCCCGCCGATGGCGGTGGTGACGAGGCGGCCGTCCTGCGCCAGGAAGTGGCCGCGTTGCCCGGGGAGGAGCGGGCCGGGAGGCTGCTGGCGCTCGTCCGCTCCCATGTGGCGGCCGTCCTCCACTATCCATCGCCCGAGGCGGTCGAACCGGACCGGCCCTTCAAGGAGTTGGGGTTCGACTCCATCGCCGCGGTCGAGCTCCGCAACCGGCTGCGCGCCGTCACCGGGCTGAGCCTGTCCACGACGGTGGTCTTCGACTATCCGACACCGGACGCGCTGGCCGGCCATCTGCTGGCCCATGTGCTCCCGGAGGAGTCGGCGACGGACCACCCCGCGCTCGGACACGTCGAAGGACTGGAGACGGCGCTGGCCGGTCTCACCCCCGGGGATCCGCGCCGCGCGGGCCTTGTGAACCGGTTGCAGGCTCTGCTGTGGAAGTACACCGACACCGAGGACGCGCCCGGCGACGAAGCGGTGGACGGTGACGACCTCACCGCGGCGACCGCCGATGAGATGTTCGCGCTCCTCGACCGCGAGCTGGGAGCCTGACCGGCCGGATCGCGGCAGAACACATGACCCCCGTACGGCGCCGCCGTACGGGGGTCATGCGCCACCGGTCACGGCGCGGCGGGAGCCGCCTGACCCGCCGTACGGGCGAGCTCGAGCAGATCGTCGGCCACCCGCTCGGGATGCTGGGCGTGCAGGTCGTGTTCGGAGTCGGGGTACTCCCGCATGGTGGCGTCGCGCAGCTCCGCCGTGGTGGTGAGGATGCGCGAGCGGATGCGCTCCGCCCACCGCGGGTCCGCTCCCTTGGGGATGGCGGGCATCAGCAGGGTGGGTGCCTCGACGGCCGCGTACCAGGGCCCCGGCGGCTCGTTCCAGATGCTTCGCAGGATCGACATGTGCTGCTCGATGGACATGCGCCGGGACAGCGAACCGTCCGGGTTGACGCGCATGGTGGCCACCGCGGCGTCGATGGCGGCGGGGGACCAGTCGGGGTGGATGGCGCGGAAGTAGTCGGTGACGCTCCGCACGGTGGCGCCTTCCAGGGAGGCCGGACGCAGCGCGCCGGTGAACGCCTCCCAGGAGTTGAAGGTCTTGGCCGGTTCGAGCCAGCCGCCGTCCACCAGGGCGAGCGCGGCGACGAGTCCGGGGTGCTCGGCAGCCAGCCGGACGGAGACGTTGCCGCCCCAGGAGTGTCCGGCGACGACCACCCGGCCGAGGCCGAGGGCGGCGGTGGCCGCCACCAGGTCGGCCACCGCCGTCGGGGTGTCGTAGCCCTCCTCAGGGGTGTCGGACTCCCCATGGCCCCGCAGATCGACCGCGTACACCGGATGCCCCGCGGCGGCCAGATGGTCGGCGACCTCGTCCCACAGCCGGGCGCTGGAGGCCATGCCGTGTACCAGGAGGAAGGGGAGCGACGCGGTTCCCGGCCGGTGCCGGAAATGCAATGTCACATCGTCGGTTACGGGCACGGAAAGATCCATGAGGAAATTCTAGCCCGCCGTCAGAACCTCTTTCGAGTGCTGAGGATGTGATGTCCGCGCGGATTAGGGGCACTTAAGGACGGCGCGGGATACTTGCCCTGAACTGGATCGCCTGAGCTCAGGAGAGGCCGGGGACCGCTTGGCATTCTGTCGGCGCCGCAAAGGATATGCCGCAAGGGGTATCCGTGAAAGCGGACGTCAATTCCGCCGTATCCGGGGACCCGTCGGGCGATTCGTGCCGATTGCCGACCGTAGACTCCGAGCCTGAAGTGAGGCGCCGTGTATCCCCCGGATTCCAGGTTCGCCCGCGTCGAGAACATCGACCTCACCGACTTGTCCTTCTGGGCCCGACCGTACGGCGATCGCGACGCGGCCTTCGCGGCGCTGCGCCGACGGCCGGAGCCCGTCCTCTTCCACGAGCCGGCCATGCCGGGGTTCGCCCACGGTTCCGGCTACTACGCCATGGTGCGGCACGCCGATATCGCCGAGGTGAGCCGACGGCCGCAGGATTTCGGCTCCCTGCCCACCGCGATCAGCATCGTCGACCTGCCGGAGCAGTTCAACAGCTTCTTCGGTTCGATGATCAATATGGACAATCCCCAGCACGCTCGCTTGCGGCGGCTGGTCTCCCGTGCGTTCGGCCGCGGAATGGCGGCGGAGTTCGAGGTCGCCTCGCACACGGCGGCACGACGGATCGTCGATGATCTGATCGCGGAGGGTCCGGGCGACTTCGTCCGCAAGGTCGCCGCGATCATGCCCATCGCCGTGCTCAGCGGGATGATGGGAATTCCCCGCGACGACTACGAGTTCATCTACGACCGGTCCAACGTCATCGTCGGAACGTTCGATCCCGAATACGTACCGCGCCCGGACCAGGCGACGGCCGCCCTGCTGAAGACCTCGCACGAACTCGCGGACTACATCTCCCGGCTCGCCGCGGACCGGACCCGCAACCCCACCGGGGACCTGGTCAGCCGGCTGGTGCAGGCGCAGATCGACGGTGAGCGGCTGAGCCCCGAGGAACTCTCCTCCTTCTTCATCCTGCTCGTCGTGGCCGGAATGGAGACCACCCGCAACGCCATCTCGCGCGGCCTGGTGCTGCTGACCGAACACCCCGAGCAGCGTGAACTCCTGCTCTCCGACTTCGACAAGTACGCCCCCGGCGCGGTGGAGGAGATCCTGCGGGTCGCCACCCCCATCAACTGGATGCGCCGCACCGTCACCCGCGACTGCGAGGTGAACGGCAACCGGTTCACGGAGGGCGACAAACTGCTGCTCTTCTACTGGTCCGCCAACCGGGACGAGGAGGTCTTCACCGACCCCTACCGGTTCGACATCACCCGGGACCCCAATCCCCATATGAGCTTCGGATCCGTGGGCCCGCACTTCTGCCTGGGCGCCCACCTCGCCCGGATGGAGGTCACCGTGCTCTTCCGGGAGCTCTTCGCCCGGCTCCCGGAGATCCGCACCGTCGGCGCGCCCCGGCGGCTGGTGGCCAGTTTCGTGGAGGCCATCAAACACGTGGACTGCGCGTTCTGACGGTTCCGGGGCGGCGCGCCGGGCGCGCGTGGCGAACACGAGGACGCCGCGGGGGGGGGGGGGGGGGCCCCCCCCCCCCCCCCCCCCCCCCCTCCCCCCCCCCCCCCCCCACCCCCCCCACCCCCCCCCCCCCCCCCCGGCCGGTTGTCGCCCCTTCTGTCCCCCCCC
>NZ_JBWKKP010000054.1:0-10014 GCF_056431485.1 Streptomyces sp. NPDC045899
CCCGCTGTTCCGATCGTGTCGAACGTGACGGGCGCGGTGGCGGACGGTGAGGTGTGCTCGCCCGGGTACTGGGTGCGTCATGTGCGGCAGGCGGTGCGTTTCGGTGACGGTATGCGTGCGCTTGAGGCGCAGGGTGTGAGCCGGTTCGTGGAGCTGGGGCCGGTTGGTGTGTTGTCCGGGATGGGTCAGGAGTGTGTTCCGGAGGCGGCGTTCATCCCGCTGCTGCGCAAGGACCGGGGCGAGGTGGAGGCTCTGCACACCGCCATCGGTCAGTTGCACGCCCATGGTGGCACGGTGGACTGGGAGCGGGTCTTCGAATGCCGTGGCGCCCGCCGGGTCGATCTGCCCACCTACGCCTTCCAACGCCAGCGCTACTGGTTCGCGTCCCCGGCCACGCCCACGTCCGGCACCGACTCCGGCAACACGGCCTCGGTGGAGGCGCGCTTCTGGGACGCGGTGGAACGTGAGGACCTGGACGCCCTGACGACCACCTTGGAGATCGACGGGCAGGCACAGCTCAGCGATCTGCTGCCCGCCCTCTCCTCCTGGCGCCGTGGTCAGAGCGACCGCGCCACCATCGACTCCTGGCGCTACCGCATCACCTGGTCGCCGGTGGCCGACACACCGGACACGGCCCTCTCCGGCACCTGGTTCGTGGCCGTCCCCGGGGGGCCGGATGACAGCGCCGCGGTGACCGCCGTACTGCGGGCCATCGCCGCCCGCGGAGCGCAGGCCGTGCCCCTGAGGCTGTCCGCGACCGCCACACGTGCCACTGTCGCCGAGGGGCTGCGGACGACGCTGGCGGGCCACGGCACCCCGGCAGGTGTGCTGTCCCTGCTGGCCCTCGATGACGGCGCACACTCCGAACACGCCGCTCTCAGTACGGGACTTGCCCTCAACCTCGGGCTGGTCCAGGCGTTGGGCGACACCGGGGTGACCGCCCCGCTGTGGCTGGCCACCGCCGGTGCCGTATCGGTGGGCGGATCCGATCCCGTCACCCGCCCGGAGCAGGCCGCCACCTGGGGTATGGGCCGTGTGGCCGCCCTGGAACACCCGGGGCGCTGGGGCGGTCTGGTCGACCTCCGCACGGAGGTCGACGAGCGGACCGCGGACCGGCTGTGCACGGCCCTGGCGGGCATCCCCGGGGAGAGCGGTGCCGAGGACCAGCTCGCGGTGCGCGACGCGGGTGTGTTCGCACGGCGGCTCGTCCGTGCGCCCCTGCGCACCCGGGGTGGCGAGAGCTGGAAGCCGCACGGCACCGTGCTGATCACCGGGGGCACCGGAGGACTCGGCGCCCAGGTGGCCCGGCGGCTGGCCCTTACGGGCGCCGAACACCTGGTGCTCACCAGCCGCCGTGGCCAGGACGCGCCGGGCGCCGCCGAACTGCGCGATGAACTCGTCGCGCTGGGCGAGGGAGCCGTCCGCGTCACGCTCGCGGCGTGCGACGTACGCGACCGGGACCAGGTCGCCGCGCTGCTCCGTGAGATCACCGCCGGAGGCGACCCGGTGAGCGCGGTCTTCCACGCGGCCGGTGTGGTGGCGTTCTCCCAGCTCGACGACAGCACCGTGGCGGACTTCGCGGAGATGGCCGAGGGCAAGGTGCTGGGCGCGCGCCACTTGGACGAGCTGCTGGAGCAGGACCACCTCGAGGCGTTCGTGCTCTTCTCGTCGATCGCCGCGGCCTGGGGGAGCGGCGGACAGGGCGCCTACGCCGCCGCCAACGCCTGTCTGGACGCCCTCGCCGAACACCGCGCCGCCCGTGGTCTGCCCGCCACCTCCGTCGCCTGGGGTCCGTGGGCCGACCGGGGGATGATCGAGCAGGGTGAGGTGGCGGAGCATCTGAGCCGTCGCGGACTCCCCGCCATGGCACCGGAGCTGACCGTCGCCGCACTCGGCGAGGCCCTGCACACCGGTGAGACCTCACTCGTCCTCGCCGATGTGCGCTGGGACCGGTTCGTACCCGGTTTCACCGCGGCCAGGCGGCGTCCGCTGATCGGTGAGCTGCCCGAGGTGCGGACCGCACTCGCCGCCATCGCCGACACCGGTGCCACGGCACCGGAGGACCACGGACACGGCTTCGTCGAGAGCCTGGCGGGCCTGTCGGACGACGAGGTGGACCGGGCCCTGCGCGATCTGGTGCACCACCAGGCGGCGGCCGTGCTCGGCCACTCCTCCTGCGACGCGGTCGCCACCGGCCGAGCGTTCAAGGAGCTCGGTTTCGACTCGCTCACCGCCGTCGAACTGCGCAACCGGCTCAGCGCCGCCACCGGGCTCGACCTCCCCGCGGCCCTCGTCTTCGACTATCCGGCGCCCGCGTCGCTCGCTGCCCATCTGCGGGCCGAACTGCCGCTGCGCCGGACGCCGGAGGACGCCGAGGCGCTCCTCGACCAGCTGGACGCCTGGGAGTCCGCGCTGCCGGGGCTGGCGGCCGACGACGCGGTGCGCGAACGGGTCACGGCCCGGCTCCACACCCTCATGGCGGCGCTGGGCGGGCCACCAGCGGAGTCCACCGCGGACCCGTCCGCCGACACCACCCTCCTGTCCGCTACCGCCGACGAGGTCTTCGACTTCATCGACAACGAGTTCGGGGCTTCCTGATGGCGAACGAGAACGAAGAGAAACTCCTCACCTACCTCAAGCGGGTCTCCTCCGACCTCAAGCAGGCCCGCCACCGCCTCGACGAGATCGAGACCGCCGAACGGGAGCCGATCGCCGTCGTGTCGATGGGCTGCCGCTTCCCCGGCGGTGTCCGCTCCCCGGAGGACCTGTGGCGGCTGGTGGCCGACGGACGGGACGCCGTGGCCGAGTTCCCCGCCAACCGCGGCTGGGACGTCGGGGGGCTGTACGACCCGGACCCCGGCCGGTCCGGCACCTGCAATACCCGTGAAGGCGGTTTCGTCTACGACGCCGACCGGTTCGACCCCGCGTTCTTCGGCATCTCGCCGCGCGAGGCGCTGGCCATGGACCCCCAGCAGCGGCTGCTGCTCGAAGTGTCCTGGGAGGCCGTCGAGCGCGCGGGCATCGATCCGCTGTCGCTGAAGGGCGCCCGGGCCGGTGTCTATGTCGGTCTCGCCTCGTTCCAGTACGGCGGAGACCCGCAGTACGCGCCGCGCGGTGTGGAGGGGCATCTGCTCATCGGCAACGTCACCAGCGTCGCCTCCGGCCGGATCGCCTACACCCTCGGCCTCGAAGGGCCCGCGATCACCCTGGACACCGCGTGCTCGTCGTCGCTGGTGACGCTGCACCTCGCGGCCCAGGCGCTGCGGCGTGGTGAATGCGCGCTGGCCCTGGCGGGCGGTGCGGCCATCATGTCCACCCCCGGCGTCTTCGTGGAGTTCAGCCATCAGCGCGGACTCGCCGCCGACGGCCGGTGCAAGTCCTTCGCCGCGGGCGCCGACGGCACCGGCTGGGGCGAGGGCGTGGGCATGGTGCTGCTGGAGCGGCTGTCCGACGCACGGGCCAACGGCCACCCGGTGCTGGCGGTGCTGCGCTCCAGCGCCATCAACCAGGACGGTGCGAGCAACGGGCTCGCCGCGCCCAACGGCCCCGCACAGCGCCGGGTCATCGAGGCGGCGCTGTCCGGCGCCGGGCTGTCGGTGGACGACATCGACGCCGTCGAGGCCCATGGCACCGGCACCGCGCTGGGCGACCCGATCGAGGCGGGCGCGCTGCTGGCCACCTTCGGGAAGGGGCGCACGGCCGGGCATCCGCTGTGGCTGGGCTCGCTGAAGTCCAACATCGGGCACACCCAGGCCGCGGCCGGGGTGGGCGGGGTCATCAAGACGGTGATGGCACTGCGCCACGGTGTGCTGCCCAGGACCCTGCACGCCGACACCGCGACGTCCGCCGTGAACTGGTCCTCGGGCGCGGTCGAGCTGCTGACGGAGGCCCGGCCGTGGCCGGACCGGGGCCGTCCGCGCCGCGCCGGGGTGTCCGCCTTCGGGGTGAGCGGCACCAACGCGCATGTGATCCTCGAACAGGCCCCGGCCACCGGGGAGAACGAACCGGCCCACACCGAACCGGCCCACACCGGACCGGAACACGACGGGACCGCGCTCGGCGGGACCGAGGTGCCCTGGGTCCTCTCGGCGCGCGGTGAGGCGGCGCTGCGGGCGCAGGCCGAGCAGCTGAGGTCCCATGTGGCCGGGCGCCCGGAGCTGACCCCGGCCGCCGTCGGCCACGCGCTGGCGGCGGGTCGTTCGGCCTTCGAGTACCGCGCCACCGTGGTGGGCGGCGACCGCGAAACCCTGCTCGGTGGGCTGGAGGTGCTCGCCTCCGGCGGCGCGGCCGCGCACACCGTACGGGGCGAGGGCGCGGCGGCGGCCGAGGCGCGCCCGGTGTTCGTGTTCCCGGGGCAGGGGTCGCAGTGGGTCCGGATGGCGGTCGAACTCCTCGACTCCTCACCGGTGTTCGCACGGCGGATCGCCGAATGCGAGACGGCGTTGTCGTTGTTCGTGGAGTGGTCGCTGACCGATGTGCTGTGCGGTCACGGTCCGGGGCTGGAGCGGGTGGACATCGTCCAGCCCGCGCTGTGGGCGGTGATGGTCTCGCTCGCCGAGGTGTGGCGGAGCTGCGGGGTGGCACCGGCCGCGGTCATGGGCCATTCGCAGGGTGAGATCGCCGCGGCCGTGGTGGCCGGCGGGCTGTCGCTGGAGGACGGTGCCCGGGTGGTGGCGCTGCGCTCGCAGGCCATCGCGCGCGGACTCGCGGGCCACGGCGGGATGATGTCCGTCGCGCTGCCGGTGGAGTCCCTGCGCGAGCGCATCGCGGCGTGGGACGGGCGGATCTCGCTGGCCGCGGTCAACGGTCCGGGCGCGATGGTCGTGTCCGGGGAACCGGACGCCCTGCGCGAACTCCAGGCGGTGTGCGCGGCCGAGAACATCCGCGCCAAGCTGATCCCGGTGGACTACGCCTCGCACTCCGCGCAGGTGGAATCGATCCACGGTGAGCTGCTGGGCCTTCTCGCCCCCATCCGCCCGCGCACCTCGCGCGTCACCTTCCACTCCACCGTCACCGGCGAGACCATGGACACCGCCGGACTCGACGCCGCGTACTGGGCGCGCAACCTGCGCGAGACGGTACGGCTCGAGGCGGCCACCCGTGGACTGCTCACCAGCGGACACCGGCTGTTCGTCGAGGTCAGCCCGCACCCCGTGCTGGCTGCCGCCATCGAGTCCACCGTCGAGGATGCGGACGGCGCGGCGGCCGTCATCGGTACCCTGCGCCGGGACGAGGGCGGTCCGCGGCGGATGCTGCTCTCTCTCGCCCAGGCGTACGCGCACGGCGCGGAGGTGGACTGGCGGGGGCTGTTCGCGGGCCGTGACGCACCCCGGGTGGAGCTCCCCACCTATCCGTTCCAGCGCGACCGCTACTGGGTCGAGCCCCGGGACCGCGCCACCGCCGTGGTGGCGGGTCCGTCCGACGCCGACTTCTGGGCGGCCGTCGACAACGCGGACCTGGAGACCCTGACGGCGGAGCTGGGCGCCGGGGCGGACACCCCGCTCAGCGCCGTGGTCCCGCTGCTCTCCTCGTGGCGGGCCAGGCGGAACGACCAGGCGGAGCTGGACGGCTGGCGCTACCGCGTCGGCTGGCAGCCCCTCGACAGCGGACGGCACCCCGTCGTGTCCGGCACCTGGCTGGTGGCGGCCCCCGCCGACGGCACCGCGACCCCGGCCGTCGAGGCCATCACCGCCCACCTCGCCGAACGCGGCGCCACGGTCGTCCTCGTCGGTGTCGGGGTGGATGACGGCGACCGCGCCCGGCTGGCCACCCGGCTCACCGACGCCCTCGGCCGGACCCACGGCCTGACCGGGGTGCTGTCCCTGCTCGCCCTCGACGAGACCCCGCATCCGGTGTGGCCGGACGTGCCCACCGGCTGTGCCACCACCCTCGCCCTCGTCCAGGCCCTGGGCGACACCGCTGTCGACGCGCCCCTGTGGTGCGTCACCAGCGGCGCGGTCTCCACCGCGGGCGCCGATCGGCCGACCGCCCCGCGCCAGGCCCTGGTGTGGGGACTGGGCGGCGCGGTGGCCCTGGAACACCCGCAGCGCTGGGGCGGTCTGATCGACCTGCCCGGAACAGCCGACACCGGTGTGCTCATGGCCCTCACCGATGCCCTGACCCGCCAGGACGGAGAGAACCAGCTCGCGATCCGCCCGTCCGGAACCCTCGCCCGGCGGCTGCGGCGGGCCGGTGCCACGCCGCCCGGTGAGGACTGGCGCCCCCGCGGCACCGTCCTCGTCACCGGGGGCACCGGAGGTGTCGGTGGCCGTCTCGCCCGCACCCTCGTCCACGACGGCGCCCACCATGTGGTCCTGGCCGGCCGCCGTGGCCCCGACGCCCCCGGCGCGGCCGATCTGACCGCCGAACTCACCGGGCTCGGTGCCCGGGTGACCGTCGCCGCCTGCGATGTGGGCGACCGCGACGCCCTGGCCGGTCTGCTGCACACCCTGACCGACGACGCGGTGGAGCACCCGCTCACCGCCGTGGTGCACGCCGCGGGCATCCTGGACGACGCCACCGTGGACGCGCTCACCCCGGAGCAGCTCCAGCGGGTGCTGCGCCCCAAGGTGGCGGGCGCCCACCATCTGCACGAACTCACCCGGGACCTGGACCTCGACGCGTTCGTACTGCTCTCGTCGATCGCGGGCACCGTCGGTGCCGCGGGCCAGGGCAACTACGCGGCGGCCAATGCCTGTCTCGACGCGCTCGCCCAGTCGCGCCGCGCCGACGGGCTGCCCGCCACCTCCGTGGCCTGGAGCGCGCTGGCCGGGGGCGGCATGATCGACGGTGAGGTGGCGGACCAGCTCCGGCGCCGCGGGGTGACCCCGATGGACGGCGAACGGGCGGCCCGGATCCTGAGCCGGACCGTCGCACGGGGCGACGCCTTCCTGGTGGCGGCCGACATCGACTGGGAGCGCTTCGCCCCCGCACTGTCGACCACCCGTCCCCTGCCGCTGCTGGCCGACATCCCCGAGGCCGGCCGCTCCACCGCGGCGGAGCCGGGCGCACCGGAGCGGGAGGAGAGCGGTGGCGGCGGCGCGCTGCGCGGACGGCTCGCCGAACTGAGCCCCGCCGACCGCGACACCGCGCTGGCGGAGCTGGTGGCCGGACAGGCGGCGGCCGCGCTCGGTTACGCCGATGCCTCCGCCGTCGAGCCCGGACGGCCCTTCAAGGAGCTGGGATTCGACTCGCTCACCGCCGTCGACCTGCGCAACCGGCTCAACGCCGCCACCGGACTGCGGCTGCCGGTCACCCTCGTCTTCGACTACCCGACCACCGACGACCTCGCCGCGCTGCTGCGCGAGGAACTCCTGCCGTCGGACGGCGATCCCGTGGGCGGCGCGGACGACATCGCCTCACTCGCCGCACTGGACCGTGCCCGCTCCACCCTCGCCGCACTGGACATGGACGACATCGAGGCGGCCACCGACGACGAGATGTTCGACCTGCTCGACGGGATGTTCGAGCTGCTGGGACAGGACATCACGGCCTCATGACCCGCCGCCCGACCCCCACGGCCGCCACCGGCACTCCGGCCCTCTTGAGGAGCTGACGACAGATGGACAACGAGAAGAAACTGCGCGACTACCTCAAGCGGGCCACCGGCCACCTCCGCGCCGCCCACCGGCGGATCGAGGATCTCCAGACGCCCGAGCCCATTGCCATCGTCGCGATGAACTGCCGCTACGCGGGCGACATCCGGTCCCCCGAGGACCTGTGGGACGCCGTCGCCGAGGGCCGTGACGGTATCGGGGACTTCCCCGCCGACCGTGGCTGGGACCTCGCCAACCTCTTCGACCCCGATCCCGACACCGAGGGCCGCACCTACGCCCGCCAGGGCGGATTCCTCTACGACGTCGACCAGTTCGACCCCGCGTTCTTCGGGATATCGCCGCGTGAGGCTCTGACCATGGACCCGCAGCAGCGGCTGCTGCTCGAGGTCGTCTGGGAGACCCTCGAACGCGCCGGGATCGACCCCGGAACCCTGCGCGGCAGCGACACCGGCATCTTCATGGGCGCCACCGACTTCGACTACGCCCGAGGACTGACCCGGCTCCCCGAAGGACTCGAGGGCCAGATGTCCATGGGGGCCTCCGGCGCCATCCTCTCCGGCCGGGTCGCCTACACCCTGGGCCTGGAGGGCCCCGCCGTCACGGTCGACACCATGTGCTCGTCCTCCCTGGTGGCCCTGCACATGGCCTGCCAGTCGCTGCGCCAGGGCGACTGCGCGATGGCACTCACCGGCGGCACCACCGTGATGTCCACCCCCGGCGGCTTCATCGAGTTCAGCCGTCAGCGGGCGCTCTCCGCCTCCTCCCGCTGCCAGGCGTTCTCCTCCACGGCGGACGGCACCGCCTGGGGCGAGGGCGTCGGAGTGCTCCTGCTTGAGCGGTTGTCCGACGCGCGCCGCAACGGCCATGAGGTACTCGCCGTCGTCCGCGGCTCCGCCATCAACCAGGACGGCGCCAGCAACGGCCTGACCGCCCCCAACGGCCGGGCACAACAGCGGGTGATCCGCCAGGCCCTGGCCAACGCCACCCTGACCGGCGGTGATGTGGACGTGGTCGAGGCCCATGGAACGGGGACCTCGCTCGGTGACCCGATCGAGGCGGGGGCTCTGCTCGCCACCTACGGCCGTCGTCGCCCCTCGGGCCATCCGCTGTGGCTGGGCTCGCTGAAGTCCAACATCGGCCACACCGCGGCCGCCGCCGGAGTCGGCGGTGTCATCAAGATGGTGGAGGCCATCCGCCACGGCGTCCTGCCGAGGACCCTGCACATCGAGGAGCCGTCGCCCAACGTCGACTGGTCGTCCGGAGCCGTGGAACTGCTCACGGAGGCGCACCCGTGGCCGGAGACCGGACGCGTCCGGCGCGCCGGGGTGTCCGCCTTCGGCGCCAGCGGCACCAACGCCCACGCCATCATCGAACAGGCCCCACAGGAGCGGCGGTCGACGGCCGGGGAGGAGCCCTCCGTCACCCCGGTGGGCGGGGGAGCGGTGGCGTGGACGCTGTCGGCGAAGAGCGCGTCGGCGTTGCGGGGGCAGGCGGAGCGGCTGCTGTCACATCTGGCGGCCCGGCCTGAACTCTCCCCGGCCGATGTGGGGTTCTCGCTGGCCACCACCCGTGCCACCTTCGACCACCGCGCGGTCGTGGTCGGCCGGACCCCGGAGGACTTCCGCACCGGACTCACCGCACTCACCCGTGGCGAACCCGGTGACGCGGTGGTCCAGGGCACCGCGGGCCGTGTCGGCAAGCCGGTGTTCGTGTTTCCGGGGCAGGGGTCGCAGTGGGTGGGGATGGCGGTTGAACTGCTTGATGTGTCGCCGGTGTTCGCGGGGCGGATGGCGGAGTGTGAGTCGGCGTTGTCGGCGTTTGTGGGCTGGTCGCTGTCGGGGGTGTTGCGGGGTGAGGGTCCGGAGTTGGAGCGGGTTGATGTGGTGCAGCCGGCGTTGTGGGCGGTGATGGTGTCGTTGGCTGAGGTGTGGCGGGCGTGTGGTGTGGAGCCCGGTGCTGTGGTGGGTCATTCGCAGGGTGAGATCGCGGCGGCTGTGGTGGCGGGTGCGTTGTCGTTGGAGGATGGTGCCCGGGTGGTGGCGTTGCGGTCGCAGGCCATCGCACGCGGGCTGGCGGGCCGCGGCGGCATGATGTCCGTGGCGGAGACCGCCGAGAGGGTCCGTGAGCGGATCGCGGCGTGGGACGGCCGGATCTCCCTGGCCGCGGTCAACGGTCCCGGCTCCGTGGTGGTGTCCGGTGAGCCGGAGGCGTTGCGCGAACTCCAGGCGGCCTGTGAGTCCGAGGACATCCGGGCCAAGTTGGTGCCGGTGGACTACGCGTCCCACTCGTCGCAGGTCGAGGAGCTCCGCGAGGAACTGCTCGGCCTCCTGGCCCCCATCCGCCCCCGCACCTCGTCCCTCTCCTTCCATTCCACGGTGACGGGTGGGGCGGTGGACACGGTGGGTCTGGATGCGGGGTATTGGTACACGAATCTGCGGGAGACGGTGGAGCTGGAGTC
>NZ_JBWKKP010000055.1:0-7604 GCF_056431485.1 Streptomyces sp. NPDC045899
CGGTTCGTGGAGCTGGGGCCGGTTGGTGTGTTGTCCGGGATGGGTCAGGAGTGTGTTCCGGAGGCGGCGTTCATCCCGCTGCTGCGCAAGGACCGTGGCGAGGTGGAGGCTCTGCACACCGCCATCGGTCAGTTGCACGCCCATGGTGGCACGGTGGACTGGGAGCGGGTCTTCGAAGGCCGTGGCGCCCGCCGGGTCGATCTGCCCACCTACGCCTTCCAACGCCAGCGCTACTGGCTGGACACCCCGCTGCCCCAGGCGGAGGACGTATCCGCCGGTGAACCGCTCTCATGGCGCCAGGAGTTCGCGTCCCTCACCGACCCCGCCGACCGTGAGCGCGTGGCCCTCGAGCTCGTCCGCGCCCACACCGCACGGGTACTGGGCCAGCGGAGGCCCGAGGCCGTCGACACCGACACCGTCTTCAAGGACCTGGGCTTCGACTCGCTCATGTCCGTCGAACTGTGCAACCTCCTCGGCTCCGCCACGGGAGCGCGGTTTCCCGGCAGCCTCCTCTTCGACTACCCCACCCCCCTGGCGCTGTCCCGCCACATCCAGGATGTCGTGGCCGGGTCCCCGGCGACGGCCGTCACGCCCACCCGGCGTGCCACCGCCGGTGACGACGACCCGATCGCGATCGTGGCGATGAGCTGCCGCCTGCCCGGGGGTGTCCGTACCCCCGAGGAGCTGTGGCAGCTGGTCAGTGAGGGCCGGGACGCCATCGCGGGCTTCCCCACCAGCCGTGGCTGGGATCTGGAGGGGCTGTACGACCCGGATCCGGCACGCCACGGGACCAGCTATGTGCGCGAGGGCGGATTCCTCTACGAGGCCGATCGGTTCGACCCCGCCTTCTTCGGCATCAGCCCGCGCGAGGCCCAGGCCATGGACCCGCAGCAGCGGCTCCTGCTGGAGACCGCGTGGGAGGCGTTCGAGCGGGCCGGTATCGACCCGGCCTCGGTGAAGGGCAGCGCCTCCGGTGTCTTCGTCGGCGCCATGCCCCAGGACTACGGCCCGCGGATGGACGAGGCGTCGGAGGGGTTCGAGGGCTATCTGCTGACCGGTGGCACCACCAGCGTGGCGTCCGGCCGCATCGCGTACACCTTCGGCCTGGAGGGCCCGGCGGTCACCGTGGACACCGCGTGCTCGTCGTCGCTGGTCGCCCTGCACATGGCCTGTCAGTCGCTGCGCCAGGGCGAGTGCTCGCTCGCGCTGGCCGGCGGCGCCACGGTGATGTCCAGCCCCGGCATCTTCGTCGAGCTGAGCCGCCAGAAGGCGCTGTCGCCCGACGGGCGCTGCAAGGCGTTCTCGTCGGACGCCGACGGCACCGGCTGGGGCGAGGGCGTGGGCATGGTCCTGCTGGAGCGGCTGTCCGACGCGCGTGCCAACGGCCACCAGGTGCTGGCGCTGGTACGCGGCTCCGCCACCAACCAGGACGGCGCGAGCAACGGTCTGACCGCGCCGAGCGGACCGTCCCAGCAGCGGGTCATCCGGCAGGCCCTGGCCGACGCCGGACTGTCCGGCGACGAGGTGGACGCGGTGGAGGCCCACGGCACCGGCACCTCGCTGGGGGACCCGATCGAAGCCGGGGCGCTGCTGGCCACCTACGGTCAGGGCCGTCCCGACGACCGTCCGCTGTGGCTCGGTTCGCTGAAGTCCAACGTCGGCCACCCCCAGGCGGCGGCGGGCGTGGCCGGTGTCATCAAGATGGTGATGGCGCTGCGACACGGTGTGCTGCCCAGGACACTGCACGTGCGCGAGCCCTCCCCGCACGTCGACTGGACCTCGGGGGCCGTGGAGCTGCTCGCCGAGGCCCGGGAGTGGCCGTCCGTCGAGCGGCCGCGCCGCGCCGGTGTGTCGTCGTTCGGTATCAGCGGCACCAACGCGCACGCCATCCTCGAGCAGGCACCTGCCGGGTCCCAGGCGACCCCGGAGCCCGCGACCTCCGCCGCCGTTCTGCCGTGGGTGCTGTCGGGCCGTACCGAGCTGGCGCTGCGCGCACGTGCCGCCGAGCTCCGAGACCACCTCACCCACCGCTTCGGCGACGACCTCGACCTCGATCTCGTGGAGCTGGGTGGTGCGCTCGCCCTCTCCCGGACGGCCTTCGCCCACCGCGGTGTGGTGATCGGCCGCGACCGGGAGCAGCTGCTCGACGGGCTCGACGCGCTGGCACGGGGCATCACCGCGCCGAACGTGGTCGAGGGCACGGCGGGCGGCAGCGGCCGGAAGGCCGTGTTCGTCTTCCCCGGCCAGGGCTCGCAGTGGATCGGCATGGCGCTTGCGCTGTGGGACTCCTCGCCGGTCTTCGCCGAGCAGCTGGAGCGCTGCGCCGACGCCCTGGACCCCTTCCTGGACTGGTCGTTGCGCGAGGTGCTGCGCGGCGAGCCGGACGCGCCCCCGCTGTCCCGCATCGACGTGGTCCAGCCCGCATTGTTCGCGGTGATGGTGTCCCTGGCCACGCTGTGGCGCTCGCACGGGATCGAACCGTCCGCCGTGGTGGGCCATTCACAGGGTGAGATCGCCGCCGCGTACGTGGCGGGCGGGCTCTCGCTGGAGGACGCTGCCCGGGTCGTGGCCCGGCGGAGCCAGGCGTGGTACGAACTGAGCGGCAAGGGCGGGATGCTGTCGGTGCTGGCCTCGGCCGAAGCTGTGGCCGGGCGTCTGGTGCCCTGGAGCGAGCGGCTGGGCATCGCCGCCGTGAACAGCCCCGGGACCGTGACGGTCTCCGGCGACCCCGAGGCGCTGGACGCCTTCATGGCCGAGCTGGCGGCCGACGGGGTGAAGTCCCGCCGTGTCCCCGGTGTGGACACCGCCGGACACTCCCCGCAGGTCGATGCCTTGCGTGAGCGGCTGCTGCGCGAGGTGGCCGGTGTCGCGCCGCTCCCGTCCCGGATCGCGTACTACTCCACGGTGACCGGTGGCCCGCTGGACACCACCGGGCTGGACACCGGCTACTGGTACCGGAACATGCGCGAGCCCGTCGACTTCGAGCGGGCCACCCGGGCGCTGCTGGCCGACGGCCACACGGCGTTCATCGAGTGCAGTCCGCACCCCATGCTCGCCATGTCGCTCCAGCAGACCGTCGAGGACAGCGGGGTGGACGCCGCCATCGTCGGCACCCTGCGCCGTGAGGAGGGCGACGCGCAGCGCTTCACCACCTCGTTCGCCGAGGCGTACGCGCAGGGGATCGAACCCGACTGGGCGAAGGTGTTCACCCTGCCCGCGGTGACCGCCGGACGGGGTGCGCCCGGCGCCGACCTGCCGACGTATCCGTTCCAGCGGCAGCGCTACTGGCTGGACAAGCCGGTGGCGGCGGGCGATGTGGCCAGGGCGGGGCTCGACGCGGCCGAACACCCCCTGCTGGGGGCCGCGGTGGCACTGGCGGGAGCCGACGGCCACCTGTTCACCGGCCGGATCTCCGCCCAGAGCCACGCGTGGCCGGCCGACGGCACCGCCCCCGGCCTGACCGTCCTGCCGGGCAGTGCCTTCGTGGAGCTTGCCCTGCACGCGGGTGACCGGGTGGGCTGCGACCGGATCGGGGAACTGTCGCTGGACGCGCCCATGGTGCTGCCCGAGAAGGGCGCGGTGCTGCTCCAGGTGCACCTCGGCGCCCCGGACGATGACGGCACGCGGACCCTCGGTGTCCACGCGCGCCCCGAGGACGCCGACCCCGACGAGCCGTGGACCCGGTGTGCCACGGCGACCCTCGGCACCGGTGCCGGGGCCCCGGCCTTCGACCTCACGGTGTGGCCCCCGGCCGACGCCGTCCCGGTCGAGGCGGCCGGCGGTGCCGTCGCGGTGTGGCGGCTCGGCGACCAACTCTTCGCCGAGGTCGGACTGACCGAGGACGAACAGGCCGATGCCGCGCGCTACGGCCTCCACCCGGCCCTGCTGGAGACGGCGGTCGGCGCGCTGGACCTCCCCGGTGACGGTGGGGAACTGCGGCTCACCTCCGTATGGGGCGGGCTGACCCTGTACGCCACCGGCGCCACGGCGCTGCGCGTACGCCTCACCCCGGCCGGACCGGACGGCTACGCGCTCGACGCGGCCGACCCGGACGGCCGGCCGGTGGCCTCCGTCGAGCGTCTCGTACCGCGTGCCGTGACGGCGGAAGAGCTGAGCGGTGGCGGCCACACGTACCACCCGTCGCTGTTCCGGCTGGAGTGGCCCGTTGTGCGGACCCCGGATCCGTCCACGGCGCCGCCGCTGGACTGTGCGGTGCTCGGCGAGGACACACTGGGGCTCGGCCCCGCCCTGGGTGCGGTGCCCTACGACACCACCGCCGGGGCCCCCGAGGTCGTGCTCGTGCCCTGCGGCCCGGCGGAGCGGGATGGCCAGCCGGACGGCCAGGTGGCGCAGGCGGCCCGCAGCGCCGCACACCGGGCGCTCTCCCTGATCCAGACGTGGACGTCCGATGAGCGACTGAGCGCCACCCGGCTGGTGTTCATCACCCGGGGCGCCGTCGCGGCCGTACCCGGCGAAGAGGTTCCGGACGTGGCCCACGCCGCCGTATGGGGTCTGGTGCGCTCCGCGCAGTCGGAGAGTCCCGGCCGGTTCGCCCTGGTGGACCTCGACGGACACCGCGATTCGGCGGATGCGTTGGCACACGCCGTGGCCTCGGGCGAGCCGCAGTCCGCGCTGCGGGAGGGCCGGCTGAGGGTGCCCCGGCTGGGCCGGGTGGCCATCGAGACCGGTGAACACACCGGCGACCACCGCCGGATGGATCCCGAGGGCACGGTGCTCATCACCGGCGCCACCGGCACCCTCGGCGGACTGGTCGCCCGCCATCTGGTGACCGAGCACGGCGTACGGCATCTGCTGCTCCTCAGCCGACGGGGAGCCGCCGCCGAGGGCATGTCCGAACTCCGCTCCGAACTGGCCGAGTCGGGGGCCTCCGTCACCGTCGCCGCTTGTGACGCCGCCGACCGTCGGTCGCTCGCCGATGTCCTCGCCGCGATCCCCGCCGACCATCCGCTCACCGCCGTCATCCACGCCGCGGGTGTCCTCGACGACGGCGTCGTGGACGCGCTGACCCCCGAACGCGTGGACCGGGTGATGCGGCCGAAGACCGACGCGGCACAGCATCTCCACGAGCTGACCGCCGGGCTCGACCTGGCCGCGTTCGTGATGTACTCCTCGGTCGTCGCCACCATCGGCAACGCGGGTCAGGCCAACTACGCCGCCGCCAACGCCTTCCTCGACGCCCTCGCCCAGCACCGCAGGGCCCACGGTATGGCCGCCCAGTCCCTCGCCTGGGGCCTGTGGGAACAGCGCAGCGGTATGAGCGGCCACATGGCCGACGCCGATGTGCAGCGCATGGCGCGCTCCGGCATTCGGCCGCTGCCCAGCGCGGAGGGCATGGCACTGTTCGACACGGCACGGGCCGTCGGGGATGCCACCTTGGTCCCCGTCCGGCTCGACCTGGCCGAGCTGCGCCGTCGGGCCGCGAGCGGTACCCCCGAGCAGCCGGCCGTCCCCGGCTGGCTGCGCGGTCTGGTCAGGACACCCGCCCGGCGTGTCGTACGCGTCACCGGAGCGACCGGGGACACCGGCGACGGCGAGACCTCCTTCGGCGAGCGGCTGGCCGGTCTGGCACCCGCCGACCGCGAGCCGTTCCTGCTGGACCTGGTACGCGAACACGCCGCGTCCGTGCTCGGGCTCTCCTCCTCCGACGACATCGGGGCCGACCGGGCCTTCCGGGAAGTCGGTTTCGACTCGCTCACCGCCGTCGAACTGCGCAACCGGCTCGGTGCCACCACCGGACTGCGCCTGCCCACCACCCTCCTCTTCGACTACCCCACCCCCGCGGTCCTCGTCGGCCACCTCCGACGCGAGGCCCTGGGCGAGGAGGCACGCACCGAAACGGTGGTGGCCGCCGTACGCCCCGTCGACGACGACCCCATCGCCATCGTGGCCATGAGCTGCCGGCTACCGGGCGGTGTGCGCGGCCCCGAGGACCTGTGGGAGCTGGTGGCCGACGGCCGGGACGTCATCTCCACGTTCCCGACGGACCGCGGCTGGAACGTCGAGGAGCTGTACGACCCGAACCCCGACACCCCCGGCAAGAGCTACGCCAAGGAAGGCGGTTTCCTCTACGACGCCTACCACTTCGACCCCGAGTTCTTCGGGATCTCCCCGCGCGAGGCCCTGGCCATGGACCCGCAGCAGCGGCTGCTGCTGGAGACGTCGTGGGAGGCGCTGGAGCGGGCGGGCATCGACCCCCACACCACCAAGGGCAGCACCGCGGGTGTGTTCGTCGGCAGCACCGGCCAGGACTACGCCGCGCACCTCGGCGAGATACCCGAGGACATGGAGGGCTATCTGCTGACCGGCAAGGCCGCCAGTGTGGTGTCCGGCAGGATCGCCTACTCCCTGGGCTGGGAGGGACCGGCGCTCACCATCGACACCGCCTGCTCCTCCTCGCTCGTCGCCATCCACCAGGCGGCACAGGCGCTGCGGCAGGGCGAGTGCAGCATGGCGCTGGCGGGCGGTACGACGATGATGTCCACCCCCAGTCTGTTCATCGAGTTCAGCCGTCAGCGCGGTCTCGCACCGGACGGGCGCTCCAAGGCGTTCTCCTCCGACACCGACGGCACCAGCTGGGGCGAGGGCGTCAGCATGGTGCTCCTGGAGCGGCTGTCCGACGCACGGGCCAACGGCCATCCGGTACTGGCCCTGGTGCGTGGCTCGGCTGTCAACCAGGACGGTGCGAGTAACGGTCTCACCGCGCCCAATGGCCCGTCCCAGCAGCGGGTGATCCGGCAGGCGCTGGCGAACGCGGGGCTGACGGCGGCCGAGGTGGACGCGGTCGAGGCCCATGGCACTGGCACCCGGCTGGGCGACCCCATCGAGGCACAGGCGATCCTGGCCACGTATGGCCAGGGGCGGGAGGCGGGGCGTCCGCTGTGGCTGGGCGCGCTCAAGTCCAACATCGGCCACACCCAGGGCGCCGCGGGTGGCGCCGGTGTCATCAAGATGGTCATGGCGCTGCGCAACGCCCTGCTGCCCAGGACCCTGCACATCAAGGAGCCGACGCCCCATGTGGACTGGTCCGCGGGTGAGGTGGAGCTGCTGACCGAGGCCAGGGACTGGTCACGGTCGGAACGCCCGCGCCGCGCGGGAGTCTCGGCCTTCGGTATCAGCGGTACCAACGCCCATCTGATCCTGGAGGAGGCGCCTGACAAGCCCGTCGAGCCTGTGGAGCCCGTCGAACCCGACGAGGCACTCGCGGAGCGATCGGCCGATGTGGCGGTGGGTGTGGTGCCGTGGGTGTTGTCGGGTCGTGGTGGGGCCGCGTTGCGGGGGCAGGCGGAGCGGTTGCGGGCGTTTGTGGCCGCGCGGCCGGAGCTGTCGGCGGTGGATGTGGGGTATTCGCTGGCGCTGAGCCGTTCGGCGTTCTCCCACCGTGCCACGGTGGTCGGCGCCGACCGTGAGGAATTCCTCCGTGGCCTGGACCAGCTCATCTCCGGTGTCACTCCCGGCACGGTCACGGATGAGGAGGGTCGTACGGCCTTTCTGTTCGCGGGGCAGGGTGCGCAGCGGTTGGGGATGGGGCGTGAGTTGTATGACGCGTTCCCGGTGTTTGCGGACGTGTTCGATGAGGTGTGTGG
>NZ_JBWKKP010000056.1:0-6534 GCF_056431485.1 Streptomyces sp. NPDC045899
CCCAGTACTCGGCATCAAAGGTGGTGACCAGCTCACCGGAGACATTCGAGACCACCGGGATACGGGGCTCGGCATAGGTCAGACGCTCCGCGACCATGCGGAACTCGGCCAGCATCGGCTCCATCCGCGGCGAATGGAACGCATGCGACACCCGAAGCCGAGTCGTCTTACGTCCCTCCCACCGCGGCAGTTGCAGCCACTCCTCCGCAGCATCCTCATCACCGGACACCACCACGGCCATCGGGCCATTGACCGCCGCGATCTCCAACCGGCCCTCAAAACCAGCCAGCGACTCGACGACCTCAGCCTCGGCGGCCTGAACCGCCACCATCGCACCACCCGAAGGCAACCCACCCATCAACCGACCACGCGCCACCACCAACTCAGCAGCATCCGCAAGAGACAACACACCCGCCACATGCGCAGCAGCGATCTCACCAACCGAATGCCCGATCAGGTAGTCAGCACGGATCCCCAGCGACTCGGCGAGACGGAACAGCGCCACCTCCACCGCGAACAACACCACCTGCGTGAACTCCGTCGAGTTCAACACCGCAGCCTCAGCGCCCAGCAGCTCCCGCACCGAACGACCCACACGCGGATCCAGCTCAGCACACACCTCAGACAACGCCCGGTCGAACACCGGGAACGCCCCGGCCAACTCCAGACCCATCCCCGAACGCTGCGAACCCTGCCCCGTGAACAAAAACGCCGACTTGCCCACGACACCGGACTCACCGGAGGCCACTCCGGTCAGCCGGGCGAGCAGTTCCTCACGGTCAGCGGCCACCACCACGGCACGCCGCTCCAGCAGCGCCCGCGAGGTGACCAGCGAGTGTGCGGTGTCCACCAGCGAGAGTTCCGGCCGGGAGAGCAGATGCGCACGCAACCGCTCCGCCTGGGCCCGCAGTGCCCCATCCGTCCGTCCGGAGAGGACCACGGGCAACGCGCCGGCGGGCCGGACCACCTCGACCGGTTCCGTCTCCTCGGAGGGCTCCTCGACCGGAGCCTCCTCCAGGATCAGATGCGCGTTGGTACCGCTCACACCGAACGACGACACACCCGCACGGCGCGGACGGCCCTCAACCCGCCAGTCACGGGCCTCGGTCAGCAGCTCGACACGGCCGGACTCCCAATCCACATGCGGCGACCGCTCATCCACGTGCAGCGTCGGCGGCAGCACACCGTGCCGCATCGCCATCACCATTTTGATCACACCCGCCACACCGGCCGCCGCCGACGTATGACCGATGTTGGACTTGATGGAGCCCAGCCACAGCGGATCGCCATCGCGATCGCGGCCATAGGTGGCCAGCAGGGCATGGGCCTCGATCGGGTCACCCAGCTTCGTACCCGTCCCGTGGCCCTCCACGGCGTCGACCTCGACCGGGCTGAGCCCGGCGCTGGCCAGAGCCTGGCGGATCACCCGCTCCTGCGACGGACCGTTCGGCGCCGTCAGACCGTTGCTCGCACCGTCCTGGTTCACCGCGCTGCCGCGGATCAGACCCAGGATGCGGCGGCCGTTGCGCTTCGCGTCCGACAGCCGCTCCAGCACCACCAGGCCGACGCCGTCGGAGAAGCCGGTGCCATCGGCCGACGCAGAGTACGCCTTGCAGCGCCCGTCACGGGCCAGCCCGCGCTGACGGCTGAACTCGACGAACAGGAACGGTCCGGCCAGCACCGTGACGCCGCCGGCGAGCGCGAGCGAGCACTCACCCGCGCGCAGCGCCTGCGCGGCCAGGTGCAGCGCCACCAGGGACGCGGAGCAGGCGGTGTCGATCGAGACCGCGGGTCCCTCCAGGCCGAGGCTGTAGGCGACCCGGCCGGACATCACACTGCTCTGGGTGCCGGTGACCCGGAACCCCTCCAGCTCGGGCAGAGTCGACGGGCCGTAGTCGGAGGAGACGGTGCCCGCGAACACACCGGTGTCGCTGCCCCGCAGGGTCGTCGGGTCGATGCCCGCGTCCTCCAGCGCCTCCCACGCCGTCTCCAGCGTCAGCCGCTGGGTCGGGTCCATGGCCAGCGCCTCGCGCGGGCTGATCCCGAAGAAGTCGGCGTCGAAGGTGGGGACGGTGTCGACGAACCCGCCTTCGGTGGCGTACGCGCTGCCCGGGCGCTCGGGGTCGGGGTCGTAGAGCCGCTCGAGGTCCCAGCCGCGGTCGGTGGGGAACGGGCCGATCGCGTCACGGCCCTGGGACACCAGCTCCCACAGCTCCTCCGGCGAGGCCACCCCGCCGGGGAAGCGGCAGCTCATGCCGACGATCGCGATCGGTTCCACATCGCGCTGCTCCAGCTCGCGCACCCGCCGGTTGGCCGTGCGCAGTTCGGAGGTCACCCGGCGCAGATAGCTGCGCAGCTTCTGCTCGTCGCTCATCGATCCGCCCGATCCACTCGATCCGTTCGATCCGCTCGCGCCGTCGTCTGTCTTGCCGGTCATGCGGATCCGAGCTCCTTGTCGATCAGGTCGAACATCTCGCTGTCGGAGACGAAGTCGAGGTCGTCTTCGAGGGTGTCTTCGGTGGTGTCGTGGCTGCCGCCGGTGGCGCCCAGCAGGGTCTTCAGCCGGTTGCTGAGCGAGCGCAGCCGCGGTTCCGCACCGGCCAGCTGCTGCTCCTGCTCGGACAGGGTGATCAGAACCGCCTCGAGCCGCTGGAGCTCCTCATCGAGCGGTGAGGGCCGCTGGGCCGCGGGGCCTCCGCCGACCTCACCGAGGATCAGCCGGGCCGCCTCGATCGGGGTGGGGTGGTCGAACACCAGCGTCGCGGGCAGGCGGATGCCCGCCACCTGGCTGAGCCGGTTGCGCACCTCGACCGCGGCGAGGGAGTCGAAGCCGAGCTCCTTGAAGGTGCGTTCGGGGTCGATGGACGCGGCCGAGGCATGGCCGAGCACGGAGGCGACCTGGGTGCGCACCAGGTCCACCACGACCTGCTCGCGGTCGGCCTCGGGCACTCCGGCGAGCCGCCGCTCCAGCGAGCGGGCGTTGTCGGCGCGGCGCGCGGGGGCGCGCACCAGGCCACGCAGCAGGGCGGGCAGCAGGCCGGCCCGGGCCTGGGCGCGCAGTGCGGCGGGGTCCAGCCGGACGGGGGCCAGCAGGGCGCTCTCGGAGTCGAGGGCCTGGTCGAAGAGTTCCAGGCCGAGTTCACCGGAGATGGCGCCGATACCGGTGCGCTCCATCCGGGCGAGGTCGGCCTCGTCCAGCTCTCCGGTCATCCCGGTGGAGTCGGACCACAGGCCCCATGCCAGGGAGAGGGTAGGCAGTCCGGCGGCACGGCGCTGTGCGGCGAGAGCGTCCACGGCGGCGTTGGCGGCGGCGTAGTTGGCCTGACCGGCGTTGCCGAGGAGCCCGGCGGCGGAGGAGAACAGCACGAACGCCGAGAGGTCCATGCGCGAGGTGAGCTCGTGCAGGTGCCACGCCGCGTCCAGCTTGGGCCGCATGACGTGGCGCAGCTGCTCGGGGGTCAGCGATTCGATGACGCCGTCGGCCAGCACACCGGCGGTGTGGATCACGGCGGTGAGCGGGCGGTCGAGCGCGTCGAGCAGACCGGCCACCTGCTCCCGGTCGGCCACGTCGCAGGCGGCCACACGAGCCCGCGCGCCGAGTGCCTCGAGTTCGGCGACCAGTTCGGCGGCGCCCTCGGCCTCCGGGCCGCGCCTGCTGACCAGCAGCAGGTGGCGGATGCCGTGGCGGGTGACGAGGTGCTTGGCGAACAGCGCGCCGAGACCGCCGGTGCCACCGGTGATCAGCACGGTGCGCTCGGGGTCCAGCGGCGCCGGAACGGTCAGCACGACCTTGCCGACGTTGCGGCCCTCGCGCAGGTACCGGAACGCCTCCTGGCCCCGGCGGACGTCCCAGGCGCGGATCGGCGAGGGCGACAGCATTCCGCGCTGGAAGAGGTCGGCGATGGCGACCAGCATCTCCTGCATGCGGTCCGGCCCCGCCTCCATGAGGTCGTAGGACCGGTAGCGGACACCGGCGCACTGGCGCGCGATGGCCTCCGGGTCGCGGATGTCGGTCTTGCCCATCTCGATGAAGCGACCGCCGCGCGGCAGCAGTTCGAGAGTGGCGTCGACGAACTCGCCCGCCAGGGAGTTCAGGACGACGTCCACACCCGAGCCGTCGGTGGCCTGGTGCAGCGCGTCGCGGAAGCCCAGCTCGCGGGAGTTGGCGATGCGCTCGGCCGGCACGCCCAGGGCGCGCACGGCGTGCCACTTGGCCGGGCTGGCCGTGGCGAAGACCTCGGCGCCGAAGTGGTGGGCCAGCTGGACGGCGGCCATGCCGACACCGCCGGCGGCGGCGTGCACCAGGATCCTCTCGCCCGCCTGGAGGTCGGCCAGGTCGACCAGACCGTAGTACGCGGTGAGGTAGACGACGGGGATCGCGGCCGCCTCGGCGAAGGTGAGGTGGTCCGGCATCGGCGCCACGGTCTTGCGGTCGGCGACGGCGACGGGGCCGAAGGCGTCCATCACCAGGCCGAACACCCGGTCACCGGGCTTGAGGTCGGTGACGCCGGAGCCGACTTCGAGCACCACGCCCGCGGCCTCACTGCCCAGCGGGGCTTCGCCGGGG
The DNA here is from genome assembly GCF_056431485.1 of Streptomyces sp. NPDC045899. Classification (NCBI taxonomy): domain Bacteria; kingdom Bacillati; phylum Actinomycetota; class Actinomycetes; order Kitasatosporales; family Streptomycetaceae; genus Streptomyces; species Streptomyces sp. NPDC045899. The sequence continues at coordinate 4,568 of NZ_JBWKKP010000056.1, forward strand.
TACATGCCGAGCGCGATGAGCACGTCGCGGAAGTTGAGCCCGGCGGCCCGGACGGAGACGCGGACCTCGCCGACGCCCAGTGCGCGGGTGCCGTCGGAAGGCAGGATCGTGAGGTTCTCCAGGGAGCCCTTCTCCGAGCTGCCCAGCCGCCATGCGTCACCGGAGGGCCCGGCGGCCGGGCGGGCCAGCCGGGGCGCCAGCAGGGCGCCGCCGCGCACGGCGAGCTGCGGTTCGTCGAGACCGGTCAGGGCGGTCCAGTCGGGCTGCTCGCCTTCGTCGGTGTCGACGAGGACGAAGCGGCCGGGGTGCTCGGTCTGGGCGCTGCGCAGCAGTCCCCAGGCCGGTGACTGGGCCAGATCCACGGACTCGGCGCCGACGGCGACCGCGCGCCGGGTCACCGCCACGAGGGTGGCCTCGCCCAGCCATTCGCTGGCCAGCCACCGCTGGGCCAGCGCGAGGCTGTGCTCGGCGACCTCGTGGACGGCCTGGGCGGCGTCGTCGGTGGCCGGGGTCCGGATCGCGGCGAGCACCAGGTCGGGGCCGGGGGCGCCGTCGGCGAGCGCGGCCTCCAGGGCGGGCAGGTCGGCGTAGCGCTCGCCCGGGGCGTCGAGGTCGCCGAGGACCACGACACGACCGGGTGAGGGGGTGCCGGTGACCGGCGCCCAGTCCAGTTGGAACAGCGCGTTCTGCTCACCGCGGGCGCCCGTCAGCTGCGCCGGGTCCACGGGACGTACGGCGAGGCTGTCGACGGCGGCGACCAGCTCGCCGTTCTCGTCGGCGATGTCGACGCGGAAGGCGGATTCGCCCGCGCCGCCGACGCGGACCCGCACCCGTGAGGTGGCGGGACGTCCGAAGCGCACTCCGGACCAGGAGAACGGCAGGTCGGGGGCGGAGCCGGGGTCCTTGTCGAGCATGCTGGGGTGCAGCGCCGCGTCGAACAGCGCCGGGTGGATGGCGAAGCCGTCGACGGCGGTGTCCTCCGGCAGGGCCACCTCGGCGTACACCTCGGAGCCGCTGCGCCATACGGTCTGTACGCCCTGGAACAGCGGGCCGTATTCGAGTCCGGCGTCGGCCAGTCGCTCGTAGAGGGCGTCGGCGGAGGACTCGACGGCCGCGACCGGCGGCCAGGCAGCCGGGAAGGGCGTGGTGACACCCGCTTCCGGGGCCAGCCAGCCGCGGGCGTGCCGGACGATCCGCCGTTCGCCGTCCTCTTCGGTCGCGGAGGTGGCGGTCTCGGACAGGGAGTGGAGGGCCACCTCACGGCGGCCGTCCTCGCCGGGCCTGCCGACGGTGACCCTGATGTGCCGGGCGGAGCTCTCCTCGAGGGTCAGCGGTGCCTCGAAGACCAGCTCGTCGAGGAGTTCACAGCCGAGGTGGCGGCCCGCGGCGAGGACAAGCTCGACGAGCGCGGCGCCTGGCACGATGACCGTGCCCAGCACCATGTGGTCGTTGACCCACGGCTGGGACTCGGTGGCGAAGCGGCCGGTGAACACCCACTCGTCACGGTCACCGACCTGCACGGCCGCCGCCAGGACCGGGTGGCGCATCCGGTCCTGTCCGGCCGCCACGGCGTCGCCGCCCTGCGCGGACGGGGTGAGCCAGAACCGCTCGCGCTGGAAGGCGTAGGTGGGCAGGTCCACGCGGTGCGCGTCCGTTCCGGCGTACACGGCCTGCCAGTCGACGCGGACACCCGCGACATGGGCCTGGCCGAGCGAGAGCAGGAAGCGGGGCAGTCCGCCCTCGTCACGGCGCAGGGAGCCGACGACGGCCACCCGGCCCGCCGCGTCCCGTGCCTCGACGGTCTCGTCGACCGCCATGGTGAGCACCGGGTGCGGCGACATCTCGACGAAGCAGCCCATGCCCTTGTCGATGAGGGCGCGGACGGCGGGTTCGAAGCCGACCTGGCCACGCAGATTCCGGTACCAGTACCCGGCATCCATGGTGCCGGTGTCCAGGAAACCACCCGT
>NZ_JBWKKP010000057.1:0-6000 GCF_056431485.1 Streptomyces sp. NPDC045899
GAGCCCCGTATCCCGGTGGTCTCGAACGTGTCGGGCGAGCTGGTGACGGGCTTTGATGCCGAGTACTGGGTGCGTCATGTGCGGCAGGCGGTGCGCTTCGCCGATGGTGTGGCGACACTCTGGGACCTCGGTGTGCGGCGGTTCCTGGAGCTGGGCCCGGACGCCGTCCTGACCGCCATGGCCCGTCAGTCCGTTGAGGACGACTCCGAGGCCGCGTTCCTTCCTGCCCTGCGTGCCAAGCACGCCGAGTGCGACACGTTCGCCGCCTTCCTCGGCCGTGCCCACACCGCGGGCCTGGAAGTCGACTGGACCGCCTTCTACGCCAACACCGGGGCTCGGTCCGTCGATCTGCCCACCTATGCCTTCCAGCGCGAGAACTACTGGCTGATGCCGTCGGCGCGGGGTGATGTCGCGGCCGCCGGTCTCGATGAGGTCGAGCACCCCGTGCTGGCCGCCTCCGTTCAGCTGGGGGACCGCGACGAGTGGCTCTTCACCGGCCGCCTCTCCACCGAGACCCAGCCCTGGGTGCGTGACCACGTCGTGCTCGGTGCGGTGATCGTGCCCGGTACGGCCTGGGTGGAGCTGGCATCCGTCGCCGGTCGCCGCGTGGGCGCCCCGGTGGTGGACGAACTGGTGATGGAATCCCCGCTGTTGCTGGAGGAGGACTCCGCCGCGCAGCTGCGTGTCACCGTCGGTCCGGCCGGTGAGGACGGCCGGCGTGAAGTGGCGGTGTTCGCCCGTCCCGAGGGCGGGGACGACGAGCAGCCCGAGCTGACCTGCCACGCCCGCGGCTGGCTGGCCGCGGAGGACACCACACCGGTGTCGTCGTGGTTCCCGGCACAGTGGCCGCCGGCCGGTGGCACCGAGATGACCGCGGACGTGCTCTACGCGGGAATGGCCGAGCTCGGCTTCGATTACGGGCCGCTGTTCCAGGGGGTGCGCGCGGCGTGGCAGGTCGACGGCGACTGTTACGCCGAGGTCGCCCTGCCCGGTGACACCGGCGGCGAGGGCTTCGGTATCCACCCGGCGCTCTTCGACGCCTCGCTGCACTCGGGTCTTCTCCAGGACGACGGGCCCAGGGACACCGCCTTCCTGCCGTTCTCCTGGTCCGGTGTGCGCACCGGGCGGAGCGGACTGTCGCGGGTACGCGTCCGGATGCGGCGGGTGGACGAGACGGCCTTCGGCCTCGACGTCGTCAGTGAGCACGGGGAGCCGGTGCTGAGCCTGGCCCGGCTGGACATGCGTCCGGTCGACCCGGCCCAGCTCGAGCGGTTGCGGCACGGCGGCCGTCAGTCGGTCTACCGGCTCGACTGGTCCCCGGTCGCGGTCGGCGCGGGGCAGCAGCCCGTCCGGGCGGCCGTGCTCGGCGCACTGGCCGCCACCGGCGACCGGTTCCCGGACCTGGCCGCGCTGGAGACGGCCCTCGCCGACGGCGCGTCCGCGCCGGGGCTGGTGCTGGCCGCCGTCGACACCCCCGACGGCGAGGTGGCCGGTGCCGCACGGGAGGCCGCCGCGGGCGCGCTGGCGCTGGTGCAGCGCTGGTTGGCCAGTGAGTGGCTGGGCGAGGCCCGGCTGGTCGTGGTCACCCGGCGCGCGGTGTCCGTCGGTGGCGAAGCGCCGGACACCGCGCAGGCCGCGGTGTGGGGCCTGCTGCGCAGCGCCCAGTCCGAGCATCCGGACCGCTTCGTCCTGGTCGACCTGGACGGCGACGAGCCGGACTGGGCCGGAGTGCTCGACGGGGACGAACCGCAGCTCGCCGTCCGTGGCGACCAGACGTTCGCGCCGCGGCTGAACGCGGCCGTCGCTCCCGCCGATGACACCTGGCGGCTGTCCGTCACGCGCAAGGGCTCACTCGAGGACGTGGAGGTCGTCGCCTCCGACGCTCGTCGTCCCCTCGCCGCCGACGAGGTGCGGATCGGCGTCCGTGCCGCGGGCGTGAACTTCCGGGACGTGCTGATCGCGCTCGGTGTGTACCCCGACGACGTACCGCTGGGCGCCGAGGCGGCCGGTGTGGTGCTGGAGACCGGTCCCGAGGTCACCGACCTCACCGTGGGCGACCGGGTGTTCGGGATCGTGATGGAGTCCTTCGGCCCGGTGGCCGTCGCGCCCCGGGCGCTGGTCGCGCCCATGCCGGAGGAGTGGTCGTTCACCCAGGCGGCCTCGGTACCGGTGGCCTACGCGACCGCCTACTACGGCCTGGTGGACCTGGCCGGACTGCGTGCGGGGGAGCGGGTGCTGGTGCACGCCGCCGCCGGTGGTGTGGGTACGGCCGCCGTGCAGATCGCCCGGCACCTCGGCGCGGAGGTGTTCGCCACGGCCGGTCCGTCCAAGCAGGAGGTGGTGCGGGCCGCCGGTGTCGCGGGCGACCACATCGCCACCTCACGCGAGACCGGTTTCCGGGACGCCTTCCTGGAGGTCACCCAGGGCGCCGGGGTGGATGTGGTGCTCAACTCGCTCACGGGCGAGTTCGTGGACGCCTCCCTGGACCTGCTGCCGCGCGGCGGCCGGTTCGTGGAGATGGGCAAGGCCGACATCCGTGACGCAGAGGCGGTCACGGCGGAGCGCGCGGATGTCGCGTACCGCGCCTTCGACCTGTGGGAGGCGGGGCCGCGGCGGCTGGGTGAGCTGCTGACCGAGATCGTGGCCCTGTTCCGGCGGGGTGTCCTGGAGTTCGCGCCGATCCGTACCTGGGACGTGCGGCAGGGCCGTGAGGCGCTGCGCCACCTGCGCGAGGGCCTCAACGTCGGCAAGGTCGTCCTGACCGTTCCGGCGCCCTTGGGCCCGGAGGGCACGGTGGTGGTGACCGGTGGTACGGGTGGTCTGGGTGCGTTGTTCGCCCGTCATCTGGCGGATGTGCATGGTGTGCGTGATCTGTTGTTGCTGAGTCGTCGGGGTCCGGAGGCCGATGGTGCCGCCGCGTTGGTGGCGGAGTTGGAGGGTCTGGGCTGCCGGGCGCAGGTCGTCGCGTGTGATGTGTCCGATCGTGAGCAGTTGGCTGTTGCGCTGGGGTCGGTGGGTCGTCCGGTGACGGGTGTGGTGCACGCGGCCGGTGTGCTGGATGACGGTGTGGTCGAGTCGTTGTCGCCGGAGCAGGTCGAGCGGGTGATGCGGCCGAAGGTGGACGCGGCATGGCATCTGCATGAGCTGACCGCCGGCATGGACCTGTCGGCGTTCGTACTGTTCTCCTCGGTGGCGTCGCTCATGGGCAGCCCTGGGCAGGCCAACTACGCGGCGGCGAATGGTGCGTTGGATGCGTTGGCGGCGTCGCGTCGTGCGGTGGGGTTGCCTGCCACGTCGCTGGCGTGGGGTCTGTGGTCGGAGGCCGCGGGCATGGCCGCCCAGCTGGGCCAGGAAGAACTCGCCCGGCTCGAGCGCATGGGCATGAGCGCGCTCACCGCCGAGACCGGACTCGCCCTGTTCGACCAGGCGCTGGACGTGGACGCGGCCGTGGTGGCGCCGGTGCGGCTGGAGACGGCCGCGCTGCGTGCCCAGGCGCGCGCCGGAATGCTGCCGCCGCTGCTGCGCGGCCTGGTCCGCACCCCGGCCCGGACGGTCGACACCGGTGCCGCGGCGCTGGCCCAGCGGCTGGCCGGAGTGCCGGAGGCGGACCGTGAGCGAATCGTGCTCGAACTGGTCCAGGCCCAGGTGGCGTCGGTGCTCGGACACGCCTCGGCGGCTTCCGTCGACCCCGAACGCGCCTTCAAGGAGCTCGGCTTCGACTCGCTGAGCGCCGTCGAACTGCGCAACCGGCTCACTCAGGCCACCGGTGTGCGGCTGGCCGCCACTGTGGTGTTCGACCACCCCAGCCCGGCGGCCATCGCCCGCCACCTGCTGCCGGAGATCGTTCCGGACGGGGCCGCCAGGCCGCGGTCCGAGGAGGACGAGATCCGCGCGCTGCTGGTGTCGATCCCCATCGACCGGCTGCGCCGGGCCGGGCTGCTCGGCACCCTGCGCGAACTGGCGGACAGCGACCCGCCGGAGGAGGTCGGCGAGGACGGGGAGACCGCGTCGTTCGAGGACATGGACGCGGAAGCCCTGATCCGGATGGCTCAGGAGGACCTCGCATGACCCCCGCCGGGAACGCCGTCGCCGCAATGGGCTTGGAGACGAAGGAATAGACATGGCCACCGATCAGAACCAGCTCATCGAGGCGCTCCGGAAATCCCTCAAGGAGACCGACCGACTCCGCCAGCTCAACAAACGACTGCTCGCCAACGCCAGCGAGCCGCTGGCCATCGTCGGCATGAGCTGCCGCTACCCCGGCGGTGTCACCTCCCCGGACGAGCTGTGGGAGCTCGTGTCGTCGGGGCGCGACGCCGTCAGCGCACTGCCCACCGACCGTGGCTGGGACCCGGAGCGGATCTACGATCCGAGCATGCGCCGGCCCGGCGCCGTGTCCACCAGCGGCGGCGGGTTCCTCGACGGGATCGCCGAGTTCGACGCCGAGTTCTTCGGGATCAGCCCGCGCGAGGCGCTGGCCATGGACCCGCAGCAGCGGCTGCTGCTGGAGGCGTCGTGGGAGGCGTTCGAGGACGCGGGCATCGACCCGACGTCGCTGCGCGGCAGTGACACCGGCGTCTTCTGCGGCGTCGGCACCACCGACTACTGCACGGCGCCCGCGGGCAGCCTGCCGCAGATCGAGGGACTGCAGCTGACCGGCGGGGCGGCCAGCGTCTCCTCCGGCCGTATCTCCTACGTGTTCGGTCTGGAGGGCCCCGCGGTGTCGGTCGACACCGCGTGCTCCTCTTCCGCCGTCGCCCTGCACATGGCCACCCAGGCGCTGCGCGCGGGCGAGTGCTCCATGGCCCTCGTCGGCGGGGTGACCGTCATGTCCGGGCCGTTCCTGCTGGCCGAGTTCAGCCGCCAGCAGGCCGTCTCCCCGGACGGCCGCTGCCGTGCGTACGCGGCGTCGGCCGACGGGACCGGTTTCTCCGACGGTCTGGGTCTGGTGGTGCTGGAGCGGCTGTCCGACGCCCGGCGCAACGGCCGGAAGATCCTCGGACTGATCCGCGGTACCGCGGTGAACCAGGACGGTGCGAGCAACGGTCTGACCGCGCCGAACGGCCCGTCGCAGGAACGGGTGATCCGGCAGGCGCTGGCCAACGCCGGGCTCTCGGCGTCCGAGGTGGACGCGGTCGAGGGTCATGGCACCGGCACCGTCCTCGGTGACCCGATCGAGGCCCATGCGCTGCTCGCCACCTACGGGCGCGAACGTGGCGGCGATCCGCTGTGGCTGGGGTCCATCAAGTCGAACATCGGCCACACCTCCATGGCCGCGGGCGTGGCCGGTGTCATCAAGATGGTGATGGCGATGCGGCACGGACAGCTGCCGCGGACCCTGCACGTGGACGCGCCCTCGCCGCACATCGACTGGGAGGCGGGCGAGGTCGCGCTGCTGACCGAGGCCCGGGAGTGGGCCGTGGGGGAGAAGCCACGCCGCGCCGCGGTGTCCTCGTTCGGGGTGAGCGGCACCAACGCCCACATCATCCTGGAGGAGGCCCCGGCCGAGGAGCCCGCCGAGGACACCGCCGCGCCGCGTCCGCTGACCGCCGTCCCCGTGACGGTGTCCGGACGCACCGCGGCCGCGATGCGCGCCCAGGCCGACCGGCTCCGCGCGCACGCGCTGGCGCGACCGGACCTGTCCCCGGCCGACCTCGGCTTCTCCACGGCCACCACCCGGGCCCATCTGGAACACCGCGGTGTGGTGGCGGCCACCGACCGCGACCAGCTGCTCGCCGGGCTGACCGCGCTGTCGCTCGGCGAGCCGTCCCCGGTGGTCGTCGAGGGCCGTGCCACGCCCGGTGCCAAGCCGGTGTTCGTGTTCCCGGGTCAGGGTGCGCAGTGGGAGGGGATGGCGGTCGGTCTGCTGGACTCTTCGCCGGTGTTCGCGGCGGAGGTCGCGGCGTGTGGTGAGGCGTTGTCGGAGTTCGTGGACTGGCGTCTTGAGGATGTGCTGCGTGGGGTGGAGGGTGCGCCGTCGCTGGAGCGGGTGGATGTGGT
>NZ_JBWKKP010000058.1:0-5989 GCF_056431485.1 Streptomyces sp. NPDC045899
TTGAGGACGCGGAGTTGCAGGCGGCCGCGGATCGTACGGGTCTGACGGTGTATGTGCCTGATCGTGGGTTTGCGGCTCCGCCTGGTGAGGGTGGTAAGCCGGGTGGTGTGCATCTGCGGGAGAGTGCCAGGGGTGATGCCCGGGGTTGGCGGGTGTACCGTCCGGCCTCCGCGGCTTCGGGGTCGGCTCCGCGGGCGGGAGTGGTGCTGTCCGCGGCGCCGTCGGTCCCGCCGGGGGATGAACACTGGAACGCGCCCCCTTCACCCCGGAGCGACGAGGACTCTCCGGCGCCGCGGTTCGGCGCCTTCTACACCGACGCCAAGTGGAAGGAGCTGAGCAGGGGGTACGAGCGGGCGCTCGGGCGGGTGCTGGCCGAGGACCCGAAACTGATCGAGGAGGCGCGGGGAGCGGTCCAGAGCCTTTATGACCTGCTGACCACGTACTACAGGAAGGGTCATGTGGCGGCGACGTTCCTTCCCCGGGCGAAGGACCCGCGGCGTGAGATGGACCGCCTGCTGGATCCCGATGGCGACGCCACCCTGCGGGAGCTGATGGACGCCTTCGCATACGGCGCCAGCGGCTCCGGGAGGACCACGCTGACCCGGCTGTGGACGGATAAGCCCGAGTTGAATCCGCGGGGCCTGCGCCTGCGGCCCCGCAGGGTGCAGCCGCACAGCCCGGACGCCCTGGAGGAGCTGCACGACCGGCTTGGTTTCCCGGTGGGGCCGGGCCCGGCCGAGGATGTCGAGTGGCTGCTCATGGTCCACCAGTTCCTGAACGTGCCTGATGGTGAGGTGCTTCGGTTCCGGGAAGCCATGATGGGCTGGATCCTGCCCGAGGCCGGCGATCACACACTGGTGGAGATCCTCGCCGCCTCCCACCGGGCCGGGGTGCGCGAGGAGACCGAGCCGGACAAGGTGGTCGAGGCAGCCCGCATCTACGCATGGGTGGACGGGTCCCTCAGCCCGGTCAGTCGGGGGGGCTGGGATGACAGCGCCCTGCACATGCCTCATGAGCGGATGTATCTCGCGCGAGCGGACTGGTTCGCCCCGAAAGTCATCGGAGACGACCGTGCCGAGGAGATCAGGGATCTGATCGAGTCGGGATACCTCGACGGCACCGATGTGAGCGGTCCGGGGGTGGCGGCGCGGCGGGAGCGGCGCGAGGCCCTCAGAGCGTGGACACAGCGCCATCGCTCGCTCGGGCTGCTGGGCGGGAATGTCGAGGAGGGACACGCGGCGGCGTTGCAGTTGGCCAGTGGGGTTGACGTGCGGCTGCTCGACGAGAAGTTCCTGGCCGGTCCCGACGCGCCCGACCAGCTTGAGGTCAAGGCGGAGTTGTGGGAGAAGGCGCGCTCGCTGGTGGCGCAGGCGTTTGGGGGCGGCGCGTTGAGGGAGTCCTTGCCGCTGCTGTTCCTGCGGGACTGGCGGTTCCGGGATCTGGTACAGGTCGCGGAGGGGCTCCTCGGGGATCCCGGGGCCGAGGACGCACTGGCGGATGTCCGTGGCAAGCTCGAGGAGCGGGCCGTCGAGCTGGTGGACGGGCTTCATGGTGAACTGCGGGCGCACGCGGAGATGGCGGCTGAGGCGGCGGCGGTGCTCCCGCCGGTCAGCGGACCGGTGTGGTGGGCGTCGTGGGAGTCCGGGCCGTTGGACGGGGCGCAGCACGGCGGTGGGAAGTGGCGGACGGTGAGCGTGCCGAGGCTGCACCATGCGACGACGCACCGTGAGACAGCGCTCGCCTCCTTGCTGGATCCGGCCGCCGAGAAGAGGGAGGGTTACCCGGTACTGTGGGAGGTGGTGGACTCCACCGGCCGGGATGTCTCCCCGTTGGCCCGCAGGCCCGCCGAGCGCACCGTGCTGTACCCCTCGAAGACGGTGCTGCGGGAGATCCGCCGTGAGCTCCGCCGCGACGGGGCGACCGGCAGGCGGTATATGCACCGAACCTTGGAGGAGGTCCCGCAGCCGCTGGCGCAGGAGTGGGATCGTGAGATCGTCACCCGGCAACTGCGCACCCGGGACGGCCGCTGGTTCGGCATGGCCTCCATCGACCTGCCGATGTGGCTGAAGGAGAAGGGCAAATTCCCTCGCCTGCGCGAAGCGCGGAAATACCGAGTGTATGACGTCGACACGGGGAAGGCGGGAGATCGCCGACCCCTGCCCTGGCCGGTGAAGAACACGGGCGTCTGGGTATCGCACAGCGACAACAAGTCCTTCATGGCGATGACGCGGTACGGCCTGAAGAGAGTGGACGGCACACAGGTCGGCCGTCATATCGGGCAAGTGATGGAGAGTCTGCGTGTCCCCGGCCAGGTACGCGTGCTGATGATCGCGTGTCAGTCGGGTGCCGAGGGGTCGGCCGCTCCTTCTCAACAGGCGGCCACCTGGAGCAGGCGCGGCACTCTCGCACCCCCCACCGGGCTCTTCATCTCGCCCAAAAGGGCCGAACCCGAGATCTACAGTGCCCCTGGAATGCCGGAGCCGAGGTGGCGGGAGGCCGAGCCGCAGGATCCGAGCGCTCTCGCCGCGGAGAAGGCCCGCGCGGCTCTTCTGGACCCGGCCAGGCAGGGCGCCCGGTTCAGCGGCTCGTACACCGACCCCGCGTGGGAGAGCCTGGCGGTGACGTTCGAGAAGCGCCTGGGAATGATGCTGGCCGCGGATCCCGAGGTGAAGGAGACCGCCCGGGAGGCCGTCAGTTCCCTGTATCACCACTTCACCCGGAGCCTCGGCCGTGACCGGGCCGCACAGGTGTTCTTTCCGGGCGAGACGCCGGACACCGCCCGTCGGAAGATGCGCAGCCTTCGGGATCCGGACTCCGGGATGACGCTGCACGAGGTCATGCGTGCACTGTGGGGCGCCATCGCGTCTCAGTACCCACAAACGTCTGTCCCGCAGCCGGTGGACAAGAACGGCCCCTGGTACCGCGAAATCCACGAAACCCGTGGCTTCCCGCTGGTCACGGGTCAGGCCGGCGGGGTGACGCATCTGCTCAGCACCTACCGCGACGAGACCGGAGCGTCGGACGAGGAGATGCTGCGGCTGCGCGAGGCCCTGCTCGGCTGGTGCCTGCCCACTTACAGCCGCTCGCTGTTCGAGATCATCGAGGCCTCCCACGAGGTTGAGCCCGGCCTCTTCGACTCCGGCGTGGAGTTCTGGGATGACGCGGCCCATACATACAGCTCGTTCGCCACGTTTCTGGCACCGCGGAAGAACCGTGATCCCGATGCCTTCATGGAGACGCTCTACCTTCCCCATCACGCGCTGTACCACCAGTTCACCGGGCGGTTCACCGAACTGGCCGCCGGGGGTGAGATCAGCGGCATCTGGAAGGCGCTGAGCGGGGCGCCGGACTCCCCCGGCCCGGACGGCAACGCGCGGCATGCGGCACTGGAGCTGTGGCGGCAGCGGCATGGTGGTTCGGTACCGGACATCCTCCGCGAGGGGGACGTCCTGCCTCTGTATCTGCTCTCGGGCCCGGACGCGGCGCTGGTCAGGGCGCGGTTCGCCGATTCGCTCCAGCCGGACGGGACGGAGCAGCTGAGGCAGGAGGCCAAGTCCGTAGTCCGGCAGGCGGTCCGAACGCGGAAGTCTGACTTCCCGCTGCTGCTCCTGCGCGACCAGGACTTCGCCGACGCCGCCGTCAGGATTCAGTCCCTCCCGGATGGGAAGAGGCGTGACGAGGCCCTTGAGAGCCTGCTGCGGCTGACCGACCGGCTCGCCGCCGAGCTCGCGGCGGAGATTCCCCTGCATCTGGGCATGGCGGGCGACGCGCTGATGGCGCTGCCGCCGGTGAACGCGCCGGTGTGGTGGGGCACATGGGTGGCCGGTGATCTCTCCGAGGGGCTGCCGGAGGAACTGCACGCGGTCAGCCTGCCGGAGTTCCATATGGCGAGGCGCGGCGAGGAGGCCGTGCTCTCCGGTGTGCTCGGGCAGGAGGACGGGTCGAATGGCCGGTACCCGGTCCTGTTCGCCGTGGCCCGGTCCACGGCCCGGGACGTCGCCCCCTTCTCCCGGCACCCGGACCGGCAGGAGGTGCGGTATCCGGCGGCGACGGTTCTCCACGTGCGGTTCCAGGAGATCCGGCGCGACACGCAGACCGGTCGGCGCTATCTGTATGTCCAGTTGGAGGAGACCGAGCCGGTACCCCAGACTCGCCGACGTGCCATCGCCCCGCCGTCGGCCACCGCTGCCCCGCAGACGCCGGGTAACGCGCAGCCCGCACCGCTGGTGCCGGTCCCGGGCGCCGCGGGCGCCTGGCGGGACTCACGGACCATGGTCTACGAGATCACGGATGGCGGTCGGCGGATGGGCTGGGCGTCGTTCACCCAGGGCGACTGGAGTCGACGCCAGGCGGTCTACAGTCAGCTGCCGAAGGTGAAGTACTACGTGGAGTGGCGGCTGGACGCCGCGGGACGTCCTACGGGGACAGTGAAGAAGCTGCCCGTCTCCAACCCCTATACCTGGAGTTCGCACACCGTTCCCGGAGGGCGCGACTTCCTGATGGCGCAGCCCGGGGGAGGGACACGGGCCGGTGACCCGGACGAGGTGGCCACGTACGTCGACATGCTGGACCCCTCCGGCGTCACCGACTTGATGATCCTGGCGTGCTCGGGCAAGGACGCCGAGCAGAGGGCGTTGGAGCTGGCCGAGGCCACCGGTCTGTCCGTGTGGTATCCAAAGGAGGCGGTCGCGGTCACCCTCGCCTCGGATGGCACGCCCCTGGTGCACATGCGCCAGCAGGCCGGGGGCAGTCCCGCCTCCTGGCTGGTGGCGCATCCGTACGGGTTGAGCCTGCCCTACCCGCGGCCGAGTGGGCCGGTCCCCGCGGTGTCCTTCCGCTACCCGTCGGAAGACGACTGGAACCTGCACGCGCCGTCGTCGGCGCCGCGTGTGGGCCGCAGGTGGCATCGGCGGATTCTGGGGTGGGCGATCAGGGGCAGGGGCAACAAGCTGCTGGGTGAGGCGTCGTTCTCCCCCACGAGCGGCACCTCCGCCACCCTCCCGCCGCCTCTCGCTCAGGAGCTGGAAGGGGTGAGGCTGAAGCCCGGTCCGGCACGTCGGCCGCGGGTCATGTCGGCTCCCGGCGTGACCGAACACGCGGCGGACGTGCCCGACGAGTCGGTCGCTTCGGGTTGGGGGATGCCCCGTGCCAACCAGTTGCGGTTCCAGGCGTCCGCGGACCGGCGCGGGGCGGTCATCGACGTGCGGGCGACCAACGTGGAGGCGGTGAAGTGGCTGATCCTGGGTGCGCTTCCCAAGCCCGAGGAGATCAAGGCCAAGACGATCAACGCTCTCGACGTCCAGCTCGGCGCCCGGGAGGAGAACCGCGGACTGGTCGGTTTCTTCGAGCCCCGCCTGCCCGAAGGAGTGCCGGCGGACGCCCCCGTCCGGGCTCGCTACCGGCAGCGGCTGGAGGAGTACCGGACACTGCGCGCCCATATGGACGAGCTGGAGCGGGATGGGCGCTTCCGGACGCGCGACGGTGTCGTCTACGCGGCGACCCCCGAGGGGATCTGGCGGCCCCTCACCGGGGACCACGACATCTTCAGGATCACCAGGCCCGACGGCTCCTTGCTGCCCCGGGACGAGTACGAGGCGTTCATCGAGGAGATGAAGAACTCCGGCATGGGTGTCATGCACGGAATGCACCTGGATTGGAACCCGAAGGATCCCCTGGGCCGGCAGATCTACGAGACGATCAAGGCAGCACACCGTCAGGACGGCGGGGAGCCGTTGCTCCGGTTCGTGCCGCACCGGGGGCAGCCCACCGTCGCCTATCTGGATTCGTGGGCCGAGGTCACGCCGGGCGCCGCGCGTACGACGCCGACGGACGAGGGCGCGACGACGACGGACTGGTCTTCGGGTGTGGTGTTGCGTGAGGTGAAGGACGCGCGGGGGCGTGTGGTGGGGCTGGCGTCGTTCGATGCGCAGGCTTGGGAGCGGCGGAAGGATTCGTACCGGGGTCTGTCGGAGGCGACGGAGTACACCGA
>NZ_JBWKKP010000059.1:0-5927 GCF_056431485.1 Streptomyces sp. NPDC045899
GAATCCTTCCGCCGCTCCCAAGCCTGCGCATCGAACGACGCCAGCCCCACCACACGCCCACGCGCGTCCTTCACCTCACGCAACACCACACCCGAAGACCAGTCCTGGGACGGCTGCGACACCTTCGCGCGAGGTGGCGAGGACGGCTCGGATGCCTGCTCGCTCCCGGCCGAGGAGGTGTCCGGGTCGAAGAAGGGATTCGGAATGTAGTCCCCGACGGGCCTCCCGTTCTCCATCGGCTGCACGCCACGCACGTACCGCGTGTGCACACCGCCGGGGAAGGCGATTTCCTGCTGGTCGGGGAAGGGCGAGGCGAGGCCCAGGGTCGCGTTGACATCGATGCCTCCGGGGGCCTCGATGTCGTACCGCCAGCGGTAGTGGGCGTTCTGCGCCCGGGCTGCGGAGGGGTCGGCCCGCACCGAGTCGCTCACATAATCCACGTTGGTGGTGGTGCTCAGATAGCCGGTCGTCGCCATGCGCTCGCTGTTGTAGACATGGTCCATCAGATGAACCATGTCGTCGCCGCGCGGCTTCAGTCCCTCGTGGAAGACCCGCTCCGGGGACTTGCTGCTGAACTTGTACAGCGGCGCGTCGTGGTCGCGCCAGAGGGCGTCCGGAAGTACACCTCCTGCCAGTGGTCCGAAGGTGGCGGCGGTGGATTCCGGCGGGACGGGCGGCGTCGGGCTCACCGGGCCCGTGGCGGGCCACGCGATCGGTGTGGCGTCCTCGTCTTCGCCCACCGGCCGGGTCAGCTGCGCATGGGAGGAGGCGATGAGCCCGCGCCCGGGGAGATACCAGTTCCAGGCGGGCCCTTCGCCGTACACCCGCCCCCGGTCGTCAGTGACCCTCCCCGCCGTCGGACCGTGGGGGTGGTACTCACCGCGCAGTCCGAGACCCGGTATCTCGGCCACGAACATGTGCAGATCGGGGTCCTCCTGCCCCTGCCCCCACACCGTGAATCGATCCCCGCTGGTGACAACGGGGAACTCCGCCACCGTGCTCGTGAACCGCTTGTCGAATTCTCCGTCCGGTCCATACGTGCCCGCCATCGGCACGCGCGCGTTCCAGTCGTCTTCCGACGGGTAGCTGAAGGACACCGCGGGGGCCGGCCGAGTCGGCCACTGCGGGACCAGGCGCCGACCGTGCGGCCGTGCCACCAGCCAAGCGGTGGGGAGACCGTCGGCCTGTTCCCGCACATGCACCAGAGGCGTTCCGCCGTCCGAGGAGAGGGTGACCGCGACCGCCTGGTCCGGATACCACACGGACAGGCCGGTGGTGTCGGCCAGCTCCCACGCCGTCTGCTCGGTGCCCCTGTCCGAGCACGCCAGGATCATCAAGTCGGTGATGTCGGTCAGGTCCAGCATCGCGACGTACTTGCCCACCTCGCGCGCGTCACCGGCCCGTGTCCCTCCTCCGGGCTGCGCCATCAGGAAGTTGCGCCCTCCAGGAGCGCTGTGCGAAGTCCAGATCAGGGCGTTGGAGACGGGCAGCTTCCACACCGTCCCCGTGGGACGACCCGCGGCGTCCCGCCGCCACTGCACGTAGTGCTTCACCGACGGCAGTTGCTGGTAGACCTCGCGGCGTCGTTTCCAGTCGTTCTGGGTGAACGACGCCCAGCCGACCCGCCGGCCACCGTCCGTGATCTCGTAGACCATGGTCCGTGAGTTCCACCAGGCGCCCGCACCGGCCGGGGCCGGCACCAGCGGCGCGGACTGCGCGCCACCCGGCGTCTGCGGGGCAGCGGCGGCAAACGGCGGAGCGATGGCACGTCGCCGGGTCTGGGGTACCGGCTCGGTCTCCTCCAACTGGACATACAGGTAGCGCCGACGGGTCTTCGCGTCCTGCCGGATCTCCTGGAACCGCACGTGGAGAACCGTCGCCGCCGGATACCGCACCTCCTGCCGCTCCGGATCCCGCGAGAAGGGAGCGACATCCCGGGCCGTGGACCCGGCCACCTCGAACAGGACCGGGTACCGGCCGTCCGACCCGGCGTCCTGCTCGCGCACGCCGGAGAGCACGGCCTCTTCGCTTCTCCTTGCCATGTGGAACTCCGGCACGCTGACCGCGTGCAGCTCCCCCGGCAGCCCCTCGGTGAGATCACCGGCGGCCCATGTGCTCCACCACACCGGCGCGTTCAGCGGCGGCAGCGCCATCAGAGCGTCTCCCGCCATCCCCAGATGCCGGGGAATCTCCGCCGCGAGCGCGGCGGCAAGCCGGTCGGTTTGCCGCAGCAGGCTCCGGAGGGCCTTTTCCCGCCTCTCCCCGTCGGGGAGGGACTGGATCTTGTTGGCGGTCTCGGCGAACTTCTGGTCCCTCATGAGCAGCAGCGGGAAGTCGGACTTCCGCGCCTGGACCGCCTGCCGGACCACGGACGCCGCCTCCCTCCGCAGCAGTTCCTCCCCGTCCGGATGGAGCGGATCGGCGAACCGCGCGTTGACCAGCGCCGCGTCCGGGCCCGAGAGCAGATACAGAGGCAGGATGTCGCCCTCGCGGAGGAGGTCCGGTACCGAACCACCATGCCGCTGCCGCCAGAGCTCCAGTGCCGCCTGCCGCGTGTTTCCCCCATGGCCAGGGGAGTCCGGCACCCCGTTCAGCGCCCCCCAGATCCCACTGATGTCGTCCTTGGCCGCCAGTTCGGTGAACCACCCGATGTACTGGTGGTACAGCTCGTGATGGGGAAGGTAGAGCGTCTCCATGAAGGCATCGGGATCACGGTTCTTCCGCGGTGCCAGAAGCGTGGCGAACAAGCTGTATGTATGGGCCGCGTCATCCCGCAACTCCACATCGGCGTCGAACGCGCGAGGCGCGGCCTCATGGGAGGCTTCGATGATCTCGAACAGCGAACGCGTGTAAGTGGGCAGGCACCAGGCGAGCAGGGCCTCGCGCAGCCGCAGCATCTCCTCCTTCGACGCTCCGGTCTCGGCGCGGTAGGTGCGGAGCAGATGCCTCGTCCCGTCGGCCTGACCCGTGACCAGCGGGAAACCACGGGTTTCGTGGATTTCGCGGTACCAGGCGCTGTTCTTGTCCACCGGCCGCGGGGCGGACGTCTGCGGGTACTGGGTGGTGATGGCGATCGACAGGGCCCGCATGAGGTCGTGCAGCGTCGTCCCGGAGTCCGGATCCCGGAGGCGGCGCATGTTCCGAAGGGCGGTGTCCGGCGTCTCTCCCGGAAAGAAGGCCTGGGCGGCCCCCCCACGGCCGAGTGATCGGCTGAGGTGGCGATGCAGGGACCTGACAGCCTCCCGGGCGGTCTCCTTCACCTCCGGATCCGCGGCCAGCGTCCTTCCCAGATGCTTCTCGAACGTCACCGCCAGGCTCTCCCACTCGGGGTCGGCGTACGAGCCGCTGAACCGGGCACCCTGCCTCGCCGGATCCATAAGAGCCGCACGGACCTTCTCCGCGGCGAGAGCGCTCGGATCCTGCGGCTCGGCCTCCCGCCACCTCGGCTCCGGCGCTCCAGGGGCCTGGTCGATCGCAGGTTCAGCCGTTTCCGGAGTGAGGAAGATCGTATACGGGGCGGCGAGAGTGGCACGCCTGCTCCAGGTGGCCACCTGCTGAGAAGGAGCGGCCGACCCCTCGATGCCCGCATGACACGCGATCAACAGCACACGAACGTGCGCGGGAGTTCCCTGGCTTTCCATCAGTTGTCCGATGTAGCGGCCGACCTGTGTGCCGTCCACCCTCTTCCGGCCGTACCGCGTCATCGCCAAGAAGGTCTTGCCGTCGCTGTGCGAATCCCAGACGCCCGTGTTCTTGATCGACCAGGGCAGGGGCCGGAGATCTCCCTCCTTCCCCCCCTCGTAGTCACCGAAGCCGTATTGCCTCGCTTCGTGCAGGTGCGGGTATTTGTCCTTCTCCCTCAGCCACAGCGGCAGGTCGATGGAGGCCACGCCGAACCAACGGCCGTCCCAGGTGCGCAGCTGCCGGGTGACGATCTCGCGGTCCCACTCCCGCGCCAGCGGCGACTGCGGGACCTCCTCGAAGGTTCTGTGCAGATACCGCCTGCCGGTCGCCCCGTCGAGGCGACGCTCACGGCGAATCTCCCGCAGCACCGTCTTCGAGGGGTACAGCACGGTGCGCTCGGCGGGCCTGCGGGCCAGCGGGGAGACGTCCCGGCCGGTGGAGTCCACCACCTCCCACAGCACCGGGTACAGCCCAGTCCCCCCGGCGTCCGGCTTCAGCAAGGAGGCGAGCGCTGTCTCACGGTGCGTCGTCGCATGGTGCAGCCCCGGCGCGCTGACCGTCTGCCACTTCCCGCCGCCGTGCTGCGGCGCGGACTCCCACGAGGCCCACCACACCGGTCCGCTGACCGGCGGGAGCACCGCCACCGCCTCAGCCGCCATCTCCGCGTGCGCCCGCAGTTCACCGTGAAGACCGTCCACCAGCTCGACGGCCCGCTCCTCGAGCCTGCCACGGACATCCGCCAGCGCGTCCTCGGCCCCGGTATCGGGATCGCTGAGGAGCGCCTCCGCGCGCTGTACCAGATGCCGGAACGGCCTGTCCCGCAGGAACAGCAGCGGCAAGGACTCCCTCAACGCGCCGCCCGCAAACGCCTCCTTCACCAGCGAGCGCGCCTTCTCCCACAGCTCCGCCTTGACCTCAAGCTGATCGGGAGCGTCGGGACCGGCCAGGAACTTCTCGTCGAGCAGCCGCACATCGACCCCACTGGCCAACTGCAACGCCGCCGCGTGCCCCTCCTTGACATTCTCGCTCAGTAGGCCGAGCGAGCGATGGCGCTGTGTCCACGCCCTGAGCGCCTCGCGCCGCTCCCGCCGCGCCGCCACCCCCGGACCACTCAGATCGGTGCCGGCGAGTTGTCCCGACCCGATCAGTTCGCTGATCTCCTGGGCACGCTCGTCTCCGAAGACCTTCGGGGTGAGCCAGTCCACGCGCGCGAGATACACCCGCTCATGAGGCAGTTCCAGGGCGCTGTCACCCCCGCCCGCCCGATGGCCCGGCTGGAGGGACGCGTCCACCCATGCGTAGATGCGGGCTGCCTCGACCACCGTGTCGGGCTCGGTCTCATCGCGCACTCCAGCCCGGCGGGAGGCGGTAAGGATCTCCACCAGCGTGTGATCGCCGGCCTCGGGAAGGATCCAGCCCATCATGGCTTCCCGGAACCGAAGCACCTCACCATCGGGCACGTTCAGGAACTGGTGGACCGTGAGCAGCCACTCGACATCCGTGGCCGTGCCCGGCCCCACCGGGAAACCAAGCCGGTCGTGCAGCTCCTCCAGCGCGTCCGGGCCGTGCGGCACCACAAGCCCGGGCCCACTCAAGCCCCGTGGATTCAGCTGAGGTTGATCCCTCCACAACTGGGTCAGTGTCGCCCCGGAACCGCTGGCGCCGTATATGAAGGCGCCCATCAGGTTCTTCAGGGTGGCGCCACCATCCGGATCCAGCAGACGCTCCATCGCGCGCCGCGGGTCCTTCGCACGGGGCAGGAACGTCGCCTCCACATATTTCGGCCAGTAGTACGTGGTCAGCAGGTCATAAAGGCTCTTGACCGCCCGCCGCGCCTCCACGATCACTTCCGGGTCCTTGGCCAGCACCCGCCCGAGCGCCCGCTCGTACCCGCTGCTCAGCTCCTTCCACTTGCGGTCGGCGTAGAAGGCGCCGAACCGCGGCGCCGGAGAGTCCTCGTCGCTCCGGGATGAAGGGGGCGCGTTCCAGTGTTCATCCCCCGGCGGGACCAACGGCGCCGTGGAACGCACCGCACCCGCCCGCGGGGCCGGCCCCGAAGCCGCGGACGCGGAAGCGGGGCGGTACACCCGCCACCCCTTGGCATCACCCCTGGCACTCTCCCGCAGATGCACACCGCCCGGCTCACCCCCCTCACCAGGCGGAGCCGCAAACCCACGATCAGGCACATACACCGTCAGACCCGTACGATCCGCGGCCGCCTGCAACTCCGCGTCCTCAACCGG
>NZ_JBWKKP010000060.1:0-5399 GCF_056431485.1 Streptomyces sp. NPDC045899
GGTGCGCTGTCGTTGCCGGATGCGGCGCGCATCGTGGCGGTGCGCAGTCAGTTGGTGCGTGACCGGTTGGCGGGGCTGGGCGGGATGATGTCGGTGGCGCTGCCGGTGGAGCGCGTCGAAGAGCTGATCACCCCGTATGAGGGCCGGATCTCGGTTGCGGCCGTCAACGGCCCGGCTGCCGTGGTGGTCGCCGGTGAACCGGAGGCCCTGGACGCCGTGATGGCGGTGTGCGAGCGCGAGGAGATCCGGGCCCGTCGGGTCAACGTCGACTACGCGTCCCACACCGCACACGTCGAGGCACTGGAAGCGGAGCTCCTGGAGACGCTGGCGCCGGTGGTCCCGACGGCGGGGAAGGTCCCCGTGTACTCCACGGCGGTCGGCGCGTTCGTCGACACCGCCACCATGGACGCCGCGTACTGGTACACCAGCCTGCGCAGCCCGGTCGGCTTCGAGCCCGCCATCCGCGCGCTCATCGACCACGGCACCGGGTGCTTCCTGGAGATGTCCCCGCACCCCGTGCTCACCATGGCGGTCGAGGAGACCGTCGAGGCACGGGACGCGACGGGCCGCGTGGCCGTGGCGGGTTCGCTCCGCCGGGACGAGGGCGGCCTCAGCCGGTTCTGGCTGTCGCTGGGTCAGGCTCACACCGCCGGTGTCGGCGTGGACTGGAACGCGGTGTACGCCGGAACGGGCGCTCGCCGGGTGGACCTGCCCACCTACGCCTTCCAGCGCGAGAACTACTGGCTGATGCCGTCGGCGCGGGCCGGTGATGTGGGTGCGGCCGGTCTCGATCAGGTCGAGCACCCCGTGCTGGCCGCCGCCGTGCAGGTCGGTGACCGCGACGAGTGGGTGTTCACCGGCCGCCTCTCCGCCGAGGCGCAGCCGTGGCTGCGCGACCACGTCGTCCTGGGCGTGATGATCGTGCCCGGTACGGCCTGGGTGGACCTGGCGATGGCCGCCGGCCGCCGGGTGGGTGCGCCCGTGGTGGACGAACTGGTGATGGAGTCCCCGCTGCTGCTGGAGGAAGGGACCACCGCACAACTGCGCGTCACCGTCGGTACGGCCGGTGACGACGGCCGCCGTGAGGTGATGGTCTTCGCGCGGACCGGTGCCGGTGACGACGCCGGGATGACCTGCCACGCCCGTGGCTGGCTGGCCGCCGAGGACGCCGCGGCGGTGTCGTCGTGGCTTCCGGCGCAATGGCCGCCCGCCGACGGGGTGGAGATGACCGGAAGCGTGCTGTACGCGGGGATGGCCGAGCTCGGCTTCGACTACGGGCCGGTGTTCCAGGGTGTGCGCACCGCCTGGCGCGTCGGCGACGTGGTGTACGCCGACGTGGCGCTGCCGGGTGACACCGGCGGTGAGGGCTTCGGTCTCCATCCGGCCCTGTTCGACGCGTCGTTGCACGGCGCCTTCGCCGAGAAGGGCTCGGACGGCGGGGCGACGATCCTGCCGTTCTCCTGGTCGAAGGTGTCCGGTGGGCGTCCGGGACTGTCCCGGGTCCGGGTGCGGATCTCGCCCGCGGGTGACACGGCGCTGCGCGTGGACGTGGTGTCCGAACAGGGCGAGCCGGTGCTGACGCTGGAGCGCCTGGACATGCGTCAGGTCGAACCCGCCCAGCTGGAGCGGTTGCGCCGGGGCGGCGGCCAGTCGGTGTACCAGCTCGACTGGACCCCGGTGACCCTGGGCGCGAACCGGTCCGCACGGGTCGCGGTGCTCGGCGACCTGGCCGAACCCGAGCGGTCCGTGGCCGATCTGGAACGGGCCGTGGCCGACGGCGCCCCCGCGCCGGAACTGGTCCTGGCCACGGTCGACACCCGGGACGGCGAGGTGGCCGGGGCCGCCCGCGAAGCCACCGCCGAGGCACTGGCGCTGGTGCAGCGGTGGCTGGCGAGCGAATGGCTGGGCGAGGCCCGGCTGGTCGTCGCCACCCGCGGTGCCGTCGACGCCCTCGGTGGCGAAACTCCCGACCCGGTCCAGGCGGCGGTCTGGGGTCTGCTGCGCAGCGCCCAGTCCGAACACCCCGAGCGGTTCGTACTGGTGGACCTCGACGGCCGCGAGCCCGACTGGGGCACGCTGTGCGACGCGGAGGAGCCGCAGCTCGCCGTGCGCGACGGCCGGGTGCTGGCACCGAGGCTGTCCCGTGGGTCCGCCGGTGAGTCGGCGACCGCGTTCGACCCCGAGGGCACGGTGGTGATCACCGGTGGTACGGGTGGCCTCGGCGCCGTGTTCGCCCGGCACCTCGCCACCACCCGTGGCGTCCGTCATCTGCTGCTGCTCAGCCGCCGCGGCCCGGAGGCCGAAGGTGCCGCCGAGCTGGTGGCCGAACTGGATGCCCTGGGCTGCCACGCACGGGTCGCCGCATGCGACGTGTCCGACCGCGACCAGCTGGCTGCCGTACTCGGCGCCCTGGAGCACCCGCTGACCGGTGTGGTGCACACCGCGGGTGTGCTGGACGATGGTGTGGTCGAGGCGCTGACGCCCGAGCACATCGAGCGGGTCATGCGGCCGAAGGTGGACGCGGCGTGGCATCTGCACGAGCTGACCGCCGACGCCGATCTCTCCGCGTTCGTGCTGTTCTCCTCGGTGTCCGCCCTCATCGGCAGCCCCGGCCAGGGCAACTACGCCGCCGCGAACGCCACTTTGGACGCGCTGGCCGGGGTCCGGCGGGCCGCGGGACTGCCCGCCACCTCGCTGGCCTGGGGCCTGTGGTCGGACGCGGGCATGGCCGCCCGCCTGGACGAAGCCGAGTTCGCCCGACTGGAGCGCATGGGCATCAGCGCGCTCACCGCCGGGACCGGCCCCGCGCTGTTCGACCAGGCACTGGACGTGGACGCCGCCGTGGTGGCCCCCGTCCTGCTGGAGACGACCGCGCTGCGCGCCCAGGCGCGCGCCGGAATGCTCCCGCCGCTGCTGCGCGGCCTGGTCAGGGCCCCGGCCCGGGTGGTCGACACCGGTGCGGGAGCGCTCGCACAGCGTCTGGCCGGAGTGCCGGAGGCGGACCGGGGACGGGTCGTCCTCGAACTGGTACAGGCCCAGGTGGCCGCCGTACTCGGCCACGCGTCGGCCGCGTCCATCGAGCCGGAGCGGGCGTTCAAGGACATCGGCTTCGACTCGCTGAGCGCGGTGGAGCTGCGCAACCGGCTCGCCCAGGCCACGGGGGTGCGACTGCCCGCCACGCTCGTGTTCGACCACCCCACACCGGCCGCGGTCGCCGAGCTCGTGCTGTCGGAGGTCGGCGGCGGGGAACAGGCCGAACCCCTCATCGACCAGGAGATGAGGAAGCTGGAGGACATGCTCGCCACGAGCTCCGCGGATGAGCAGCAGCGGGTGGCCAAGCGCCTGCGCACCCTGCTCTCCGGTATCAGCGCCAGTGCCGTGGCCACCGCGGGAGACGGCGGTCAGGGCGACAAGAAGCAGAACGCCAAGGAGCGGATCGAGGCGGCCACCACGGCCGAGGAGATCTTCCAGATGATCGATGTGGAGTTGGGCGACGCGTGACGGGGGACACAGGAATGACGGAGAACATCGATCAGCAGGAAAAGCTCGTCCGCTACCTCAAGAAAGTCGCGGTCGAACTCAACGAGACCCGAGCGCAGTTGGAGGAGGTCGAGTCCCGGGCGACCGAACCGCTGGCCATCGTTGGCATGAGCTGCCGTTACCCGGGTGGGGTGACCTCGCCCGAGGAGCTGTGGGAGCTGGTGGCCTCGGGGCGTGACGCCATCACCGGACTGCCCGACGACCGCGGCTGGGACCTGGAACGGCTCTACGACCCGGACCCCGAGCAGACGGGCAAGGTCTACGCCCGGGGCGGCGGTTTCGTGGACCGCATCGGGGAGTTCGACGCGGAGTTCTTCGGGATCAGCCCGCGCGAGGCGACGGCCATGGATCCGCAGCAGCGGTTGCTGCTGGAGGCGTCATGGGAGGCGTTCGAGGACGCCCGTATCGACGTGACCTCGCTGCGCGGCTCCGACACCGGTGTCTACTGCGGCCTCAGCGTCACGGACTACGGCATGGGGCCGGAGAAGGACGTGGCCCAGGTGGAGGGCTTCCAGCTCACCGGTGGCGCGGCCAGCGTCTCGTCCGGCCGGATCTCCTACCTCCTCGGCCTGGAGGGCCCGGCGGTGTCGGTGGACACCGCGTGCTCCTCCTCGGCCGTCGCACTGCACATGGCCGTGCAGGCCCTGCGGGCGGGTGAGTGCTCGCTCGCCCTCGCCGGTGGTGTGACCCTCATGCCCAGCCCGTTCATGCTGCGGGAGTTCAGCCGTCAGCGCGGTCTGTCGACGGACGGCCGCTGCCGCGCGTACGCGGCGTCGGCGGACGGCACCGGCTTCTCCGACGGGCTCGGCATGGTGGTGCTGGAGCGGCTGTCGGACGCGAAGCGCAACGGCCGCCGCATCCTCGGCCTCATCCGGGGCACCGCGCTCAACCAGGACGGTGCGAGCAACGGTCTGACCGCGCCGAACGGCCCCTCCCAGGAGCGGGTCATCCGACAGGCTCTGGCCAGTGCCGGGCTGCGTCCGTCCGATGTGGACGCGGTCGACGGCCATGGAACGGGTACCAAACTGGGCGACCCGATCGAGGCCCAGGCGCTGCTGGCCACCTACGGCCGGGACCGTGACGGGGACCCGCTGTGGCTGGGCTCCATCAAGTCCAACATCGGTCACACCTCGGCCGGAGCGGCCGTCGCGGGTGTGATCAAGATGGTGATGGCGATGCGGCACGATCTGCTGCCGTCGACCCTGCACGTGGACGAGCCGTCGCCGCACGTGGACTGGGAGTCCGGCCGTGTCGAGCTGCTGACCGAGGCCCGGAAGTGGGCGCCGGCCGACGGTCGTCCGCGTCGTGCGGGTGTGTCGTCGTTCGGTGTGAGCGGCACCAATGCGCACATCATCGTGGAGGAGGCCCCGGTCGAGGAGCCGGTGGCCGGGGAGCGCACCGCGTCCGAGGCTCCGCTGCCGGTCGTGGTCTCCGCCCGGACGGACACGGCGCTGCGTGCACAGCTGGAGCGGCTGCGTGCGCATCTGGTCTCCCGGCCGGAACTCTCGCTGGTGGACACCGCGTACTCGCTGGTGACATCACGGGCGCTGCTCGACCGTCGTGCGGTGGTGGTCGCGACGGACCGTGATGAGCTGTTGGCACGCCTGGCCGATGTGGCGCCGGAGTCCGGTGTCGCGGGGCAGACCGCGTTTTTGTTCACGGGGCAGGGTTCGCAGCGTTCGGGGATGGGTCTGGAGTTGGCCGGGGTGTTCCCGGTGTTCGACCGCACCTTGGATGAGGTGTGTGCTGAGCTGGATCCGCGTTTGGGTCGTTCGGTGCGGGAGCTGCTGGGCGCTGAGGCTGCGGTGTTGAACTCGACGGAGTTCACGCAGGTGGTGTTGTTCGCGGTGGAGGTGGCG
>NZ_JBWKKP010000061.1:0-1196 GCF_056431485.1 Streptomyces sp. NPDC045899
ACACAGTGGACGCGAGCAACTGAGGACAAGCCCTCGGCCTATTAGTACCAGTCAACTCCACCGGTCACCCGGCTTCCATATCTGGCCTATCAACCCAGTCGTCTACTGGGAGCCTTACCCCATCAAGTGGGTGGGAGCCCTCATCTCGAAGCAGGCTTCCCGCTTAGATGCTTTCAGCGGTTATCCCTCCCGAACGTAGCCAACCAGCCATGCCCTTGGCAGGACAACTGGCACACCAGAGGTTCGTCCGTCCCGGTCCTCTCGTACTAGGGACAGCCCTTCTCAAGACTCCTACGCGCACAGCGGATAGGGACCGAACTGTCTCACGACGTTCTAAACCCAGCTCGCGTACCGCTTTAATGGGCGAACAGCCCAACCCTTGGGACCGACTCCAGCCCCAGGATGCGACGAGCCGACATCGAGGTGCCAAACCATCCCGTCGATATGGACTCTTGGGGAAGATCAGCCTGTTATCCCCGGGGTACCTTTTATCCGTTGAGCGACGGCGCTTCCACAAGCCACCGCCGGATCACTAGTCCCGACTTTCGTCCCTGCTCGACCCGTCAGTCTCACAGTCAAGCTCCCTTGTGCACTTACACTCAACACCTGATTGCCAACCAGGCTGAGGGAACCTTTGGGCGCCTCCGTTACTCTTTAGGAGGCAACCGCCCCAGTTAAACTACCCACCAGACACTGTCCCTGATCCGGATCACGGACCCAGGTTAGACATCCAGCACGACCAGAGTGGTATTTCAACAATGACTCCACGAACACTGGCGTGCCCGCTTCACAGTCTCCCACCTATCCTACACAAGCCGAACCGAACACCAATATCAAGCTATAGTAAAGGTCCCGGGGTCTTTCCGTCCTGCTGCGCGAAACGAGCATCTTTACTCGTAGTGCAATTTCACCGGGCCTATGGTTGAGACAGTCGAGAAGTCGTTACGCCATTCGTGCAGGTCGGAACTTACCCGACAAGGAATTTCGCTACCTTAGGATGGTTATAGTTACCACCGCCGTTTACTGGCGCTTAAGTTCTCAGCTTCGCCCCACCGAAATGGAGCTAACCGGTCCCCTTAACGTTCCAGCACCGGGCAGGCGTCAGTCCGTATACATCGCCTTACGGCTTCGCACGGACCTGTGTTTTTAGTAAACAGTCGCTTCTCGCTGGTCTCTGCGGCCACCACCAGCTCAGG
>NZ_JBWKKP010000061.1:1292-3372 GCF_056431485.1 Streptomyces sp. NPDC045899
CCATCACCAGCAATGGCCCCCCTTCTCCCGAAGTTACGGGGGCATTTTGCCGAGTTCCTTAACCATAGTTCACCCGAACGCCTCGGTATTCTCTACCTGACCACCTGAGTCGGTTTAGGGTACGGGCCGCCATGAAACTCGCTAGAGGCTTTTCTCGACAGCATAGGATCATCCACTTCACCACAATCGGCTCGGCATCAGGTCTCACCCCTCATGAGGAACGGATTTACCTGCTCCTCGGGCTACACCCTTACCCCGGGACAACCACCGCCCGGGCTGGACTACCTTCCTGCGTCACCCCATCACTTACCTACTACCACCTTGGATCAGCGGCTCCACCACTCCCCATCACTCCGAAGAGATCAAGGGCGGCTTCACGGCCTTAGCATCAGAGGATTCGATATTGGGCGCTTCAAAGCGGGTACCGGAATATCAACCGGTTGTCCATCGACTACGCCTGTCGGCCTCGCCTTAGGTCCCGACTTACCCTGGGCAGATCAGCTTGACCCAGGAACCCTTAGTCAATCGGCGCACACGTTTCCCACGTGTGTATCGCTACTCATGCCTGCATTCTCACTCGTGAACCATCCACAACTCGCTTACGCGGCTGCTTCACCCGGCACACGACGCTCCCCTACCCATCACAACAGCCGTTAGGCCTCATGCTGCAATGACACGACTTCGGCGGTACGCTTGAGCCCCGCTACATTGTCGGCGCGGAATCACTTGACCAGTGAGCTATTACGCACTCTTTCAAGGGTGGCTGCTTCTAAGCCAACCTCCTGGTTGTCTCTGCGACTCCACATCCTTTCCCACTTAGCATACGCTTAGGGGCCTTAGTCGATGCTCTGGGCTGTTTCCCTCTCGACCATGGAGCTTATCCCCCACAGTCTCACTGCCGCGCTCTCACTTACCGGCATTCGGAGTTTGGCTAAGGTCAGTAACCCGGTAGGGCCCATCGCCTATCCAGTGCTCTACCTCCGGCAAGAAACACACGACGCTGCACCTAAATGCATTTCGGGGAGAACCAGCTATCACGGAGTTTGATTGGCCTTTCACCCCTAACCACAGGTCATCCCCCAGGTTTTCAACCCTGGTGGGTTCGGTCCTCCACGAAGTCTTACCTCCGCTTCAACCTGCCCATGGCTAGATCACTCCGCTTCGGGTCTTGAGCGTGCTACTCAACCGCCCTATTCGGACTCGCTTTCGCTACGGCTTCCCCACACGGGTTAACCTCGCAACACACCGCAAACTCGCAGGCTCATTCTTCAAAAGGCACGCAGTCACGACGCAGAAACCGAAATCTCTGCGCGACGCTCCCACGGCTTGTAGGCACACGGTTTCAGGTACTATTTCACTCCGCTCCCGCGGTACTTTTCACCATTCCCTCACGGTACTATCCGCTATCGGTCACCAGGGAATATTTAGGCTTAGCGGGTGGTCCCGCCAGATTCACACGGGATTTCTCGGGCCCCGTGCTACTTGGGAAACAAGCAAGCAAGCCATCACAATTTCAGCTACGGGGGTCTTACCCTCTACGCCGGGCCTTTCGCATGCCCTTCGCCTATCATGATGGTTTCTGACTCACCCAGCCGTCGGCAGACGACTGAAGCTCGCTCCCACAACCCCGTATGCGCAACCCCTGCCGGGTATCACACACATACGGTTTAGCCTCATCCAGTTTCGCTCGCCACTACTCCCGGAATCACGGTTGTTTTCTCTTCCTGCGGGTACTGAGATGTTTCACTTCCCCGCGTTCCCTCCACACTGCCTATGTGTTCAGCAGCGGGTGACAGCCCATGACGACTGCCGGGTTTCCCCATTCGGACACCCCCGGATCAAAGCTCGGTTGACAGCTCCCCGGGGCCTATCGCGGCCTCCCACGTCCTTCATCGGTTCCTGGTGCCAAGGCATCCACCGTGCGCCCTTAAAAACTTGGCCACAGATGCTCGCGTCCACTGTGCAGTTCTCAAATAACGACCCGTGACCCGTCACCCACACTCACCGCATGGTTCACCGGGACCGGCCGAAGGAACAGACCAACAGGCCCGCACCCTCAGACACCCAACAGCGCGCCCGG
>NZ_JBWKKP010000062.1:0-4854 GCF_056431485.1 Streptomyces sp. NPDC045899
GGATCCAGCTCAGCACACACCTCATCCAAGGTGCGGTCGAACACCGGGAACACCCCGGCCAACTCCAGACCCATCCCCGAACGCTGCGAACCCTGACCCGTGAACAAAAACGCCGACTTACCTGCCACACCAGGCTCACCAGCCGTCACCTCGGCCAGCCGCGCCAACAACTCATCACGGTCCGTCGCGACCACCACCGCACGACGGTCCAGCAACGCCCGCGACGTGGCGGAGGAGAAGCCGATGTCCGCCACGGACACGGTCCCATCGGAGGCCACACGCTCCCGCAGCCGCTCCGCCTGGGCCCGAAGCGCGGCGTCGGTACGGGCGGACAGCACCACCGGCACCGATCCGGCGGGACGGAAGGCATCGGCCGGCGCGTCCTCGGACGGCTCTTCCGCCGGGGCCTCCTCCACGATGATGTGCGCGTTCGTACCACTCACACCGAACGACGACACGGCGGCGCGGCGGGGACGGCCCTCGACGTGCCAGTCACGAGCCTCGGTGAGCAGCTGGACCTTCCCGGACTCCCAGTCCACGTGCGGCGACGGCTCATCGACATGCAGCGTCGGCGGCAGCACACCGTGCCGCATCGCCATCACCATCTTGATCACACCCGCCACACCGGCGGCGGTCGAGGTGTGACCGATGTTGGACTTGATCGACCCCAGCCACAGCGGGTCCCCGTCCCGCTCCCGGCCGTAGGTGGCCAGCAGCGCCTGAGCCTCGATCGGGTCACCGAGCACGGTGCCGGTGCCATGGCCCTCCACGGCGTCCACATCGGACGGGCTCAGCCCGGCGTTCTCCAGGGCGCGCCGGATGACCCGCTCCTGCGACGGACCGTTCGGCGCCGTCAGACCGTTGCTCGCACCGTCCTGGTTCACCGCGCTGCCGCGGATCAGCCCCAGGATGCGGCGGCCGTTGCGCTTCGCGTCCGAGAGCCGCTCCAGCACCACCAGGCCCAGCCCGTCGGAGAATCCGGTGCCGTTCGCCGACGCCGAGTACGCCTTGCAGCGCCCGTCGGGGGCCAGCCCGCGCTGGCGGCTGAACTCCATGTGCAGGAACGGCCCGGCCAGCACGGTGACACCACCGGCGAGCGCGAGCGAGCACTCGCCCGCCCGCAGCGCGGTCATCGCGAGGTGCAGGGCCACGGCGGAGGCTGAGCACGCGGTGTCCACGGACACCGCCGGACCTTCGAGGCCCAGGCTGTAGGCGACCCGGCCGGACACCACGCTGGTGGTGGAGCCGGTCAGGCGGAAGCCCTCGATCTGGGGCAGGGCTCCGGCGGGCATCGACGCGTAGTCGGAGGGGCCGACGCCGCAGAAGACACCGGTGTTGCTGCCGCGCAGCCGGTTCGGGTCGATGCTCGCGTCCTCCAGCGCCTCCCACGACGCCTCCAGCAGCAACCGCTGCTGCGGGTCCATCGCTGTGGCCTCGCGCGGGCTGATCCCGAAGAACTCCGCGTCGAACTCGGCGGCTCCGTCGACGAATCCGCCCTCGCGGGTGTACACGGTGCCGAGCCGGTCGGGGTCCGGGTCGTAGAGCCGCTCCAGGTCCCAGCCGCGGTCGGCTGGGAAGGGACCGATGGCATCGCGGCCGGAGGCCACGAGCTCCCACAGCTCCTCGGGCGAGGTCACCCCGCCCGGGTAGCGGCAGCTCATGCCGACGATGGCGAGGGGCTCGCCGTCACGGGACTCGTATTCGCGGAGCTGGGCACGGGCCTGGTTGAGGTCGCTCGCCATCTTCTTGAGATAGCGGGCGATCTTCTCCTGCTGATCGGTGTTCTCTGCCATTTCCGCGCCCCTCACGCTTCGCCGAACTCGGCGTCGATCATTTGGAAGACCTCGTCCATCGTGTTGGCCGCCTCGATGCGCTCGGCCGTGCTCTCCGCTTCGCCGTCGTCGTCGGCGACGACGGACAGCAGGCGGCGCAACCGCTCGGCCACCTGGCGCCGGTCGTCCCCGGCGACCGTGGCGAGCATGTCTTCCAGCTTCTTGAGTTCCTTGTGGATGGGTGGTTCGGCGGCAGCGACACCGCCGAACTCGGCGAGCAGCAGACGCGCGATCTCCGCGGGTGTGGGGTAGTCGAACACCAGCGTGGCGGGCAGGCGCATCCCGGTGGCCTGGGTCAGCCGGTTGCGCAGGTCGACGGCGCCGAGTGAGTCGAAGCCGATCTCCTGGAAGGCGCGTTCGGGTTCGATCGCGGCGGCCGAGGCATGGCCGAGGACGGCCGCCACCTGGCCACGGACCATGTCCAGGATGATCTGCGCACGGTCCTCCACGGCAACTCCGGCGAGCTGGTCACGCAGCGACACCGTCGTGGTCTCCACGCGCCGTACCGGAACGGGTGCCAGCCCGCGCAGTACGGGCGGGATCGCCCCCGCCCTGGCCTGGGTCCGCAACACCGCCATGTCCAGCCGGACCGGTGCCAGCAGTGCGGCCCGGAAGGTGAGGGCCTCGTCGAAGAGACCGAGACCGAGCTCGGTCGTGAGCGCCTTGGCGCCCATGCGCTCCAGCCGGGCCAGCTCCCCCTGGCCCAGCTGGGCGGCCATGCCCGCGGCCTCCGACCACAGACCCCACGCCAGCGAAGTGGCGGGCAGGCCGGCGGCACGGCGCGACGCGGCGAGCGCGTCCAACGCGGCATTGGCGGACGCGTAGTTGCCCTGGCCCGGGCTGCCGATCAGCGCCGCCACCGACGAGAACAGCACGAACGCGGAGAGACCGGCGTCGGCGGTCAGCTCATGCAGGTGCCACGCCGCATCCGCCTTCGGCCGCATGACCCGCTCCAGGTGCTCCGGCGACAGCGACTCGATCACACCGTCATCCAGCACACCGGCCGCGTGCACCACACCGGTCACCGGACGCTTCAAGGTGCCCAGCGCGGCGGCCAGTTGGTCACGGTCGGACGCGTCACAGGCGACAACGTCGGCGTGGCACCCCCGGGTCTCCAGCTCCGCCACCAGCTCCACCGCGCCCTGAGCCTCCAGGCCCCGACGGCTGAGCAGCAGCAGGTGGCGCACACCGTGGGCGGAGGCCAGATGACGGGCGAACACCGCCCCCAGCCCGCCCGTGCCACCGGTGATCACCACGGTCCCGTCCGGGTCGAACACCGGCGACGGGTCGGCCGCCACCGCGGCGCTCCGCGCGAGCCGCGGCGTCAGCAGCCGTCCGCCGCGCACCGCGAGCTGCGGCTCGTCCGTCTCGAGCACCGCGCCCCAGTCCGGTTCGGCACCGTCCAGGTCCACCAGGACGAACCGTCCCGGGTGCTCGGACTGGGCACTGCGCAGCAGACCCCACACCGCCGCCTGCGCGACGGAGGGAGCCTCACCGTCGACGGCGACCGCGCCCCGCGTCACCAGGACCAGCCGGGACTCACCCAGCCACTCACTGGCGAGCCACTGCTGCACCAGACCCAACGCCTCGCCGGCGGCGATCCGGGCGGAGCCCGGTACCTCGCCGTCCGGGGTGGTGACGGCGGCCAGCACCACCTCGGGTGCGCTCGCGCCGTCGGCCAACGCCTTCTCCAGCGAGGCGAGATCGGCAAACCGGTCCATAGACCCACCGATCTCACCCACCTCGCCGATCGCGGCGAAGCCGACCGGCCGGGTGGTGCCGGCCGTCGCGGGGACCCACTCCATCTCGTAGAGGTGGCGTTCACCGTCCTGCCGCGCGGCTTCGAGATGCGCCTGATCCACCGGGCGGACATCGAGTCGTCGCAGACAGGCCAGCGGCAGACCGTCCTCACCCGCGATGTCGAGCCGCAGCGAGGTCGGGTCCGGCAGGGTGATCCTCACCCGGACCCGGGTGAGGCCGAAGCGCTCCAGCTGGACACCGCTCCAGGAGAACGGCAGTCCGCTGGGGTTGTCCTCACCCATGTCCAGCATGCCGAGTCCACCGTGCAGGGCGGAGTCGAACATCGCCGGGTGGATGGCGAACCCGTCCGCCGGTCCCGCCACTTCGGGCAGCGCCAGCTCGACGAGCACCTCGTCGCCGCGGCGCCACGCCGACTGCACTGCGCGGAAGGCCGGGCCGTAGTCGAAGCCCACGTCCGTGAGGTGGGCGTTCCGGTTGAGCAGCGTGTACAGCTCGGACACGGCGAGGGCGTCGGCGTCCGCCGGCGGCCACGGCGCGGGCAGTGCCTCCAGGGGCTCAGCCTTGGCCGACAGCCAGCCTCGGGCATGACAGGTCAGCTCGGTGGCCTCGTCCTCGCCCGCCTCGATCCGGGAGAAGAAGGCGATCTCGCGGCGGCCGTCCTCGCCGGGCTGCCCGACCGTGACCCGGATCTGCCGGGTGACGTTGTCCTCAAGGACCAGGGGCGCGGCGATGACCAGCTCGTCCACGACATCGCTGCCCAGCCGCCTGCCGATGGTCAGCGCCATCTCGACCATCGCGGCGCCGGGCACCAGGACGATGCCGAACACCATGTGGTCGCGGGTCCACGGCTGGGTCTCCTGGGACATACTGCCGGTGAACACCCACTCGTCGCGATCGCCGACCTGCACGGCCGCGGCGAGGATCGGGTGGCGCAGCCGGTCCAGACCGGCCGCCGAGGCATCACCGGCACCGGACTTGCGGGCGAGCCAGTAGTTCTCACGCTGGAAGGCGTAGGTCGGCAGCTCGACACGGCGCGCCCCGGACTCGGCGTAGAAGGCGTTCCAGTCGACTTCCAGGCCCGCGGTGTGGGCACGGCCGAGGAAGGCGGCGAAGGTGTCCCGCTCGGCGTGCTTGGCACGCAGGGCCGGGACGAACGCGGCCTCGCTGTCGTCCTCAACGGACTGACGGGCCATGGCGGTCAGGACGGCGTCCGGGCCCAGCTCCAGGAACCGCCGCACACCGAGGTCCCAGAGTGTCGCCA
>NZ_JBWKKP010000063.1:0-4848 GCF_056431485.1 Streptomyces sp. NPDC045899
GACGCGGAGTTGCAGGCGGCCGCGGATCGTACGGGTCTGACGGTGTATGTGCCTGATCGTGGGTTTGCGGCTCCGCCTGGTGAGGGGGGTGAGCCCGGTGGTGTGCACTTGCGGGAGAGTGCCAGGGGTGATGCCAAGGGGTGGCGGGTGTACCGCCCCGCTTCCGCTTCCGCGGTTTCGAGGTCGGCTCCGCGGGCGGGAGTGGTGCTGTCCGCGGCGCCGTTGGTCCCGCCGGGGGATGAACACTGGAACGCGCCTCCTTCACCCCGGAGCGACGAGGACTCTCCGGCGCCGCGGTTCGGCGCCTTCTACACCGACGAGAAGTGGAAGGAGCTGAGCAGGGGGTACGAGCGGGCGCTCGGGCGGGTGCTGGCCAAGGACCCGGAAGTGATCGAGGAGGCGCGGCGGGCGGTCAAGAGCCTTTACAAGCTGCTGACCACGTACTACGACCGGGGAGACGTAGCAGCGACGTTCCTTCCCGGTGCGAAGGATGCGCGAGGCGAGATGGCCCGCCTGTCGAATCCCCGGGGTGGCGCCACCCTGCGGGAGCTGATGGACGCCTTCGCGTACGGCGCCAGTGGTTCCGGAGTCACGCTGACCTGGCTGTGGATGGATCGACCCCGGTTGAATCCGCGGAGCCTGCCAGGGCCCCGGAGTGTGCAGTCGCACAGCGCGGATGCGCTGGAGGAGATGCACGATCGGCTTGGTTTCCCGGTGGGGCCGGGTACGGCCGAGAGTGTCGAGTGGCTGCTCAGGGTCCATCAGTTCCTGAACGTGCCTGATGGTGAGGTGCTTCGGTTCCGGGAAGCCCTGATGGGCCGGCTCCTGCCCGAGGTCGGCGATCACACACTGGTGGAGATCCTCGCCGCCTCCCACCGGGCCGGGGTGCGCGATGAGACCGAGCCCGACACGATGGTCGAGGCTGCCCGCGTCTATGCATGGGTGGACGCGTCCTTCGACCAGGTCAATCGGGCGAGCAGGCGAATTAGCGCCCTGCGGCTGCCTCATGAGCGGATGTACCGGGCGCGAGCGGACTGGTTCGTCCCGGAAGTCACCGGAGACGGCCGTGCACAGGAGATCAGGGACCTGATCAAGCGAGGGGGATCCCTCGAGGGCACCGACCTGAGCGGTCCGGGGGTGGCCGCGCGGCGGGAGCGGCGCGAGGCCCTCAGAGTGTGGATACAGCGCCATCGCTCGCTCGAGTTGCTGGAAAAGAATGTCCAGGAGGGACACGCGGCGGCGTTGCAGCTGGCCAGTGGGGTCGATGTGCGGCTGCTCGACGAGAAGTTCCTGGCCGGTCCCGACGCGCCCGACCAGCTTGAGGTCAAGGCGGAGCTGTGGGAGAAGGCGCGCTCGCTGGTGAAGCAGGCGTTTGGGGGCGGCGCGTTGAGGGAGTCCTTGCCGCTGCTGTTCCTGCGGGACTGGCGGTTCCGGGATCTGGTACAGCGCGCGGAGGAGCTCCTCGGGGATCCCGGGGCCGAGGACGAACTGGCGGATGTCCGTGGCAGGCTCGAGGAGCGGGCCGTCGAGCTGGTGGACGCTCTCCATGGTGAGCTGCGGGCGCACGCGGAGATGGCGGCTGAGGCGGTGGCGGTGCTCCCGCCGGTCAGCGGACCGGTGTGGTGGGCGTCGTGGGAGTCCGGGCCGTTGGACGGGGCGCAGCACGGCGGCGGGAAGTGGCGGACGGTGAGCGTGCCGAGGCTTCACCATGCCACGACGCACCGTGAGAGGGCGCTCGCCTCCTTGCCGGAGCCGGACGCCGGGGGGAACGGGCTGTATCCGGTGTTGTGGGAGGTGGTGGACTCCACCGGCCGGGATGTCTCCCCGTTGGCCCGCAGGCCCGCCGAGCGCACCGTGCTGTACCCCTCGACCACGGTGCTGCGGGAGATCAGCCGTGAGCTCCGTCTCGACGGGGCGACCGGCAGGCGGTATGTGCACAGAACCTTTGAGGAGGTCGCGCAGCCGCTGGCGTCGCAGGCGTGGGACCGCGAGATCGTCACACGGCAGCTGCGCACCTGGGCAGGTCGCTGGTTGGGCGCGGCCTCCATCGACCTGCCGTTCTGGCTGGCGGAGAAGGACAAATACCCTCGCCTGCACGAAGCGAGGCGATACCGCTTCGGTGACATCAAGAGGGGGGTGGGAGGCTTCCGACCCCTGCCCTGGCCGGTCAAGGACACGGGCATCTGGTCATCGCACGGCGACGGCAAGACCTTTACAGCGATGACGCGGTACGGCCGGAAGAAGGTGGACGGCACACAGGTCGGCCGTCACATCGGGCAACTGATGGACAGCCAGGGAATCCCTGCACACGTTCGTGTGTTGATGATTTCGTGCCATGCGGGCGTTGAGGAGCCGGTCGCCCAGGTGGCCACCTGGAGCAGGCGTGTCGCCATCGCCCCCTCGGACAGAGTCTCCCTCGCGTCGGCAACGGCCGAACCAGCGATCGGTCAGTCCCCTGGAGCGCCGGAGCCGAGGTGGCGGGAGGCCGAGCCGCAGGATCCGAGCGCTCTCGCCGGGGAGAAGGCCCGCGCGGCTCTTGTGGACCCGGCTAGGCAGGGCGCCCGGTTCAGCGGCTCGTACGCCGACCCCGCGTGGGAGGGCCTGGCGGTGGCGTTCGAGAAGGACCTGGGAGCGGCACTGGCCGC
This sequence comes from Streptomyces sp. NPDC045899, assembly GCF_056431485.1. Taxonomy (NCBI): domain Bacteria; kingdom Bacillati; phylum Actinomycetota; class Actinomycetes; order Kitasatosporales; family Streptomycetaceae; genus Streptomyces; species Streptomyces sp. NPDC045899. Next base: position 2,646 of record NZ_JBWKKP010000063.1, read on the forward strand.
GGATCCGGCGGTGACGGACACCGCCCGGGAGGCCGTCAGGTCCCTGTATGACCACTTCACCCGGAGCCTCGGCCGTGACCGGGCCGCACAGGTGTTCTTTCCGGGCGAGACGCCGGACACCGCCCGCGGCGAGATGCGCCGCCTCCAGGATCCGGACTCCGGGAGCACGCTGTACGACCTCATGCGGGCCCTGTGGCTCGCCATCGCCTCTCAGTATCCGCAAACGTCTGCTGCGGAGTCGCTGGACAAGAACAGCGCTCGATACCGCGAAATCCACGACACTCGTGGTTTCCCGCTCGTCGACGGGCAGGCCAGCAGGGTGACCCATCTGCTCCGCACCTACCGGACCGAGACCAGCGCGTCCAAGGAGGAGATGCTGCGCCTGCGCGAGGCCCTGCTCGCCTCGCTCCTGCCCACTTACACGCACTCGCTGTTCGAAATCATCTCGGCATCCCACGCGGTTGACTCCCGCCTCTTCGACTCCTACATGGAACTGCGGGATGACGCGGCCCATGCGTACAGCTCGTTCGCCGCGCTTCTCGCACCGCGGAAGAACCGGGATCCCGACGCCTTCACGGCGACGCTCCACCTCCCGCATCACGTGCTGTATCACCGGGGCACCGGGCTGGCCCTGGGGGGCGACATCAGCGGGATCTGGAGGGTGCTGAGCGGGGCTCCGGGCTCTCCCGGCCCGGAGGGAGACGCGCGGCATGCGGCGCTGGAGCGCTGGCAGCAGCGGCATGGTGGTTCGGTACCGGACCTCCTCCGCGAGGGGGACATCCTGCCTCTGTATCTCCTCTCGGACCCGGACACGGCGCTGATCAGTCCCGACTCGCTTGCCGCCGCGCGCGCGGTGGACCTTCCCCGGCATATGGGGATGGCGGGTGACCTTCTGATGGCGCTGCCGCCGGTGAACACGTCCGTGTGGTGGGGCACATGGGTCGTGGGTGATCTGCCCGAAGGGCTGCCGGGTGAGCTGCACGCGGTGAGCGTGCCGGAGTTCCACATGGCGAGGAGCAGCGAAGAAGGTGTGCTCTCCGGCGTGCTCGGGCAGGACGCCGGGCCGGTCGGCCGGTACCCGGTCCTGTTCGAGGTGGCCGGGTCCACGGCCCGGGACGTCGCGCCCTTCTCCTGGGACCCGGAGCGGCGGGAGGTGCGGTATCCGGCGGCGACGGTTCTCCGCGTGCGGCACCAGGAGGTCCGGCAGGACGCGAAGACCCGTCGGCGCTACCTGTATGTTCTGCTCGAGGAGACCGAGCCGGTACCCCAGACCCGCCGCCGTGTCACCGCCCTGCCCTCGTCCACCGCCGCCCCGGCCCCGCGGACGCCGGGTGACGCGCAGCTGGCCCCGGCCCCGCAGACGCCGAGTGAGACGCAGCCCGCGCCGCTGATGCCGGTCCCGGATGACAGCGGCGCCTGGTGGGGCTCACGGACCGTGCTGTACGAGATTGTGGACGGTGGCCGGCGGGTCGGCTGGGCGTCGTTCACCCAGGGCGACTGGAGCCGACGCCAGGCGGTCTACGGTCAGCTGCCGAAGGTGAAGCACTACGTGGAGTGGCGGCTGGACGCCGCGGGACGTCCCACGGGGACGGTGAAGAACCTGCCCGTCTCCAACGCCGGGATCTGGACTTCGCACAGTGCTCCCGGAGGGCGCAACTTCCTGATGGCGCGGCCCGCGGGAGGGGAGCGGGCCGGTGATGCGCGCGAGGTGCGTACGTACCTCGCCATGCTGGACCTGTCCGGTGTCACCGACGTGATGATCCTGGCGAGCTCCGACTCGGGCGAGGGCACCGAGGAGACGGCGGCGGAGCTGGCCGAGGCCACCGGCCTGCTCGTGTGGTATCCGGACGAGTCGGTCGCCGTCACCCTCTCCTCGGATGGCACGCCCCTGGTGCACGTGCGGGAACAGGCTGATGGTAGTCCCGCCTCTTGGCGGGCGGCGGTCCCGCCTGGGTCGAACCTGCACCAGCAGTGGCAAGAGCCGAGTGGGCCGGTCCCCGCGGTGTCCTTCCGCTACCCGTCGGAAGACGACTGGAACCTGCGCGTGCCGAAGACGGTTGGTGGGTTCGGTTTCGGTGGTGGTACGTCGCCGTCCGCCGGTCAGGGCTCGTCGTCGGCGCCGCGTGTGGGCCGCAGGTGGCATCGGCGGATTCTGGGGTGGGCGATCAGGGGCAGGGGCAACAAGCTGCTGGGTGAGGCGTCG
>NZ_JBWKKP010000064.1:0-4674 GCF_056431485.1 Streptomyces sp. NPDC045899
TGCGACATCGGCCTCGTCGGCTACGAGATGGCCCTGCTGGTCGACCGCGCGGGCAACGTCCTCACCCCGGACCTCCGCGCCGAACTGCAAGGCAGCCTGTTGAACTGACCCACCGACCATCCGCCGCCCGCCCCGCCCGGCCCCGCCGGGCGGCCCCCCACCGGCACCGACCGACGGCACGAACCGTCACTTTGTTGTCCGACCGGAGGACTCGATGACCCCGCCCCCTGCCTCGCCCGGCCCGTACGGCGGCCACCACCATTCGCCGTACGGGGGTGAAGGCGACCAGCCATTGGTGCGCCCGTACGCCATGACCGGAGGCCGGACCCGGCCCCGGTACCAGCTCGCCATCGAGGCGCTGGTCAGCACCACGGCCGACCCAGCGCATCTGGCGGGACTGCTCCCCGAGCACCAGCGCATCTGCCATCTGTGCCGGGAGGTCAAGTCGGTCGCGGAGGTCTCGGCGCTGCTGAACATACCGCTCGGGGTGGCGCGGATCCTGGTGGCCGACCTGGCGGAGGCCGGCATGGTGGCGATCCACCAGCCCGGCGGCGGTTCGGAAGCGGGCGGTACCCCGGACGTGACACTGCTCGAAAGGGTGCTCAGTGGACTTCGCAAGCTCTAGTGGCGCTCCGCCCGCCCGCGCGACCACCTCGGCGAAGATCGTGGTGGCGGGCGGTTTCGGCGTGGGCAAGACCACGTTCGTCGGCGCGGTCTCGGAGATCAACCCGCTGCGCACCGAAGCCGTGATGACATCGGCGTCGGCGGGGATCGATGATCTGAGCCATGTGCAGGACAAGACCACAACCACGGTGGCGATGGACTTCGGGCGTATCACGCTCGACGACGATCTGATCCTGTACCTGTTCGGCACGCCGGGACAGGACCGCTTCTGGTTCATGTGGGACGACCTGGTCCGCGGTGCCATCGGCGCCGTGGTGCTCGTGGACACCCGCCGCCTGGCGGACTGTTTCCCGGCCGTGGACTACTTCGAGAACTCCGGACTGCCCTTCGTCATCGCCCTCAACGGCTTCGACGGCCACCAGCCGTACAACCCCGAAGAGGTCCGCGAGGCGCTCCAGATCGGGCCGGACACCCCCATCATCATCACCGACGCCCGCCACCGCAGCGAGGCCAAGAGCGCTCTGATCACCCTGGTCGAGCACGCACTGATGGCCCGGCTCAAGTAGGAGCCGGCCTCCGGAAGTTGTCCGGAGCAGATGCCCGGAGCGGGCCGTGTCGTGTGACACGGCCCGCTCTCCCGTTCATAACGTTTCGACAGGCGAAAACCCCCCCGCCCACCACAGAGTGCGTTCGGTCCGCTCCGTTGCGCACTCAATTGGTTCGGTATTTGACACACCTCACCCTTAACGCCCGTTTTATCTCTGGTCTAGACAACAGACTGACCGTTTTGCGCAGTGTTTGGAAAGCACCAGCGCGGCGTGCTGAAATTCGCTGAACTGAGCAGTAAGGGCTCAGCTGGAACGGCACGACATCAGGTGCCGACGCCGAGAGGTTGTTGGTCGAGTGAGGCGAAGCAAGCCGGATCCCGTGCAAGAGGCGCGAGGGAACTTCACCCCGCCGCCGCGTACGCGCACAGCGGCGACGCCCGCCGATGCACCCGATCCGCCCGCCGACAGCGGCGGCCGGTTCTCCCCCCGCAACTGGCGGGTGCGGACCCGGCTGTACGCGATTCTGCTCATCCCGGTGCTGGTCGCCCTGGTCTTCGGTGGAGTCCAGGTCGCCTCATCGGTCAAGACATGGAGCGAGGCGCAGGACGCCGAGCGCACCGCGCGGCTGGTCCGCGCCGCCGCGGCCTACGGCCACGCACTGATCGACGAGCGCGACCGGACCGCCGGTCCGCTGCTCAGCGGTACCAACGCCGATGTGGTGCGCGAGGCCCGTTCCGCCACCGACCAGGCACGCGAGGAATTCGACGCGGCCGCCGAGGACATGCCGCAGACGGCGACCCTCAAGCGGCGCCTCGCGGCGTTCAAATCGGCCGAACCGCAGCTCACGACGTTGCGCCGGAACGCCTACACCGACCGGCTCAACGGTGTGGAGACCGAAGAGGGCTATGTCGCGGTCCAGCACGCGCTGACCGAGTTCGCCAACGAGCTGGGTCTCGGCACCGGCAACATCACCTCCTACGGCCGTACGGTCTACGCGGTCTCGCTGGCCAAGGGCGCGGAGTCGCTCCAGCGCTCGATCGGCACCCATCTGCTGGTCAAGCCCGGTCCGTCCGCGGCCGAGCGCAAGGTCCAGCTCACCGCCTTCGGCTCGTACGCCTACCTGGAGGGCATCGCGCTCGGGGAGTTCACCTCGGCCGGTATGCCCGAGGACGTCTCGAAGCTCGAGGACACCATGGCCGCGGCCGAGAAGCAGGCCAAGGCACAGCTCGCGGACGCTAAGCGGAAGGCGGAGTCCGCCGGTCAGAAGTTCACCCCGCCGCCCTCCATGAAGCGCATGCTGACCGCGATCGGCAGCGGTGCCTCACCGCAGCAGCTGAAGGGCCGGGGCATCACCCCGGACGCCTGGTTCAACGCCTCCACGGCCAAGTTCAACGCCTACCGCACGGTGGAGGAGACCCTCGTCGACAAGGCCGTGACCGAGGCAGCGCAAATCTCTTCGGATGCAAAGCGCGACGCGATCGTGAACTCCGTGATCGTGGTGCTGGCGCTGCTCGCCGCGTTCATCGTGGCCGGCCGGATGGCCCGCTCGATGAGCCGCAGCATGCAGGAGCTGCGCAACGCCGCCTTCGATGTCGCGGAGCAGCGACTGCCCCTGCTGGTCGACCAGCTCTCCCGGAACGACCCGGGACGGGTGGACACCCGCGTCACCCCGATCCCGCTCAACAGCCGGGACGAGATGGGCGAGGTGGCCCGCGCCTTCGACCAGGTCCACCGCGAGGCGATCCGGCTCGCGGCCGAGCAGGCGATGCTGCGGGGCAACGTCAACGCGATCTTCACGAACCTTTCCAGTCGCAACCAGGGACTGATCGAGCGGCAGCTCACCCTGATCTCGGAACTGGAGAGCCGGGAGGCCGACCCGGACCAGCTGGAGCACCTCTTCCGGCTGGACCACCTGGCGACCCGTATGCGGCGCAACGGCGAGAACCTGCTGATTCTGGCGGGCGAGGAGCCCGGCCGGCGGTGGAACCAGCCGGTGCCGCTGATCGACGTCCTGCGCGCCGCCTCCTCGGAAGTGGAATCCTACGAGCGGATCGAGCTGGCGGGGATCTCCGAGAGCGAGATCCACGGCACCACGGTGACCGACCTGGTGCACCTCCTGGCCGAGCTGCTGGAGAACGCCACCACCTTCTCCTCCCCGCACACCAAGGTGCGGGTCACCGCGACACGGCTGCCCGACGGCCGGGTCGTGGTGGAGATCCACGACAAGGGGATCGGGCTCACCCCCGAGGACTTCGCCGACATCAACCACAAGCTGGCCAACCCGCCGACGGTGGACGCCGCGGTCTCCCAGCGCATGGGACTGTTCGTGGTCGGCCGTCTGGCGGACCGGCACGGCATCCGCGTGCAGCTGCGCCCCTCCGGGGAGCAGGCGGGGACCACATCGCTGGTGATGCTGCCCGAGGCGATCACCCACGGTGGTGGCGGCGAGGAACTGCCCGCGGACGACTTCACGGTCTCCCGGATCGTCCCCGAGCAGCAGCCCTCGTACGAGGAGCAGCCGGCCGCACCCCAGCGGACCGCGGCCGAGCTGGGCTTCGACGACTCTCCGTACCCCCAGGACCACTACCAGGGCCAGTACAGCGGGATGCGGGCCGCGCCGCAGCAGCCGGACCACCGGCGCGACGTGCCCCCCGCGGAGCCGGCGCGGCCGTCCTACGAGACGCCCTCCTTTACTGAACCGGAACCGCAGTACAGCTCTCAGTCGGAGACCGGACAGCAGCCGTTCATCGGCTACAACTCACCTTCCCAGCAGGGAGAGTGGGGCGATTCCGGATCATTCGAGATGCCCTACGCATCGCAGTTCGGGACCCAAACGGAATCCGGACCCAGCGCTCCCGAAGTCTCCGGGGACCGCGTAGAGTTCCACCGTCCGAGCCCCTCCTCGAGCGACAGCCGCTCCCTGACCGACGCCGGGCTTCCGCGTCGGGGCAAGCAGTGGCAGCCGTCCGAGGACGCAGGGGCACAGGGTGCGGCCGGGGAGCCGGCGGCGCCCACGGCGCCGGAGCGGTCCCCCCAGGCCCCTCAGCGGACGGACAGCGGCCAGGGACAGTGGCAGTCGGAGAACGACCAGCGCTGGACCCGGGCCGAGCAGCTCCGCGAGCCGAAGGCCGGCGGGGTCACGTCCTCCGGTCTGCCCCGGCGGATACCCAAGGCCAATCTGGTGGAGGGTGCCGCCGAGCAGTCCGGGCAGGGCGGCCCCCAGATCTCGCGGGCCCCGGAGGACGTGCGCGGCAGGCTGAGCAGCCTGCGGCGCGGTGTCCAGCGGGGACGCAGCACGGGATCCGGGATCCCCGGGCACGACCAGCATGACCAACAGGGCTACGGCCCCGGCAGCACCTACGATCAGGAGCGTTAGTGTGAGCCCGATGAGCCAGGCGGCGCAGAACCTGAACTGGTTGATCACGAACTTCGTGGACAACACCCCCGGGGTGTCCCACACGGTGGTGGTCTCCGCCGACGGACTCCTTCTGGCGATGTCCGA
>NZ_JBWKKP010000065.1:0-3268 GCF_056431485.1 Streptomyces sp. NPDC045899
GGCCCTGTTCTCGTATAGCTACGGCCAGGTGGCGTGTAGCACCACGCGATGCTCAGGTCTGGGGTCTGTGTGAGGGTTGGCGGCGCAGCGGTTGGCGGTAGCAGCCGTTCCGCTTCGAGGTCGGCTTATCAGACCTTCTGCCACTCTGACGGTCCGCCATAGTGGTGCCGCAGTAAATGCCGGATTTACTGCGACGGAGCTCCTATGGTGATCACCTCGACCTGCGGCGGGGCATTCCGGCCGCCGAAGCGAGGTGTACGCATTTACTGCGGCCGTGCTGGAAGGGTGGGGCGGGCATGACGATCGAACCAGTGACCGAGCTCAGGAGCGGGGGCGTGCTCCGGCTGCCGCGCACCCGGGTCGTACCCCTGTCTGCCCCTCCGGCCACGTACACCGCGGCCGTTGAGCGGTACCTCACCGGTGCGGGCATCGCGAAGTCCTCCGCGCGGATCTACCGGATCTCGCTGACGACGTGGGGATGGATGTTCGCTGGTGAGATCGCGCCGACAGGCGCCGCCCGCCGGGGCGCGAAGCCGCCCGTCTTCCCCGTCGCCGTGCTCGACGACCCGGCTCTGCCGGAGGCGCTGGCCGAGCTGGCGGCGGCCCGGGCAGACGAGATGGACGCCGACACCGTCAACCGGGAGCTGTCCGTCGCGCGCAAGGCGATCGGCTGGTGGCAGCGCCAGGGCTGGATCGAATGCGATCCGACGATCGGCATCGAACGGCGGCCGGCACCCCCGGACCGCACCAAGGCCCTCGCCGAGAACCAGATCGCAGCCATGTGGCGCTTGGACGTCGGTCTGAGAGAGAAGACGTTCTGGAAGATGCTCTACGAATCCGCAGCCAGGGCCGATGAGGTGCTGTGCCTGAACGTGGAGGACCTGTACCTCGCGGACAAGCGCGGCAGGATCACGGCCAAGGGCGGGGCGACCGAGTGGATTCACTGGCAGTCCGGTACCGCCCAGCTGCTGCCCCGCCTCATCGCCCGCCGCACCCGCGGCCCGCTGTTCCTCACCGGCCGCAAGGCCCCCGCTGGGACGCCGACCCTCGACGTGTGCCCGGAGACCGGCCGGGCCCGGCTCTCCTACCGCCGGGCTGAGGAGATCTTCGAGGAGAACACCCGGCTGCTGGCCAACCCGCTCGCCTCACCCGAGGACATCGAGGGCCTGGACGGCTGGACCCTGCACCAGCTCCGCCCCAGTGCCCTCACCCACGACGCCGAGGGCGGCACCTCCACTCCGATGCTGCTGGCCCGCTCCCGCCACGCCTCAGTCCGCTCCCTGGAGCGGTACGCCCGCCCCGGCATCGACGCGGTCGCCCGGCACGTTGCTGAACGTGACCCTGCCGCACGTCATAGGGCGTAACCGGTGCCCTACTTTCAGCGTGGGTCAAGAGGTGGGAGACGGGGCCTTGAACGAGTGCAGGTCGGCTACAGCGAGGGTTTGCTCCGCGTCATGCGCCTCGAAGGTGCCCATGTGCTGGAAGCCGAGGCGGGTGGCGAGCTTGAGGGAACGCTCGTTGGCCGTCTGGGTCACCACCAGGACCGGCTGGTCGGGCAGCTCGTCGGCGGCGGCCCGCAACACGGCTGTGGCGGCCTCGAATGCCAGCCCCGCACCCCAACTCCCACGCCGGAGCAGGTAGGTCAGCTCCAGCTCCCCGCCTTCCTTGGTGACGTGTCCCGGAAGGTCGGCGGAGCGGCGGTCGAGTACGAGTGTCCCGATGAACCGGTCGGTTTTCTTGTCGGCGATGACGTAGGTACCGGGCTTGCCTGCAATAGCGGCGGTGCCGTTCGCGTCGAAGTACTGCTCGACGACGCTACGGGGCCGCGGGCCCCCGAGGTGGGCACGAACCTGTGGATCGGTCTGGAGCTCGATGAGGCCGTCGATGTCGGCGTCCTGCGCTTTTCGCAGCCGGAGACGATCAGTGGTGATCTCATTGGCAGACAGCGTGGGTAATGCGTTCATGAGATCCATTGTCCCGGCTCTTTGGATCGAGCCACCAGTCCGGATGCGGTGGCCGGCTCCCCCTCGGGGATGCGTGGTCGGGGCACTGCTGGTACCCGGGCGGTCAGGTCCAGGTCGAGACGGCTGTTCATGTCCAGCTCGAACCGGCCGTAGGGGTTCACGTGCGTCCAGAACAGCGGAGACAGAGCCCGCCGGTCCGCGTCGGTGAGCGTGTCGACCCACTTCGGGTCGGCGAGAACCTGCTGCATCAGCAGCGTGTTGACATGGACGAGGGCGGACTGGAGCAGGTGCAGGGCGAGCATGGACACCTCCTGGGACTCCTTGTCCGCACCTGCCAGATCGCCGTCCTTGCCGTAGAAGAGGTCCTTGTTCGCGCTGTTCCAGTTCTCCACGACCTGCAAGCCCTCGTGGATCTCCTGACGCAGCTCGACGTCGGCGAGGTAGTCGCACACGAACGCCGTACGCACCGCCCGCCCAAGTTCCTCGATCGCCTGGTAGGTGGGGTGCTTGGGCCCGCCGCGGGTGAAGCGGCGCAGGACCTGCTCGGCCTCGGCCGTGCCCAGCCGCAGAGCGGTGGTGTACTTCACGATCTGGTCGTACTGCTGGCGGATCAGGTCCCAGTTGATCGTCTTGATGGACAGCACCGGCGCGAGGTGCGGCCACTGGTCGTCCTCCCCGGCGGCCGGCCGGTACAGGCGGGCAGAGCCGATGTTCTTCAGCCTCGGCATCAGCTTGAAGTCGAGCATGTGGGCGAAGGCGAACCCGACGATGGACGCACCGTGGGTGTCGGTGTACTGCCGGTCCACTTCCATGTCGGTGCAGTGCCGCAGCACGCCCTCGATCATCGAGGCGACCTCGGAGGCCGAGCAGGACTTGAGCTGGGAGTAGATGCACACCGACTTCCGCTCGACGTGCCAGTAGATCATCACGCCGGGGCCCCGATAGCGCTGGTGCCACTCGGTCATCAGGTTCGAGGACCAGGCCCCGAACTTGCGGCTGTCGGACGCGCACGCGGTGCCGGTACCCCACCACATCTCGTCCCGGGCGGCGAAGGTGGCGTTCACCAGCTTCACCAACGCGGCGCGCATGTTGGCCCGGTTGACGAACAGGTGCCGCACCCGGCGCAGCGTCGCCTCGGACTCTCCGTGCTTGCCCGTCACCGCGACACGCTTGATGCCCATGTTGGTGCCCAGGCCGAACAGCACCAGCAGCAGCCGGCGGCGCAGCACGTCCTTGGACAGGTTCTCGCGGGTGGCGACCGAGGTGAACTCGGCGATGAAGTCAGTATCGAACTCGGCGTACTT
>NZ_JBWKKP010000065.1:3361-4498 GCF_056431485.1 Streptomyces sp. NPDC045899
CCTACAGCGCCGCCTCCGCGACCCGCAGCAGCATCCCCTCCTTGCCGCGGACCTTCTTCAGCTCCGCCCCCAGCTCCTTGTCGACCTTCCGCTCCGCCCGCGTGTTGATCTTCAACACAAGCTGGATGAACAGGTCCACCAGCGAATCGGTGATCTCCGTCTGCCGGACATGGCACAGCGCCGCCAGCAGCGTCAGCCGCCGCGGCGGCTTCATCCGCTCCAGGTTCGCCGGGTACTCCTTCGCCGCACGTGCCCGCCAGGCGTCCACCAGCTTCTCCGACACGTCAGCGAACAGGTCCGCGGGCAACTCCAGCCGCCGCACCCGCTCCAGCTTGTTCACCTCCGTCAGCAGGCTCTCCAGACCCGGGGCACCGGGGTCCGTCTTCAGCTCGGCGAAGTGCGAGCGACCGCCCCCGGCCACCGCGCCGTCACCATCGGCGCCCGCGTCGGTGCCGTCGCCCGCGACCAGGTCCTCCAGCCGCGAACGGGTGGCGTGGCTGAGCCGGTCCGTCGTGCTGCGGCAGAACCGCTTCTCGAAGTCCTTGATCGCCTTGCCCACCAGCCGCCGCACCTGCCCCGGCGCCGGCGGCTCGATGAGGTCGTTGCGGCACCGGGCCACCACCGCGGCCGCGAGCCGGTCGCGGGACAGCTCCACCGGACACAACTCGGTAGCCAGCCACGCGCCCAGCCGATCCTGGTCCTCCTCGGTGTTCGCCCGGAACCCGTACGCCGCGCGAATCTCCTTGCGGTGCCGCTTGATCCGGTCACCCTGCCAGTCGTAGGCACCCCACGCCTCGGCTGGCACCTTCACCTGCTGAGCGACATACTCCGCCGCGGCGGCCGGCACCTCCTTAGCCGACTCCGGGAATCGAGCCTCCACCTCGAAGAACTTCAGCAACAACGCGAACCCGAGCCGGGTTGCCCCGGACTTGTTCCGCACCCGCTTCATGTCGTCTTCAAGCAGCGTCCAGACCTCGATGAGGTCCTCCGGCTCCCAGTCCTGCCGCACCCGCGCTCCTCCACCCCACCGCGATCACTCGTTCAGCTCAACGAGACGATCGAAGGAGGGAAACGACAGCCCCGGGCCGTCACTCAGCGCTACACGCCACCTGGCCGTAGCTATACGAGAACAGGGCC
>NZ_JBWKKP010000066.1:0-4312 GCF_056431485.1 Streptomyces sp. NPDC045899
CGGGCCTGGAGGTCGACTGGACCGCCTTCTACGCCAACACCGGTGCTCAGCGCGTCGATCTGCCCGCCTACGCCTTCCAGCGCGAGCGGTACTGGTTGACCCCGGGCACCGCCCCGGGCGATGTCTCGGCCACCGGGCTCATCGCCGTCGACCACCCCGTCCTGGCCGGTCGGGCGCTCATCGGTGATCGCGACGAGTGGCTGTTCACCGGCCGGATCTCCGCCGAGACCCAGCCGTGGACCCGTGACCACGTCGTCATGGGCGCGACCATCGTGCCCGGTGTGGCACTCGTCGAGATGAGCCTGGCCGCCGGGCGCGAGGTCGGCTGCGACGTGCTCGATGAACTCGTCATCGAGGCCCCGTTGGCTCTGGAGGAGACGGCGGCACGCCGGCTCCAGATCCTTGTCGGCCACGCCGACGAGGACGGCCGCCGCGAGTTCGTCATCTTCTCGCGTCCCGAGAACGACGACGCGGACGAGCAGCGCGAGGCGACCTGTCATGGCCGTGGCTGGCTGGGGGCGGACCCGCAGGCCGCGCCCGTCTGGGACGTCGTCTGGCCGCCCCAGGACGCCGAGCCCCTCTCCGCGGAGGCGCTCTACGCGCGCATGGCCGACATCGGCTACGACTACGGCACCCTGTTCCAGGGTGTGGTGGAGGCGTGGCAGGACGACGACGCCGTGTACGTCGACCTGGCCCTGCCGGATGGCACGGACACACAGGGCTTCGGTATCCACCCGGGTCTCTTCGACTCCGCGGTGCAGAGCTCGCTCTTCGGCGAGAAGTCGGACAACACGCTGGTCATGCCGTTCTCGTGGAACGGCGTCCAGCTGAGCCGTACCGGTGTGACCCGGGCCCGTGCCCGGCTGACCCCCGCGGGTGAGGCGGCGTTCCGCATCGACATCGTCGACGAGTACGACGCGCCGGTGCTCACCATGGACAAGCTGGTGTTCCGGCCGGTCGATCAGGCGCAGTTGAAGCGGGCCACCGCGCCACAAGGATCGCTGTACCGGCTGGACTGGACCCCGGTGACTGCCGCCGCCGGCCGGGCCGCGCGGGTCGCGGTGCTCGGCGGACTTCCCGCCGAAGGCGAACCGTTCGAGGATCTGGCCGCCCTGGAACGGGCCGTGGCTGACGGCGAACAGGCGCCCGAGCTGGTGCTCACGAGCGTCGCCGCCGAAGACGCCACGGCGACCGCGGTGGAGGCGCTGGCTCTGGTGCGCACGTGGCTCGCCAGTGAGTCCCTGGGCGGGGCGGCGCTGGTGGTGGTGACCCGGGGCGCGGTGGCGGTCGACGGTGAGGCTCCCTCCGTCGCCCAGGCGGCGGTGTGGGGTCTGCTGCGCAGTGCCCAGTCCGAGCACCCGGGACGGTTCCTGCTGGTCGACCTCGACGCCGACACGGTGGTCGACGGGCTGCCGTGGGGTGGGCTGCCGGATCTGGACGAACCGCAGCTCGCGGTGCGTGGCGGTCGGGTGCTTGCGCCGAGGCTGGCCCGTGCGGCGGCTGGTACGTCCACGATCGCCTTCGACCCGGAGGGCACGGTGGTGGTGACCGGTGGTACGGGTGGTCTGGGTGCGTTGTTCGCCCGTCATCTGGCGGATGTGCATGGTGTGCGTGATCTGTTGTTGCTGAGTCGTCGGGGTCCGGAGGCCGATGGTGCCGCTGCTTTGGTGGCGGAGTTGGAGGGTCTGGGCTGCCGGGCGCAGGTCGTCGCGTGTGATGTGTCCGATCGTGAGCAGTTGGCTGTTGCGCTGGGGTCGGTGGGTCGTCCGGTGACGGGTGTGGTGCACGCGGCCGGTGTGCTGGATGACGGTGTGGTCGAGTCGTTGTCGCCGGAGCAGGTCGAGCGGGTGATGCGGCCGAAGGTGGACGCGGCATGGCATCTGCATGAGCTGACCGCCGGCATGGACCTGTCAGCGTTCGTACTGTTCTCCTCGGTGGCGTCGCTCATGGGCAGCCCTGGGCAGGCCAACTACGCGGCGGCGAATGGTGCGTTGGATGCGTTGGCGGCGTCGCGTCGTGCGGTGGGGTTGCCTGCCACGTCGCTGGCGTGGGGTCTGTGGTCGGAGGCCGCGGGCATGGCCGCCCAGCTGGGCCAGGAAGAACTCGCCCGGCTCGAGCGCATGGGGGCCAAGGCGCTCACGTCCGAGCAGGGTCTCGACCTCTTCGACCAGGCCCTCACCACCGATGTGGCGCTGCTGGCGCCCGTCCAGCTGGACACGGCGGTGCTGCGAGCCCAGGCCCGGGCCGGGGCGATCCCGGCCGTCCTCCGGGGTCTCGCACCCGTGGCCCGGCGTACGGAGGGCGGGGGCTCCCTCGCCCGGCGGCTCGCGGGGGTGCCGGAGGCGGACCGTGAGCGGATCGCCCTGGAGATGGTGCTGACCCAGGTGGCCGAGGTGCTCGGCCATGCCTCGCCCGCCTCCATCGACCCGGGCCGTGCGTTCAACGAGCTCGGCTTCGACTCGCTGAGCGCTGTCGAGCTGCGCAACCGGCTCACTCAGTCCACCGGTGTGCGGCTGCCCGCCACGCTGGTGTTCGACCACCCGTCACCCGTGGCGGTGGCGCGTCTGCTGGTGTCCCAGATAGCGGTCGAGCCGTCGGGCGACCGCCCGCGTACGGCGCGGCCGCGGCGCGTCGACAGCGGCGAGCCCCTGGCCATCATCGGCATGAGCTGCCGCTTCCCCGGCGGGGTGTCCTCGCCGGAGGAGCTGTGGGAGCTGGTGGTCACCGGGCGGGACGGGATGGGCCCCTTCCCGGCAGACCGCGGCTGGGACCTGGAGCGGCTCTACGACCCGGACCCGGACCAGGTCGGCACGGTGTACACACGGGCCGGTGGATTCGTCGACCGCATCGGTGAGTTCGACGCGGACTTCTTCGGGATCAGCCCGCGCGAGGCGCTGGCCACCGATCCGCAGCAGCGGCTGCTGCTGGAGACCTCGTGGGAGGCGTTCGAGGACGCGGGCATCGACCCGACCTCGCTGCGCGGCAGCAACACCGGTGTCTTCTGCGGCACCGTCGCCTCGGGTTACCACGCCACGATGGCTCCCGAACTGGAGGGTTACCACCTCACGGGCACCACGATGAGCGTGGTGTCCGGCCGGATCGCGTACACCCTCGGTCTGGAGGGCCCGGCGGTGTCGGTGGACACCGCGTGTTCCTCCTCCGCCGTCGCTCTGCACCTGGCCTCTCAGGCGCTGCGCGCAGGTGAGTGCGAGACGGCCCTCGTCGGCGGTATCTCTCTCATGGCCACACCCGACCTCCTCATCGGCTTCAGCCGGCAGCGAGGTCTGGCGAGCGACGGGCGCTGCAAGGCGTACGCGGCGTCGGCCGACGGGACCGGCTTCTCCGACGGTGTGGGTGTCGTCGTGGTGGAGCGGCTGTCGGACGCCCGGCGGAAGGGCCGTCGCATCCTCGGTCTGGTCCGGGGCAGCGCGGTGAACCAGGACGGTGCGAGCAACGGTCTGACGGCGCCGAACGGTCCTTCGCAGGAGCGGGTGATCCGCCAGGCTCTGGTCAGCGCGGGGCTCAGCCCCCTGGAGATCGACGCGGTCGAGGGCCACGGCACCGGTACCAAGCTGGGTGACCCGATCGAGGCGCAGGCGCTGCTCGCGACCTACGGGCAGGACCGTGACGGCGACCCGCTGTGGCTGGGGTCGATCAAGTCGAACATCGGTCACACCTCGGCTGCGGCCGGTGTGGCGGGTGTGATCAAGATGGTGATGGCGATGCGGCACGGTGTGCTGCCGCCGACGCTGCACGTGGATGAGCCGTCGCCGCATGTGGACTGGGAGTCCGGCAGCGTCGAGCTGCTGACCGAGGCCAGGGACTGGCGCGTCGAGGGCCGTCCGCGCCGCGCCGGAATCTCGTCGTTCGGTGTGAGCGGCACCAATGCGCACATCATCGTCGAGGAGGCACCCGCTGAGGAGCCGGTGACCGACGAGCGCACCGCGCCCGGGACCCCGCTGCCGGTCGTGGTCTCCGCGCGCACCGATGCCGCGCTGCGCGCCCAGGCCCAGCGGCTGCGGGAGCGTGTGGCCGCTGACCCGGACCTGTCCGTGGCGGACGTCGGCTTCTCCTCCGCCACCACGCGCGCGCTGCTGGAGCGACGGGCGACCGTGGTGGCCTCCGACCGTGACGAACTGCTGGCGGGTCTTGAGGCGCTGGCCTCGGCGGATCCTGCGGTCAACGTCGTGGACGGCCAGCTCATCGCCTCGGGTGCCAAGCCGGTGTTCGTGTTCCCGGGTCAGGGTGCGCAGTGGGAGGGGATGGCGGTCGGTCTGCTGGACTCCTCGCCGGTGTTCGCGGCGGAGATAGC
>NZ_JBWKKP010000067.1:0-4273 GCF_056431485.1 Streptomyces sp. NPDC045899
CGGGCCTGGAGGTCGACTGGACCGCCTTCTACGCCAACACCGGTGCTCAGCGCGTCGATCTGCCCGCCTACGCCTTCCAGCGCGAGCGGTACTGGCTGACCCCGGGCACCGCCCCGGGCGATGTCTCGGCCGCCGGACTCGTCGGTGTCGACCACCCCGTCCTGGCCGCGGCCGTACAGGTCGGCGACCGTGACGACTGGGTGTTCACCGGCACCCTCTCCACCGAGACCCAGCCGTGGGTCGCGGAGCACCTGCTGCTCGGCACCATGGTGGTGCCCGGTACCGGGTTGGTCGAACTGGCCATCGCCGCCGGACGCCGCACCGGCAGCCCGGTGCTCGACGAGCTGGTGCTCGAGGCGCCCCTGCTCGTCCAGCCGGACGTCACCAGGCACCTGCACATCACGGTCGGCGCGTCGGACCCGGACGGCCGTCGTGACGTGGCCATCTACTCCAGGGCGGAGAATGCCACCGCCGAGACCGAGGCGACCTGCCACGCCCGTGGCACCCTCGGCACCGACGGCGCGCCCGCCGCGGCCTGGCCCGAGCAGTGGCCGCCGCAGGACGCCGAGCCGATGCCCGTGGACGAGCTCTACGGCCGTCTGGCCGACCTCGGGTACGACTACGGTCCGCTCTTCCACGGCGTCGAGGCCGTCTGGCGCGACGGGGACGAGACCTACGCCGAGGTGACCCTGCCCGAGGGCCACGAGGGCTTCGGCATCCACCCCGCGCTCTTCGACTCCGCGTTGCAGAGCGGTGTCATCCTGCTCACCGGAAGCGGCTCCGCGGCGCACCTCATGCCGTTCAGCTGGAGCGGTGTGCGGCTCCACGGTCCCGGCGCCTCGCGGCTGCGGGTCCGCTCCACCATGACCGGCGGCACCTCGCTGCGGCTCGACGCCGTGGACGAGAACGGGTCCCCAATGGTGTCCGTGCGCTCGCTCGTCGTGCGTCCCGTGGACGAGGAGCGCATCGACAGCTCGCGCGGCGACGCGCGGCAGTCGCTGTACACGGTGGACTGGACTCGTGTCGAGAGCGCGTCGGCCACCGGTACGCCGGAAATCGTCCGGATCGGCGCGGGGGAGACCCACGCGGATCTGGACGCCCTGGAGGGTGCGCTCGCCGAGGGCGCCACGGCGCCGCATGCGGTGCTCGCCGCCGTGGACACCACCGGAGAGGACACCCCCGACGCGGTGCGCGCCACCGTCGCCCGGGCGCTCGTCCTCGCACAGCGATGGCTGGCCGGTGAGTGGCTCGGCGAGTCCAAGCTGATCGTGGTGACGCGGGGCGCGGTCGCCGCCGACGGTGAGGCTCCCTCCGTCGCGCAGGCGGCGGTGTGGGGTCTGCTGCGCAGCGCCCAGTCCGAGCACCCGGGCCGCTTCGTCCTGGTCGACGTGGACGGTGCCGAACCCGACTGGAACGCGGTGCTGGGCGCGGAGGAACCCCAGTTGGCCGTGCGCGCGGGACAGTTGCTGGCTCCGCGCCTCGCACGTCCCGACACCACGTTCGGCCAGGCGCCCGCTCTGGACCCGGACGGGACCGTGGTGATCACCGGTGGTACGGCTGGTCTGGGCGCGGTGTTCGCCCGCCATCTGGCCACCGCGCACGGTGTGCGCCACCTGCTGCTGCTCAGCCGCCGCGGCCCGGAGGCCGAAGGTGCCGCCGAGCTCGAGGCGGAGCTGGAGGGCCTGGGCTGCCGCGTCCGGGTCGCCGCGTGCGATGTGTCCGACCGGGACCAGCTCGCGACGGCCCTCGGTTCGCTGGAACACCCGCTGACCGCCGTGGTGCACGCGGCCGGTGTCCTCGACGACGGAGTCATCGAGGCACTGTCGCCGGAGCACCTCGAGCGGGTCATGCGGCCGAAGGTGGACGCGGCGTGGCATCTGCATGAGCTGACCGCCGACGCCGGTCTCTCCGCGTTCGTGCTGTTCTCGTCGGTGGCCGCGCTGATCGGCAGCCCCGGTCAGGGCAACTACGCCTCCGCCAATGCCACGTTGGACGCGCTCGCCGCGGCACGCCGGGCCGCGGGACTGCCCGCCACCTCGCTGGCCTGGGGCCTGTGGGGAGACGTCGGTGGGATGTCCGGCCGGCTCGGCGGGGCCGACCTGGCCCGCCTGGAGCGCACCGGTGTGGGCGCACTGTCCCAGCAGCGTGGCCTCGAACTGTTCGACCTGGCGCTCGGCACCGGGAAGGCTCTGCTGGCGCCCGTCCAGCTCGACCCTGCCGCACTGCGGACCCAGGCCCGGGCCGGTCTGCTGCCCGCGCTGCTGCGCGGTCTGGCACCCGTTCCCGGCCGGCGCGCCGAGAGCGGTGGTTCGCTCGCCCAGCGTCTCGCCGGTGTCACGGAGGCCGACCGGGAGCCGATCGTCCTGGACACGGTGCGGGAGCAGGTGGCCGCCGTCCTCGGACACACCTCCGCCACGGCGATCGACACCGACCGCGCGTTCAAGGACATCGGCTTCGACTCCCTGAGCGCCGTCGAACTGCGCAACCGGCTGACCCAGGCCACGGGGGTGCGGCTGCCCGCCACGCTGATCTTCGACCACCCCACCCCGGCCGCCGTCGCGCGGCTGCTGCTCGCCGAGTTCGGCGGTGCCGAGGCGACGCCGAAGCCCATCACCCGCACGAAGCGGACCGCGCTGGACGAGCCGTTGGCCATCGTCGGCATGAGCTGCCGCTACCCGGGCGGGGTGACCTCGCCCGAGGAACTGTGGACGCTGGTGTCCCAGGGCCGCGACGCGGTGGGCGGCCTGCCCACCGACCGTGGCTGGGACCGGAACATCTACGACCCCGACCCGGACCGGGCCGGGAAGATCAACACCAGTGGTGGTGCCTTCCTCGAGCGCATCGGTGAGTTCGACGCGGAGTTCTTCGGGATCAGCCCGCGCGAGGCCACCGCGATGGACCCGCAGCAGCGGTTGCTGCTGGAGGCGTCGTGGGAGGCCTTCGAGCACGCGAGCATCGACCCGACGACGCTGCGCGGCAGTGACACCGGGGTGTTCGCCGGTGTGGTGACCACCGACTACGGCGGTATGTCCTCCGGTGAACTGGAGGGCTACCGCCTGACCGGGACCACGACGAGTGTGGTGTCCGGCCGGATCGCGTACACCCTCGGTCTGGAGGGCCCGGCGGTGTCCGTGGACACCGCGTGTTCCTCCTCCGCCGTCGCGCTGCACATGGCCGGACAGGCGCTGCGGTCCGGTGAGTGCTCACTCGCGCTGGTGGGAGGTGTGACCCTGCTTGCCGGGCCCTACCTGCTGACCGAGTTCAGCCGCCAGCGGGCGGTGTCGCCCGACGGACGCTGCAAGGCGTACTCGGCGTCGGCGAACGGCACCGGTTTCTCCGACGGTGTCGGTGTGGTGGTGCTGGAGCGGCTGTCGGACGCGAAGCGCAACGGGCGTCGCATCCTGGGCGTGGTCCGGGGCACGGCGGTGAACCAGGACGGTGCGAGCAACGGTCTGACGGCGCCGAACGGTCCGTCGCAGGAGCGGGTCATCCGGCGCGCCCTCGAGAACGCCGGGCTGCGCCCGCTCGACGTGGACGCCGTGGAGGGGCACGGGACGGGTACGAAGCTGGGTGACCCGATCGAGGCCCAGGCGCTGCTGGCCACCTACGGCCGGGAGCGGGATGGTGATCCGCTGTGGCTGGGGTCGATCAAGTCGAACATCGGTCATACGTCGGCTGCGGCCGGTGTGGCGGGTGTGATCAAGATGGTGATGGCGATGCGGCACGGTGTGCTGCCGCCGACGCTGCACGTGGATGAGCCGTCGCCGCATGTGGACTGGGAGTCCGGTGAGGTGCGGCTGCTGACCGAGGCCCAGGAGTGGCGGGTTGACGGTCGGCCGCGTCGTGCGGGTGTGTCGTCGTTCGGTGTGAGCGGCACCAATGCGCACATCATCGTCGAGGAGGCCCCGGCCGAGGAGCCGGTGGCCGAAGACCGCACCGCGCCCGAGGCACCGCTGCCGGTCGTGGTCTCCGCCCGGACCGATGGGGCACTGCGCGCCCAAGCCGAGCGGCTGCGTGCGCATGTGGCGTCACGCCCCGGGATATCGGTGGCGGATACGGCGTACTCGCTGGTCACGTCGCGGGCGTTGCTGGACCGTCGTGCGGTGGTGGTCGCGGCCGATCGTGATGAGTTGTTGGCGCGGCTGGCTGAGGTGACGGCTGGTGAGCCTGGTGTGGCGGGTAAGTCGGCGTTTTTGTTCACGGGTCAGGGTTCGCAGCGTTCGGGGATGGGTCTGGAGTTGGCCGGGGTGTTCCCGGTGTTCGACCGCACCTT
>NZ_JBWKKP010000068.1:0-4199 GCF_056431485.1 Streptomyces sp. NPDC045899
GCGGTTTCCGAGGTGGCGTTCTACTCGACGGTGACCGGTGGTCGGGTGGATACGTCGGTG
This sequence comes from Streptomyces sp. NPDC045899, assembly GCF_056431485.1. Lineage (NCBI taxonomy): Bacteria > Bacillati > Actinomycetota > Actinomycetes > Kitasatosporales > Streptomycetaceae > Streptomyces > Streptomyces sp. NPDC045899. The sequence goes on from NZ_JBWKKP010000068.1 coordinate 61, forward strand.
TTGGACACGGGGTATTGGGTGCGGAATCTGCGGGAGCGGGTGCGGTTCGCGGAGACGGTTGAGGTGTTGGTTGCGGATGGGTATCGGGTGTTTGTGGAGGCGAGTTCGCATCCGGTGTTGACGGTGGGGATGCAGGAGACGTTCGATGCGGTGGGTGTCGGGGCGGTGACGGTGCCGACGTTGCGTCGTGATCATGGTGGTCAGCGGCAGTTGGTGGAGTCGTTGGCGCAGGCGTTCACCGCTGGTGTGGAGGTGGACTGGACGGCCCTCTTCCCGGCCCAACCCCGCCCTCGTACCGTCGATCTCCCCACCTACGCCTTCCAGCGTCAGCGTTTCTGGGCCACCTCCGTGCCCGGAACGGGCGATGTCGGGGCCGCCGGGTTGCAACGGGTGGAACATGCCCTGCTGCCCGCCGCGGTGGGACTCGCCCATGGTGGACTGGTACTCACCGGTCGTGTTTCTGCCGGTGGTGGACATGGCTGGCTGGGCGAGCATGCCATGGCGGGCACCGTCCTGGTGCCGGGCGCGGCCCTGGCGGAGTGGGCCCTGCGCGCGGCCGACGAGGCTGGATGCGCCGGAGTGGAGGAGCTCGCGCTCCAGGTACCTCTGGTTCTCCCCGACTCGGGCGGGCTCCGCGTCCAGGTCGTCGTCGGCGAAGCCGACGACGAGGGGCGGCGCACGCTGAGCATCTACTCCCGCCCCGACCGTGACGCCGAGCCCGGCGCCGACGCGGGATGGGTGTGCCACGCCGAAGGTGTGCTGAGCCCGCCCGGAGTGGGGACGGGGCCGGAGCATCTGGGCGGGGTGTGGCCTCCGGCGAACGCGGAGTCCGTGAGCGTCGAGGGCTTCTACGAACGTGTTGTGGCGGCGGGATATGCCTACGGGCCCGCCTTCCAAGGGCTTCGTGCGGTCTGGCGGGACGGCGCTGATGTGCTCGCCGAACTCTCCCTGCCCGAGGCCGCCGGAGGCCACGAGGGATTCGGTATCCATCCGGCGCTGCTGGACGCCGCCTTGCACCCCATGCTCCTGGCCGATCGATCCGCTGCCGCCGGTGCGTCGGATGACGACGGGCGACTGTGGTTGCCGTTCGCCTGGAACGGTGTGTCCTTGTGGGCTGCCGAGGCGACGGCGATCCGCGTCCGCATCACTCCGCATGCGGATGGTGCCGACGGTGAGCGCGGGCTGCGCGTGGTCGTGGCCGATGCCGTGGGCGAGCCCGTACTGACCGTCGACTCCTTGTCGATGCGCCCGGCCGATGCCGGCCAGCTGCGTGCGGTGAGCGGACGTGACGTCGACGGGTTGCTCACCTTGGAGTGGATGCCCCTCCTCGCTGAGCCCGGTGCCCCGCACGTCCCCGACGAGGGCACCCGGGTGGTCTTGGGAGAGGCCACCCGCGCGGCGGGACCGAACGTGGCGCGTCATCCCGATCTGGCCTCGCTGGTCGCCGCCATGGACGACGGTGTGGCCGCGCCGTCCGTGGCCTTCACTTTTCTGCCGGACGTCGCCGACCTGAGCGACTCGGACGATACCGATATCGCCGCTCGGGCGGCCGCTGAGGGATTGAGCCGTGTCGAGCGCGTACTGAAGCTTGCGCAGGACTGGTTGGCGGAGCCGCGTCTGGCCGACGCCCGGCTGGTGGTGGTGACCCGGGGCGCCGTCGACGTCGGCGGCGACGAGAGCGGATCGTCCGGTGCCGGTGAGCTGGATGTGGCTGCCGCGGGAGTATGGGGATTGCTGCGGAGTGCCCAGGCCGAGAACCCGGATCGTTTCCTGCTCCTCGACCTTGACACCGACCACGAGCTCGATGCCGACCGCGACCTCGACGTCGTGGCCCTCGCCATACGGACGGACGAGTCGCAGGTGGCCCTGCGGCAGGGGCAACCGCTGGTGCCACGTCTGAAGCGTGCTCGGGATGCCGCGGGCGAAGAGCCCGACGTCGCCGAGCTGGAGAACGCACCCGGGGCGCTCGATCCTGACGGCACCGTGCTCATCACGGGTGGTACCGGCCTGCTCGGCGGTCTGGTGGCTGAGCATGTGGTGCGGGTGTGGGGTGTCCGGCATCTGTTGCTGGTGAGTCGTCGTGGTGTGGAGGCTCCGGAGGCCGGGGTGTTGGCTGCCCGGTTGGAGGAGTTGGGTGCGGGCGTGCGGATCGCGGCGGTGGATGTCACGGATGCGGGTGCGGTGGTGGATCTGGTGGCCGGGGTCGGTCCGGAGCATCCGCTGACCGGGGTCATCCATGCCGCGGGTGTCCTGGACGACGCCGTCCTCACCTCACAGACACCGGAACAGGTGGCGCGGGTGTGGGCGGCGAAGGCTACGGCCGCCGCCCATCTGCACACCGCGACGAGCGACCTCCGGCTGGGCATGTTCGTGACCTTCTCCTCGGCCGCCGGAGTGGTGGGGAACGCTGGCCAGGCCGGATACGCCGCCGCGAACGCCTTCGTCGACGCCCTGGTCGCCCACCGCCGGTCCCGTGGGCTCCCGGGACTGTCAGTGGCTTGGGGCCTGTGGGAACGGGCCAGCGCCATGACCGGGCATATGGGCCGGACCGAACTGACCCGGCTGCGCGGTATGCGGCCGCTCTCCTCCGATCGTGGACTCGCGCTGCTGGATGCCGCGTGCCGACTGTCCCAGCCCCTGGTGGTGGCCGTTGACCTGGATGTGGCGGGGTTGGCGGGTGGGGATGTGCCGGGTGTGTTGCGTGGGTTGTCGGGTGGTGGGGTGCGTCGGCGGTTGGCTGCCGGGGGTGTTGAGGTGTCTGGTCTGGTGGGGCGTTTGGCGGGGCTGGATGCTGTGGGCCGGTTGGGTGTGGTGTTGGAGGTGGTGCGTGGTGCTGTGGCGGTGGTGTTGGGGTTTGGTTCTGGTGGTGAGGTGCGGGGTGAGGCTGCGTTCAAGGAGTTGGGTTTTGATTCTTTGACGGCGGTGGAGTTGCGGAATCGGTTGTCGTCGGTGACGGGGTTGCGGCTTCCGGCGACGATGGTGTTCGACTATCCGACTCCGCGGGTGCTGGCGGAGTATCTCTGCACCCGCCTCACCGGAGCGGGCAGCGGAACGGACCGGCCCGTACTGGCCGTGTCCGATTCCGATGAGCCCGTGGCCATCATCGGAATGACCTGCCGGTTCCCCGGCGACGCGAACTCCCCGGAAGAGCTGTGGGACCTGGTCGCCGCCGGGAAGGACGTCATCGGAGACTTCCCGACCGGGCGTGGCTGGGACCTCGACCGCCTCTTCCACCCGGACCCCGACCACCCCGGAACGAGCTACGCCGATCAGGGTGCGTTCGTCCATCACGCAGATGAGTTCGATGCGGGGTTCTTCGGGATCAATCCGCGGGAGGCGCTGGCGACGGATCCGCAGCAGCGGTTGCTGCTGGAGGCGTCGTGGGAGGTGTTGGAGCGGGCCGGTATCGATCCGGTGTCGCTGAAGGGCAGCCCGACGGGTGTCTATGCGGGCGTGATGTACCACGACTACGCCGCCGGACTCAGCAGCGGAGACGATGCCAAGCTGGAGGGCTATGCGATGCTCGCCGGTTCCGGGAGTGTGGTGTCGGGCCGGGTGGCGTATTCGCTGGGTCTTGAGGGGCCGGCGGTGACGGTGGACACGGCGTGTTCGTCGTCGTTGGTGGCGATGCATCTGGCGGCGCAGGCTCTGCGTCGTGGTGAGTGTTCGCTCGCGCTGGCGGGTGGGGTGACGGTGATGGCGACCCCGGATGTGTTCACCGGTTTCTCACGTCAGCGCGGGCTGGCCCCCGATGGCCGCTGCAAGCCCTTCGCCGCCGCGGCCGACGGTACGGGCTGGGGCGAGGGCGTGGGCGTGCTCCTCCTGGAGCGTCTGTCGGAGGCCCGGCGGCAAGGGCATCGAGTGCTTGCGGTGATTCGTGGTTCTGCGGTGAATCAGGATGGTGCGTCGAATGGGTTGACGGCGCCGAATGGTCCGTCGCAGCAGCGGGTGATTCGTCAGGCGTTGGCGAGTGCGCGGTTGTCGGTGTCGGATGTTGATGCGGTGGAGGCGCATGGTACGGGGACGACGCTGGGTGATCCGATTGAGGCTCAGGCGTTGTTGGCGACGTATGGGCAGGGTCGGTCGGGGGATCGGCCGTTGTGGTTGGGGTCGGTGAAGTCGAATATCGGTCATACGCA
>NZ_JBWKKP010000069.1:0-4133 GCF_056431485.1 Streptomyces sp. NPDC045899
GGACTGGCGGGCGGTGCTGTCGGGTCTGGGTGGTTCGGTGGTGGGGTTGCCGACGTACGCGTTCCAGCGGCAGCGGTACTGGCTGGAGGGTTCCGTACAGCCGGTGACCACCGACGGCGACCCCGCCGACACCGAGTTCTGGGACGCCGTGGAGCGCCAGGACATCGAGGCCCTCACCACCGAACTTGACGTCGACACCACCGCGCAACAGTCCCTCGGCGCCGTGCTCCCGGCACTCTCCTCGTGGCGACGGACGCGCCGTGAGCGCTCCGTCCTCGACTCCTGGCGGTACCACCTCACCTGGAACCGGGTACCGGACCCGTCCTCGGCCGCCCTAGACGGCACCTGGCTGCTGGCGGTCCCGGCGGCCCGCCACCACACCGGTGGCCGGAGGGCCGACCGCCCGGCCGACGCCCACCTCATCGACGCCGTGCGCACCGGGATGGCCACTCAGGGCGCCACCGTCCTCACCGTTGAACTCGACGAGGCGGACCGGGGAGCGGCCGCCGTCCGGATCGCCGAGGCCACGGCGGGGGCCACCCCCTCCGGAGTGCTCTCGCTGCTCGGCCTCGCCGAGGCCCCGCACCCCGCATACGCCGGGGTGCCCACCGGCCTCGCGCTCACCCTCACCCTCGTCCAGGCCCTCGGCGACACCGGTGTCACCGCGCCGCTGTGGCTCGCCACCCGGGGGGCGGTCTCCACCGGTGGCACGGACACCCTCGACAGTCCGGCCCAGTCGGCCGTCTGGGGCCTCGGCCGGGTCGCCGCCCTCGAACACCCCCAGCGCTGGGGCGGCATGATCGACCTGCCCGCCACCGTGGACGGCCGGGTGACCACCCGGTTGTGCGGGACGCTCGCGGGCGGCCTCGGCGACGAGGACCAGCTCGCGCTGCGGACCTCCGGGGTGTTCACCCGCCGCCTGATACGCGCCACACCGGACCGGTCGCGGTCCGGCACCGGCTGGACCCCCCGGGGCACCGTGCTGCTCACCGGCGGCACAGGTGGGGTCGGTGCGCAGATCGCCCGCTGGCTGGCCCGCAACGGCGCCGAACACCTCGTACTCACCAGCCGTCGTGGTCCCGAGGCCCCGGGTGCGGACAAGCTGACGGCGGAACTCTCCGAACTGGGCGCCAAGGTGACCGTGGCCGCTTGCGACGTGGCCGACCGCCGGGCGCTGGAAGCCCTCGTCCGGCGGGTCGAGGACCAGGGCCCGCCGATCCGCACCGTGATGCACATCGCCGGGGCCGGTGTTCTCGTCCCGCTCGCCGACACCGACCTGGCCGAGTTCGCGGACACCGCCGAGGCCAAGGTGGCGGGTGCGGCCAACCTCGACGCCCTCTTCGACCGGGACACGCTCGACGCGTTCGTGCTCTTCTCCTCCATCTCGGCCGTCTGGGGCAGTGGTGAACACGGTGCCTACGCGGCGGCCAACGCCTATCTCGACGGACTCGCCGAACACCGGCGCTCCCGCGGGCTGACCGCCACCTCGGTGGTGTGGGGCATCTGGAGTCCGGAGGAGGGCGGTATGGCCGCCAATCTCGCCGAGGAGCAACTGCGCGGCCGGGGCATCCCGTTCATGTCTCCCAAGCTGGCCATCGACGGTTTCCAGCGGGTGCTCGACCGCGACGAGACCGTGGTCGTCGTCGCCGACGTGGACTGGGAGCGGTTCGTCCCCGTCTTCACCTCCGCCCGGCCCAGCCCCCTGATCGGCCAGGTGCCCGAGGTGGCGCGGGTCCTCGCCACCGACACGGATCCGGTGGCGGCCGGGACCGAGGAGTCCTCCTCGCTGCGCGACCGGCTGGCCGCGCTGCCCGCAGCCGACCGGCACAAGGCCGTGCTCTCCCTGGTGCGCACCCAGATCGCCACCGTGCTGGGCTATCCGGGCCCGGAGGCCGTGGAGGTGTCACGGGCCTTCCGGGAGCTGGGATTCGACTCCCTCAGCGCCGTCGACCTGCGCAACCGGCTGGGCACCGCCACCGGACTGCGCTTCCCCGTCACCGTCGTCTTCGACTATCCGAGCGCGGCGGAGCTCGCGGGACACATCGGCGCCGAACTCTTCCCCGGCGACGCGGCGGACACCGCGCTGGACCCGGAAGAGGCAGAGGTCAGGGCGGCCCTGACCGCCATACCACTGCTCCGCCTGCGGGAGTCCGGACTACTGGACGAGCTGCTGCGGCTCGCCGACACCCCCGACGCCGGCACCGGACCGGCGGGCGGCGAACCCGCCGAGTCCATCGACGACCTGGACGTGGATGACCTCGTCCGCATGGCCTACGACAAGAACGACCTCTGACGAGACGTGAGTGCGGAGCTGAGAATGGCAAACCCCACCGACAAGATCGTTGGCGCACTGCGGGAGTCTCTGAAGGAGACGGAACGACTGCGGCGGGCCAACCAGCAACTCACCGCGGCCTCCCGCGAACCCATCGCCATCGTGGCGATGAGCTGCCGCTACCCCGGCGACGTCCACGGCCCCGAGGACCTGTGGCAGCTGGTCACCGGGGAGCGTGACGCCATCTCCGGCTTCCCCGGCAACCGTGACTGGGACCTGGAGAACCTCTACGACCCGGACCCCGACCGGCAGGGCACCGTCTACGCCACCGAAGGCGGTTTCCTCCACGACGCCGACCGGTTCGACCCGGCCTTCTTCGGCATATCGCCGCGCGAGGCCACCGTGATGGACCCCCAGCAGCGGCTGTTGCTGGAGACCTCGTGGGAGGCGTTCGAACGTGCCGGGATCGATCCCGGCACCTTGCGCGGCAGCCGGACCGGTGTCTTCGTGGGCGCCGCCTACCAGGGCTACGTCCCCGACTGGCCCCATATGCCCGAAGGGCTCGAAGGCCACCTGGTCACCGGTATCTCCGCCAGCATCATGTCCGGCCGGATCGCCTACACCCTGGGTCTGGAGGGCCCGGCGGTCACCCTCGACACCGCCTGCTCGTCCTCCCTGGTGGCCCTGCACATGGCCTGCCAGTCGCTGCGCCAGGGCGACTGCTCGCTCGCGCTCGCGGGCGGCGCCGCCGTGATGGGCGCGCCCATGGGACTCATCGGCTTCGCCCGGCAGCGCGGCCTCGCCCAGGACGGCCGCTGCAAGGCGTTCGCCGAGGGCGCCGACGGCATGGGGCTCGGCGAGGGTGTCGGGATGCTGCTGCTGGAGCGGTTGTCCGACGCGCGCCGCAACGGCCATGAGGTGCTGGCCGTCGTCCGCGGCTCCGCCGTCAACCAGGACGGCGCCAGCAACGGGCTGACCGCGCCCAACGGCCGTTCCCAGCAGCGGGTGATCCGCCAGGCACTGACCAACGCGTCGCTGTCCGCGGAGCAGATCGACGCGGTCGAGGCCCACGGCACCGGCACACCGCTCGGCGACCCCATCGAGGCAGGTGCGCTGCTCGCCACCTACGGCAAGGACCGGCCGTCCGACCGGCCCGTGCTCATCGGCTCGCTGAAGTCCAACATCGGCCATCCGCAGGCGGCCGGTGGTGTCGGTGGTGTCATCAAGATGGTCCTGGCGATGCGCCACGGCCTGCTGCCCCGGACCCTGCACGCGGACCAGCGCTCCTCACGGATCGACTGGTCCGAGGGCGCGCTGGAGCTGCTGACCGAGGCCCGTACGTGGCCGGGTTCGGGAGAGCCGCGCCGCGCCGGTGTCTCGGCCTTCGGCGCCAGCGGCACCAATGTGCACGCCATCATCGAGGAGGCGCCCGACGCATCCGACACCACCTCCGAGTCCTCCGCGGATGCGGGCGACACGGCCCCGGTGGGCGGGGGAGCGGTGGCGTGGACGTTGTCGGCGAAGAGCGCGTCGGCGTTGCGGGGGCAGGCGGAGCGGCTGCTGTCGCATCTGGCGGCCCGGCCTGGACTCTCCCCGGCCGATGTGGGGTTCTCGCTGGCCACCACCCGTGCCATCTTCGACCACCGCGCGGTCGTGGTCGGCGACAGCCGTGATGCCCTGCTGAGCGCCCTGGAGACACTGGCGTCCGAGGGCGCGTCCCCGGCGGCGGTACGGGGCGACGGCGCCCTCGCCGCCGACGACACCCGGCCGGTGTTCGTGTTTCCGGGGCAGGGGTCGCAGTGGGTGGGGATGGCGGTTGAACTGCTTGATGTGTCGCCGGTGTTCGCGGGGCGGATGGCGG
>NZ_JBWKKP010000070.1:0-3634 GCF_056431485.1 Streptomyces sp. NPDC045899
CACCCGGGTGCGGTTCCCCCGCGGCCAATGCCTCCAGCCCGGCTACCAGTTCTCCGCGTTCGGAGCCGATGACCACGGCGCGGTGGTCGAACAGGCTCCTTGAGGTGAGCAGTGACCAGCCCACCTCGACCGGCGCCGCTTCCGGGGCCTCGCCCAGCCGTTCGGCGAGCGCGGCCGCCTGACCGCGCAACGCCTGGTCGCTCTGGGCGGACAGCAGCCACGGCACACCGCCTACGGGTGTGAACGCGGCTGCAGACTCGCGGGTTTCGGGGTCCTCGGGTGTCTGCTCAAGGATCAGATGGGCATTGGTGCCGCTGATACCGAAGGAGGAGACACCCGCGCGGCGGGGCCGTTCGCGCTCGGGCCACGGGGTCGCCTCGTCGAGCAGCCGTACCTCACCCGCGGTCCAGTCCACATTGGGGCTCGGCTCGTCGATGTGCAGCGAGGCGGGCAGCAGCCCATGGCTCATCGCCATGACCATCTTGATGACACCCGCCACGCCGGCGGCGGCCTGGGTGTGTCCGATGTTGGACTTGACCGAGCCGAGCCACAGCGGTTGTCCGCCCAGCCGCTCCTGCCCGTAGGTGGCCAGCAGCGCCTGGGCCTCGATCGGGTCGCCCAGGGTGGTCCCCGTGCCGTGCGCCTCGACGGCGTCCACCTCAGCGGCGGTTAGCCGGGCGTTGGCGAGTGCTTGCCGGATCACGCGTTGCTGGGACGGTCCGTTGGGGGCGGTGAGTCCGTTGCTGGTGCCGTCCTGGTTGACGGCCGAGCCGCGCACGAGAGCCAGCACGCGGTGGCCGTTGCGCCGCGCGTCGGAGAGCCGTTCCAGCAGCACCAGACCGACACCCTCGCCCCACACCATGCCGTCGGCCGCCGAGGCGAACGGTTTACAGCGGGCGTCGGATGCCAGCCCGCGCTGCCGCGAGAACTCGATGAAAGCACCAGGGGTCGCCATCACGGTGACGCCACCGGCCAGCGCGAGGGTGCATTCGCCTTGCCGTAGCGCTTGGGCGGCCAGGTGCATGGCCACCAGGGAGGACGAGCACGCGGTGTCCACGGTGACCGCGGGCCCCTCCAGGCCGAACGAGTACGCCACCCGGCCGGACACCACACTGCCGATGTTCCCCGTGGCGACGTAGCCCTCGACGTCGCTCGCCGTATCGCCGGTGAGCGACAGATAGTCCTGTGAGGTCACTCCCGCGAAGACACCGGTGTTGCTGCCCTTGAGCCCGTCCCGGTCCATCCCCGCGTGTTCGAAGGTCTCCCACGCGGTCTCCAGCAGCAGCCGCTGCTGGGGATCCATCGCCGTCGCCTCACGCGGGCTGATGCCGAAGAACGCCGCGTCGAACTCGCCCGCCCCGTACAGGAACCCGCCCTCGCGGACATAGCTCGTTCCCGGGTGTTCGGGGTCCGGATGGAAGAGCGCGTCCAGGTCCCAGTGACGGTCGGTGGGCATTTCGCCGATGGCGTCGCGGCGCGCCACCACCAGCTCCCACAGCTCCTTGGGGGTACGGGCGCCGCCGGGGAAGCGGCAGCCCATGCCGACGATCGCGATCGGTTCGTCGAGCGCGGCCGCGGTGGGCGTGTGCGTGGCGACGGCCGTCTGCCCACCGGTGAGTTTGCCGCGCAGATACGCGGCCAGGGCGTCGGGCGTCGGATGGTCGAAGACCAGGGTGGGCGGCAGTTCGACACCGGTGGTGGCGGTGAGCTGGTTGCGCAGCTCGACCGCGGTCAGGGAGTCGAATCCGAGCTCCTGGAAGGGCTGGGCGGGCGGAATGGCGTCCGGTCCCGCGTGGCCGAGGATCGTGGCCGCCAGGGACCGGATCCGGTGGAGGAGAAGCTGGTGTCCCTCGGCGGGAGTGCTGCTGCCGAGCTGCTGGAGCAGCGGGGAGGCGGTCGCGCCATCGCGGTGATCAGCCGGGCCGGTGGGTGCCGGGATGAGTTCGCGGAGCAGGGGGCTGGGGCGCTGAGCGGTGAAGGTGGCGGGGAACGTCGTCCAGTCGACATCCGCGATGGTCACGGTGGTGTCGCGGTGGTTGAGCGCGTGGCGCAGGGACGCGAGGGCGAGATCCGGGCTGAGCGGCGAGAGTCCGCGTCGGCTGTAGAAGGCACGGGCCGTTTCGTCGGCGGCCATTCCGGCGTCGCTCCAGGGGCCCCAGGCCAGGCTGGTGGCGGGTAGTCCCCGGGCGCGGCGGTGTTCGGCGAGTGCGTCGAGGTAGGTGTTCGCCGCGGCGTAGGCGCCCTGTCGGCTGCCGCCCCAGGCAGCGGCCCCGGAGGAGAAGAGGACGAACGCGGAGAGGTCCAGGTCCGCGGTGAGCTCGTGCAGATGGGCGGCGGCCAGTGCCTTGGAACGCAGTACGTGGTGCAGCCGGTCCGGTCCGAGATCGGCGAGGAGCTCGGTGTCGGATGTCCCGGCGGTGTGGATGACGGTGGTGAGGGGGTGTTCGGTCGGCACGGTGTCGAGGAGTTCGCGCAGTGCGTCACGGTCGGCGGCGTCGCAGGCGGTGATGGTGACGTGGGTGCCGAGTGTGGTGAGCTCTTGGGTGAGTTGGGTGGCGCCGGGTGCGTCGGGGCCGCTGCGGCTGATGAGGTGGAGTCGGGGTGCGCCGTGGTGGGCGAGCCAGCGGGCTATCTGTGCGCCGAGGCCGCCGGTTCCGCCGGTGATGAGGGTGGTGCCGGAGGGTTGCCAGGTGGTGGGTGCCGTGGCCGGTGCGGTGGCGCGCACGAGACGCCGGGCGAAACAGCCGGTGCCGCGGATCGCGACCTGGTCCTCCGGCTGGCCCAGCACGAGGAGGGAGGCCAGACGGCGTCCCGTGTGGTGGTCGATGACGGTCGGAACGTCGATGAGACCGCCCCAGCTCCGCGGGTGTTCCAACGCGGCCGTCCGGCCCAGTCCCCAGGTCTGGGACTGGAGCGGATGCGGCAGCGGCTCGCCGGGGGTGGCGGCGACGGCACCTTGGGTGAGGCACCACAGGGGCGCGTCGATCCCGGTGTCATTCAACGCCTGAAGGAGTGCGGTGGTCGCGGCGAGTCCGGCGGGTACCGCGGGAAAGTCGGGATGGGGCCCCTGGTCGAGCGCGAGCAGGCTCAGCACTCCGCTGACATCGGCACCGGAGGCGGCCGCGTCGAGTGCGTGGGCGATGGTGTCCCGGTCGGCACGGTCGGCCTCGACGGTGTTCGGGAGTGGCGTCGCGCCGTGGGAGACGAGGGCCTGTGTCACCATCCGCACGACAGGGTGGTCCGTTTGGCCGTCGGGGACGATCAGCAGCCAGGTCCCGGAGAGCGCGGGAGGCGCGGAGGCTTCGGAAAGATGCTTCCAGGTGGTCCGGTACCGCCAGGAGTCCATGACCGACTGCTCCCGGTGGTGCCGCCGCCAGGCCGAGAGGGTCGGCAACAACGCACCGAGCATGGGCTGCTGATCCGCGGGGGAGTTCAGCGTCGCCGCCAGCGCGTCCACATCCTCACGCTCCACGGCCTCCCAGAACTCCCGGTCCGCCGCCGCGGCCTCGGCGACGGCCGCCGTACCCGATGACCGCGCGGCCAGCCAGAAGTGCTGGTGTTGGAAGGCGTAGGTGGGGAGGTCGACGAGGTGGGGGGTGGGGTGGGCTGGGTACCAGCTGGTCCAGTCGATGGT
>NZ_JBWKKP010000071.1:0-3625 GCF_056431485.1 Streptomyces sp. NPDC045899
TCCGCGTTCGGAGCCGATGACCACGGCGCGGTGGTCGAACAGGGTCCGTGAGCTGAGCAGTGACCAGCCCACCTCGGCCGGAGACACGCCCGTGTTGCCGTCGACATGGCCGGCCAGGGCTATCGCCTGGCCGCGCAACGCTTCCGCGCTCCGCGCCGACACCACCCACGGCACCGGTCCGGCGGCCGACCCGTCGTCCACCGGCATCGGCGCGACCGCTTCCGGTACCTCCGGCGCCTGCTCGACGATGACGTGGGCGTTGGTGCCGCTGATGCCGAAGGACGAGATACCCGCCCGGCGCGGGCCTTCGCCTTCCGGCCACGGGACGGCCTCGGTCAGCAGCCGTACCTCACCCGCGGTCCAGTCCACATTGGGGCTCGGCTCATCGATGTGCAGCGAGGCGGGCAGCACTCCGTGCCGCAGGGCCATCACCATCTTGATCACACCGGCAACCCCCGCGGCGGCCTGGGTGTGTCCGATGTTGGACTTGACCGAGCCGAGCCACAGCGGTTGTCCGCCCAGCCGCTCCTGCCCGTAGGTGGCCAGGAGAGCCTGGGCCTCGATCGGGTCACCCAGGGTGGTCCCCGTGCCGTGGCCTTCCACCACGTCCACCTCGGCGGCGGTCAGCCTGGCGTTGGCGAGGGCCTGCCGGATCACGCGTTGCTGGGAGGGGCCGTTGGGTGCGGTGAGTCCGTTGCTGGTGCCGTCCTGGTTGACCGCGGATCCCCGGAGTACCGCGAGCACGCGGTGGCCGTTGCGCCGCGCGTCGGAGAGCCGTTCCAGGAGTAGCAGTCCGGCGCCCTCGCCCCAACCGGTGCCGTCGGCCGCAGCCGCGAACGGCTTGCAACGCCCGTCGGCGGCGAGGCCGCGCTGCCGCGAGAACTCGATGAACGTGGTGGGCGTGGCCATCACGGTGACGCCACCGGCGAGCGCGAGGGTGCATTCGCCCTGCCGTAGTGCCTGGGCGGCCAGGTGCATGGCCACCAGGGAGGACGAGCACGCGGTGTCCACCGTGACCGCGGGCCCCTCCAGGCCGAACGAGTACGCCACCCGACCGGACATGACGCTCGGGGTGCCGCCCGCCAGCAGATAGCCCTCGACCTCATCCGCCGAGGAACTCCCCGACGCGCCGTAGCCCTGGTAGGTGCCACCGGTGAACACGCCGGTGCTGCTGCCGTGGAGGGTGTCCCGGTCCATCCCGGCGTGTTCGAAGGTTTCCCACGCGGTTTCCAGCAGCAGCCGCTGCTGGGGGTCCATGGCCAGTGCCTCACGCGGGCTGATGCCGAAGAAGGCGGCGTCGAACCGACCCGCGTCGTAGAGGAACCCACCCTCCCGCGCATAGCTGGTGCCCAGCCGGTCGGGGTCGGGATCGAAGAGGGTGTCCAGGTCCCAGTGCCGGTCGGTCGGCATCTGCGCGATGGCGTCCCGACCGGTGGAGACCAGCTCCCACAGCCCTTCCGGTGAACGCACGCCGCCCGGGTAGCGGCATGCCATGCCGACGATCGCGATCGGCTCGTCGTCCGCACCCGCCGTGGGAACGTGTGTGCTGACGGCCGCGTCCTGCCCCATGAGCTCGGCCCGGAGATGGGTGGCGAGGGCGTTCGGGGTGGGGTGGTCGAAGACCAGTGCCGGAGCGAGGCTCAGCCCGGTGGTGGTGGCGAGCTGATTGCGGAGTTCCACGGCCGTCAGGGAGTCGAATCCGAGCTCCTGGAAGGGCTGGGCGGGCGGAACGGCGTCGACACCGCTGTGGCCGAGGACGGTGGCGGCGAGCGTTTGGATGTGCCGGACGAGGATCTGGTGCTGCTGATCGGCCGACGCCGCGTCGAGCTGCCGTCGCAGCGGGTTGTCCGCGGCGGTTCCGGTATCCGTGGCCGAGCCCGGCGACGCGGCTTCCTCCGCCCCGGAGACCGTCAGCCGGCTGAGCAGAGGACTCGGCCGCCGCGCCGTGAACGCGGCGGCGAACCGGTCCCATACGACGTCGGCGATGGTGACGGTGGTGTCGCTGTGGGCCAGCGCGTGGTGCAGGGACTTCAGGGCGAGCTCGGTCCCGAGCGGTGCGAGACCACGCCGCTTGAGATGCGCGAGTGCCGTTTCGTCGGCGGCCATTCCGGCGTCGCTCCAGGGGCCCCAGGCCAGGCTGGTGGCGGGGAGTCCCCGGGCGCGGCGGTGTTCGGCGAGTGCGTCGAGGTAGGTGTTCGCCGCGGCGTAGGCGGCCTGCTGACCACTTCCCCACGTGGCCGCGTTCGACGAGAAGAGGACGAACGCGGTGAGGCCGTGGTCCTGGGTGAGTTCATGGAGATGGGCGGCAGCCCGCACCTTCGCCCGCAGAACGCGTTCCAGCCCCTCGGCCGACAGCTCGGCGATCGGTGCCAGCTCCATGGTCCCGGCGGTGTGGATGACGGTGGTGAGGGGGTGTTCGGTCGGCACGGTGTCGAGGAGTTCGCGCAGTGCGTCACGGTCGGCGGCGTCGCAGGCGGTGATGGTGACGTGGGTGCCGAGTGTGGTGAGTTCTTGGGTGAGTTGGGTGGCTCCGGGTGCGTCGGGGCCGCTGCGGCTGATGAGGTGGAGTCGGGGTGCGCCGTGGTGGGCGAGCCAGCGGGCTATCTGTGCGCCGAGGCCGCCGGTGCCGCCGGTGATGAGGGTGGTGCCGGAGGGTTGCCAGGTGGTGGGTGCCGTGGCCGGTGCGGTGGCGCGCACGAGACGCCGGGCGTAGCTGCCGGACGCACGAATGGCGAGCTGGTCCTCGGCCGGTCCGGACACCAGCGACCCGGCGAGACGGCCCGCCGTCCGGTGGTCGATCGCGGTGGGCAGATCGATCAGACCACCCCACCGGTCGGGATGTTCGAGGGCGGCGACCCGCCCGAGCCCCCAGATCTGTGCCTGGTCCGGATGCGGCAGGGCATCGCCGCTCCGGGCTGCGACGGCACCCTGCGTGAGGCACCACAGGGGCGCGTCGATCCCGGCGTCACCGAGCGCCTGGACGAGCGCCGTCGTCGCGACGAGCCCGGCGGCCACGGCCGGGTGCGCGGTGTCCGGCTGCTGATCGAGCGCGAGCAGGTTGAGGACTCCCGCCAACGGCATGTCCTCGGCCAGTCGGGCCAGCTGTTCCGCCAGGTCCGCGCGCTCGACCCCGTCGGCGTGGAGCGGGAGGGGGAGTGCGGTGGCACCGTGGGTGTGCACGGCCTGAAGCGCGGCCCGGACGGCGATGTGGTCCTCGTCCCCGGCGGGTATGACCACCAGCCAGGTACCGGTCAGGGCCGCGGCGTCCGGTTCGGGCAGCTGCTGCCAGGTGACCCGGTAGCGCCAGGAGTCGATGACGGACTGTTCGCGGTGCTGCCGCCGCCAGGCCGACAGGACAGGGAGGGCGGGCAGCAGGGTGTCGATACCGGGACTGTCCTCGTCGAGCCCCAGAGTGGACCGCAGCGCGTCCACGTCGAGCTCTTCGATGGCGTGCCACAGCTGTGCCTCGGCCGGGTCCTCGCCGCCACGGCCACCCTCGCCGGTCCGTACGGTCGGCTGCGCCAGCCAGAAGTGCTGGTGTTGGAAGGCGTAGGTGGGGAGGTCGACGAGGTGGGGGGTGGGGTGGGCTGGGTACCAGCTGGTCCAGTCGATGGTGGTGCCGGTG
>NZ_JBWKKP010000072.1:0-3564 GCF_056431485.1 Streptomyces sp. NPDC045899
GGATCGGCGTAGACGGCCACGCTCGCGATCCCGGCATCCCGACAGGCACGGGCAACACGGACAGCGATCTCGCCACGGTTGGCGATGAGCACCTTGCGCACGATGACTCCCTCCTTGAAACAAGCCGAGTTTAGGTACTGGTCACACCTCGCGCCGAGAAGACCCCGGGGGTGAGCTTGACCACACGGAGCGTGAACCAGGGCGCGAACAGGAAGCCAAATCCCCCGTCGCTCCACCGTACGCCCGGTTTTCGGGCTCACGGCGCGGACCGTGATGTGGGCTAGGTCTCTGCCCCGCGGTGCTGCGGCGCTTCGGGTTTCTTTGTGGAATCCCTACGAACGAGGGGCGGAAACTTTGCCGTGTCGTCCTCGCTCGTCCACAGCGAAGACACCGCTTGCTGCACACCTCTTGTCGGCCGCGCTTACCCGTTAGTAGCGTTCGCGTCTGTCGAGCGGAAGAGGGTGGGCGGGGTGGCGCGCAGACCGGTGGCCGCGATAGCTGCGGTGACACTGATCCTGGAAGCGGCCGGAATAGCGCTGTTGAACTGGATCCTGGGGCTGGTCGTGGACCGGCAGCAGATGTCCATGGGCGGGCTCGACACGGACGCGATGTCGGTGGGCACCTGGGTCGCGGGCGGCGTCTTCGGCCTCTATCTGCTGCTGTGCGGGGTGGTGCTGCTGCGCGTCGCGGTGCGCGACCGCGCGCCCGGCCGCTTCGGCCGCATCCTGCTCATCACCTGTGCCGTGGTGCACGGGCTGTTGGGCGCCTTCTCGGTCGGCCTCGTCGGCTGGCCCGCGTTCGGCTTCATGATGGTCGTGCTGGGCCTGATCGTGCTCACCCTGCTCTGGTACGCGCCGGAGGAGGCCGCGCCCGCCGAGTCCGCGGGCAACGGCCAGGACGCCCCCAGCCCCGCCTGAGCGGCTCCTCGGGACGTGCCGCGACCGGCTCAGTCGGTCCAGAGCTCCGTGATGCCCACGCCGACCTCCGCCAGCAGCCGCCGCAGCAGCGGCAGCGACAGCCCGATCACCGTGCCCGCGTCGCCCTCGATGGAGTCGACGAACGGCGCCGAGCGGCCGTCCAGGGTGAACGCGCCCGCCACGTGCAGGGGTTCACCGCTGGCCACGTATGCCGCGACCTCGGCGTCGGTCGGCTCACCGAACCGGACCGTGGTGGAGGCGGTGGCCGAGGTGCGCCGCCCGCTCGCCGTGTCCACCAGACAGTGGCCGGTCCGCAGCACTCCCGCGCGGCCGCGCATCGCCTTCCAGCGGGCGGTCGCCTCCTCGGCGTCCGCGGGCTTGCCCAGCGCCTGACCGTCCAGCTCCAGCACCGAGTCACAGCCGATCACCAGCGACCCCGACACCTCCGGCAGGGCCGCCACCGCGTCCGCCTTGGCCTCCGCCAGCACCCGGGCCAGTTCGGCGGGGGTGTCGGCGCTCAGTGCGTCCTCGTCCACCCCGCTGACGATCACCTTCGGGGCCAACCCGGCCTGGCGCAGCAGCCCGAGCCGGGCGGGGGAGGCGGACGCGAGGACGAGGGTGCGCTGTGCGGTCATGCGCACCAGAGTAGGCCGTCCGTGCGCCGCCCCGCCGGGGTCCCGCCGGGTCCGGTCAGGGCCGCAGCGTCAGGACGCACATCGCGATCATCACGGCGACCGCCAGGACGGTACGGGCGCGCCGGAGCATGGCCTGCGCCCGCCGCAACTCCTCGGGCGGCTCATCGGGCGGCTCGGACCACAGCATGTCTCCGATGGTGGAACGGCGGGCGCCGTCGCGCCTGAGTACGCGTACTCAGGCGCGACGGCGCCCGCCGTTCCACCATCGGAGACATGCTGTGGTCCGAGCCGCCCGATGAGCCGCCCGAGGAGTTGCGGCGGGCGCAGGCCATGCTCCGGCGCGCCCGTACCGTCCTGGCGGTCGCCGTGATGATCGCGATGTGCGTCCTGACGCTGCGGCCCTGACCGGACCCGGCGGGACCCCGGCGGGGCGGCGCACGGACGGCCTACTCTGGTGCGCATGACCGCACAGCGCACCCTCGTCCTCGCGTCCGCCTCCCCCGCCCGGCTCGGGCTGCTGCGCCAGGCCGGGTTGGCCCCGAAGGTGATCGTCAGCGGGGTGGACGAGGACGCACTGAGCGCCGACACCCCCGCCGAACTGGCCCGGGTGCTGGCGGAGGCCAAGGCGGACGCGGTGGCGGCCCTGCCGGAGGTGTCGGGGTCGCTGGTGATCGGCTGTGACTCGGTGCTGGAGCTGGACGGTCAGGCGCTGGGCAAGCCCGCGGACGCCGAGGAGGCGACCGCCCGCTGGAAGGCGATGCGCGGCCGCGCGGGAGTGCTGCGGACCGGCCACTGTCTGGTGGACACGGCGAGCGGGCGGCGCACCTCGGCCACCGCCTCCACCACGGTCCGGTTCGGTGAGCCGACCGACGCCGAGGTCGCGGCATACGTGGCCAGCGGTGAACCCCTGCACGTGGCGGGCGCGTTCACCCTGGACGGCCGCTCGGCGCCGTTCGTCGACTCCATCGAGGGCGACGCGGGCACGGTGATCGGGCTGTCGCTGCCGCTGCTGCGGCGGCTGCTGGCGGAGGTCGGCGTGGGCATCACGGAGCTCTGGACCGACTGAGCCGGTCGCGGCACGTCCCGAGGAGCCGCTCAGGCGGGGCTGGGGGCGTCCTGGCCGTTGCCCGCGGACTCGGCGGGCGCGGCCTCCTCCGGCGCGTACCAGAGCAGGGTGAGCACGATCAGGCCCAGCACGACCATCATGAAGCCGAACGCGGGCCAGCCGACGAGGCCGACCGAGAAGGCGCCCAACAGCCCGTGCACCACGGCACAGGTGATGAGCAGGATGCGGCCGAAGCGGCCGGGCGCGCGGTCGCGCACCGCGACGCGCAGCAGCACCACCCCGCACAGCAGCAGATAGAGGCCGAAGACGCCGCCCGCGACCCAGGTGCCCACCGACATCGCGTCCGTGTCGAGCCCGCCCATGGACATCTGCTGCCGGTCCACGACCAGCCCCAGGATCCAGTTCAACAGCGCTATTCCGGCCGCTTCCAGGATCAGTGTCACCGCAGCTATCGCGGCCACCGGTCTGCGCGCCACCCCGCCCACCCTCTTCCGCTCGACAGACGCGAACGCTACTAACGGGTAAGCGCGGCCGACAAGAGGTGTGCAGCAAGCGGTGTCTTCGCTGTGGACGAGCGAGGACGACACGGCAAAGTTTCCGCCCCTCGTTCGTAGGGATTCCACAAAGAAACCCGAAGCGCCGCAGCACCGCGGGGCAGAGACCTAGCCCACATCACGGTCCGCGCCGTGAGCCCGAAAACCGGGCGTACGGTGGAGCGACGGGGGATTTGGCTTCCTGTTCGCGCCCTGGTTCACGCTCCGTGTGGTCAAGCTCACCCCCGGGGTCTTCTCGGCGCGAGGTGTGACCAGTACCTAAACTCGGCTTGTTTCAAGGAGGGAGTCATCGTGCGCAAGGTGCTCATCGCCAACCGTGGCGAGATCGCTGTCCGTGTTGCCCGTGCCTGTCGGGATGCCGGGATCGCGAGCGTGGCCGTCTACGCCGATCC
>NZ_JBWKKP010000073.1:0-3479 GCF_056431485.1 Streptomyces sp. NPDC045899
GCAGCCATCCCCACACCACCAGCACCCGCATGAATCAACACCGACTCACCCGAACCCAACCCACCCAACTCCACCAACCCATACCAAGCCGTCAAGAACACCACCGGCACCCCAGCCGCCCGCCGAAAACCCCACCCACACGGAATCGGCACGACCATCCGGGCGTCGGCCACCGCCCAGGGGCCGAAGGCGCGGTCGAAGACCCCCATGACCCGGTCGCCCACCGCGACGCTTGTCACATCCGGGCCGACGGCGACCACCACACCGGCGGCCTCTCCGCCGAGGCCGGTCTGGCCGGGGACCATGCCCAGACTGATGAGCGCGTCGCGGAAGTTGATGCCGGCGGCGTGCACCGCCACCCGCACCTGTCCGGACTCCAGGGGGTCGAGTACCTCGGGGCACGGCACCGGCCGCACGTTCTCCACGGTCGCCGCACCGGTCAGCTCCAGCCGCCACGCCGGGTGTCCGACCGGTCCGGTGATGCCGCCACTGCTCGCGCCACCGGCGCGCATCAGCCGGGGCACCCACCGCCGTCCGGACCGCATCGCGATCTGCGGCTCGACCTCCTCGACCGCATGTGCGACACCATCCAGCACGGTCCGTTCAGACCCGTCGCGGTGGTGTGTTTCGGCGTCCGGGTCCAGGTCGAACAGGAGGAAGCGCCCCGGGTTCTCCGCCTGTGCGCTGCGGACCAGCCCGCAGACCGCGGCACCGGGGACATCCACCGCCGCTCCGTTCCCGGGCGTATCGGCACCGGTGACGAGTGCCGCGCCACGGGTCACGATCACCAGGCGGGACTCGGCGAACCGTGGTTCGGCCAGCCAGCCCCGGACCAGTTCCAGGGCCCGCTCCGTCTGCGCCAGTCCGTCGTCCGGGGTGCCGGTGGTGGTGAAGTCTGCGAGGACCACCGACGGGACGGCTGACCCCGTGTCGAGCTCGGCCGTCAGCGCCGCGAGATCGGGGTGTCGCACCGAACCGGGCACGAGCGCCAAGGACTCGTCGGCGCCCAGCTCCGCCCAGTCGCCGCCATCCCCGGTCACGGGTCCGTCACCACCTGGGTCGCTGTCGCGCTCTGTCACCGGCAACGGGGTCCAGCTCAGCGTGAACAGTCCGTCCTGGTCGCCGCCGCCTGCCGCCCGCAACTGATCGACACCGGCCGGGCGCATCACCAGCGCGTCCACCGTCAGCACCGGCGCGCCCACGGCGTCGGCCGCGGTCACCGTCAGACCACGCTCGCCCTCGGCACCGCCTTCACCGGGGCCACCGGAGGTGTGAGGGGAGAGCCTGACGCGTACCGTGGTCGCGCCGCTCGCCCACAGGGACACGCCGTTCCAGGCGAACGGCAGCCACAGCTGGGCGTCGTCCCGCCCCCCGGCGGCCGTCCCCGCGGCGTCCGGGTCATCGCCGGGCCGGTCCAGGAGGAGTGCCGGGTGGAGCGCGGCGTCCAGCAGCGCGGGGTGGATACCGAAACCGTCCCGGTCCCCGACGGCTTCGGGCAGGGCCACTTCGGCGAGTATGTCCGCGCCGTCCCGCCATACGGCACGCAGCCCCTGGAACGACGGGCCGTACACGTAGCCCGACGCCGCCACGCGCTCGTAGAACCCGTCCAGCCGTACGGGTTCGGCACCCGCCGGAGGCCAGGACCCGGGCTCTGCCACGGAACTCCGGGAGGTGGGCGGGCTGAGCACTCCCTCCGCGTGGCACACCCATCCGGCGTCCACGCCCGGTTCCGCGTCGCGGTCGGGACGGGAGTACACACGCACATCGCGCCGCCCGTCCTCGGTGCCGGCACCGACCACCACCTGGACCCGCAGTCCCCCGGACTCGGGCAGGACCAGCGGGATCTGGAGCGCGAGCTCTTCCACTCCCCTGCATCCCGCCTCGTCCGCGGCGCGCAGGGCCCATTCGACGAGCGCGGCGCCGGGCACCAGGACGGTACCCGCCATCACGTGTTCGGCCAGCCATCCGCCCGAACCGCCGGCCGTGATGCGACCGGTGAGCAGGAGTCCACCGTCGGCGAGATCCACTGCGGCGGGCAGCAGCGCGTGCTCCACGCGCTGGAGTCCGGCGGCGGCCACGTCACCGACCCCACCACCCGCCGGAAGCCAGTAGCGCTCCCGCTGGAAGGCGTAGGTGGGCAGGGGAACCGGTCGCGGCCCCGGACCGGCCGGGAACCAGCCCGCCCACGCGACGTCGTGGCCGTGGGCGTGGAGCTGGGCGAGGGTGTGTCCCAGCGCGTCGCCGTCGGCGCGCTTGCGGGTGAGGGTGGCCACCACCAGCGGTGCGGAAGCGTCGTCCGCAGCCGGTTCACCCGGTGAGGGGTGCTGCAAGGTGTGCTGGGTGGCGGAGGCCAGGACGGGATCGGGTCCGAGTTCGAGGAAGACGCCCGCCTCGGGGGCGATGTGTGTGACGGCGGGGTGGAACAGGACCGGCCGGCGGATGTGCCGCGCCCAGTAGCCGGGGGTGGCGATCAGCTCGTCGGCGGGCTCGCCGGTCAGGTTGCTCAGTACCGGGATGGTGGGCGGGTGGTAGGTCAGCCCCTCGACGGCTCGGGTGAACGGCTCCAGGATGGGATCCATCAGCGGGGAGTGGAAGGCGTGGCTCACCGTCAGGGCCTTGGTCTTCCGCCCCCGCTCCGCCCATGCCACGCGGACACGGTCGACCAGCTCGAGCGGACCCGAGATGACAGTGCTTCCGGGAGTGTTCAGCGCGGCCACACCGACCTTGCCGTCGAGCTCCGCGAGATCATCGGCGAGCTCTTCGGCGGTGGCCTCGATCGACGCCATACCGCCGCCCGCCGGGAGGTCTCCCATCAAGGTTGCGCGGGCGGCCACCAGGCGGCAGGCGTCCGCCAGGTCGAACACTCCGGCCACCTGGGCCGCGGCGACTTCCCCGATCGAATGGCCGAGCACCACGTCCGGGGTCTGTCCCAGGGAGGACAGCAGCCTGGCCAGGGCGATGTGCAGCGCGAACAACCCCGCCTGCGCATAGGTGGTGTGGTCCAGCAGCCCGGGCCGATCCGCCACTCCCGTGAAGACCACCTCACGCAGAGAGTGTTCGAGATACGGGTCGAGGAGACCGCAGACCTCGTCGAACGCCGCGGCGAACACCGGGAAGCGGTCATACAGCTCGGCTCCCATGCCCAGGCGCTGGCTGCCCTGGCCACTGAACATCCAGACGGTCTTTCCGGTGCCGATCCCGGCACCGGGGCGGACGACCGAGGGATGGGACTCGTCGGCGGCCAGCGCCTCCAGGGCCGTCAGCTGTCCGTCACGATCGCCGCCCAACACCACCGCCCGGTGCTCGAACAGCGTCCGGGTGGTGGCAAGCGACCAGCCGATGTCCGCGGCCGACGTCTCGGGTTCCGCGCCCAGATGGGTGACGAGTGCTGTGGCCTGGGCGCGCAGGGCTTCGGGACTGCGTGCGGACAGCACCCACGGCACGACTCCCACCGGATCCGACGAGGACTCCGCGACCGG
>NZ_JBWKKP010000074.1:0-2934 GCF_056431485.1 Streptomyces sp. NPDC045899
CCATTGGGCGCGGTGAGACCGTTACTCGCACCGTCCTGGTTGACAGCCGAGCCACGCACCAGGGCCAGTACCGGATGGCCGTTGGCCCGTGCGTCCGACAGCCGCTCCAGCAGCAGCATCCCGACGCCCTCGGCCCACCCGGCGCCGTCGGCGTCCGCCGAGAACGCCTTGCAGCGGCCGTCCGGAGCCATGGCCCGCTGACGGCTGAACTCGATGAAGGTGTCCAGGGTGGACATCACCACCACACCGCCCGCGAGCGCCATGCTGCACTCGCCCTGCCGCAGCGCCTGTGCCGCCTGGTGGATGGCGACCAGCGACGACGAGCAGGCGGTGTCCACGGTGACGGCCGGGCCCTCGAGACCGAAGACGTACGAGATACGGCCGGAGGCCACACTGCTCGCGCTGCCGGTGGCGAGGTACCCCTCGAACTCCTCGGGAGCGCGCTGGAACCGCGATCCGTAGTCGTTGTAGCTCGCACCGATGAACACCCCGGCGCGGCTGCCCTTCACCGTGCCGGGGTCGATCCCGGCCCGTTCGAAGACTTCCCAGGTCGTCTCGAGCAGCAGCCGCTGCTGCGGGTCGATGGCCAGGGCCTCACGCGGGGAGATCCCGAAGAACTCGGGGTCGAAGTGGTCGGCGTCGTACAGGAAACCGCCGCCGGTGGCGTAGAAGGTGCCGGGCCGGTCGGGGTCGGTGTCGAAGTGGCCGTCGATGTCCCAGCCGCGGTCCGTGGGGAAGTCCCCGATCGCGTCACGGCCGTCCATGAGCAGCTGCCACAGCTCCTCGGGGGTGCGGACACCGCCGGGCAGCCGGCAGCTCATCGCCACGATCGCGATCGGGTCGTCGTCCGTCGCCGTGCCCACCGCCGCCGTACCCGCCGGGGTGTCGGCCTCGTCCGTCCCGGTGGCGCCGGTCTCCGTGAGCAGGAACCGCGTCAGGGTGGTGACGTTCGGATAGTCGAAGACGAGCGTGACCGGCAGCCGCAGCCCCGTGGCGGTGCCCAGCCGGTTGCGCAGGTCGACCGCGGTCAGGGAGTCGAACCCGAGCTCGCGGAAGGCACGCCCCGCCTCGACGGCCGAGGTGTCCGGGTAGCCGAGCGCGGCGGCCACCTCGGTGCTGACGAGGTCGGTGAGGGTCGCTTCGGCCTCCTGGGGCGACAGTCCGGCGAGCCGCTGGGCGAGGGGGGTGGCCGCGTCACCCGCGCCGGAGTCCGGTGCTCCCGGCTCCGATGTCCGCCGTGCCTCGGGGAGTTCGCGGAGGACGGCGGTGTCCGCGGACGCGGGGGTGGCCGCGATGAGCCGGTCCCAGGCGATATCGGCCACGGCCACATAGGTGTCGGACACGTCGAGGGCGCGCTGCAGCGCGCCGATGGCCGGTTCCGGTGCCATCGCGGGCATACCGGTGGCGTGCAGCCGGGCCTCGACGGCCTCGTCGACCAGACCACCGCCGGACCACGGGCCCCACGCGACGGAGGTCGCGGGGAGTCCCTGGGCACGGCGCCGCTGCGCGAGGGCGTCGAGGAAGGCGTTGGCGGCCGCGTAGCTGCCCTGTCCGGGGCCGCCGAGCGTGCCCGCGAAGGAAGAGAAGAGCACGAAGGCGGACAGCTCGCGGTCCCGGGTCAGTTCGTGCAGATGCAGGGCCGCGTCCACCTTGGGGCGCAGCACACCGTCGGCGCGCTCCGGGGTGAGGGTGTCGAGCACCCCGTCGTCCAGGACGCCCGCGGTGTGCACGACGGCGTCGAGCGGGGCCTCGTCGTCGTCGAGCCCGGCGAGCAGCGCCGTCAGCGCGTCGCGGTCGGCCACGTCGCACGCCGCCACGGTCACGCGGACGCCCGACGCCCGCAGCTCGTCGGCGAGTTCACCGGATCCGGGGGCGTCCGGCCCGCGACGGCTGGTGAGCACCAGATGCGCGGCGCCGGCGCGCGCCAGCCAGCGCGCCACATGGGCGCCCAGACCGCCGGTGCCCCCGGTGACCAGGACGGTGCCGCGCGGCTGCCACCGGCGGGTGGTGGCGGTGGGTGCAGCGGGGGCGTGGACGAGTCGGCGTCCGTAGATCCCGGAGTCGCGGACGGCCATCTGGTCCTCGCCCTCCGGCGCGCCCGTGAGCACCCCGCACAGCCGGGTGACGGCGCGGTCGTCGAGGGTGGCGGGCAGGTCGAGCAGCCCGCCCCACCGCTTGGGGTACTCCACGGCGGCGATCCGGCCCAGCCCCCAGGTGAGGGCCTGGAGGGGGTGTGCCAGCGGATCGGCGCCGCCGACGGAGACCGCACCGCGGGTGGCGTACCAGAGCGGGACGTCGGTGCCGGTGTCGCCCAGGGCCTGGAGCAGCGCGAGGTTGAGGGCGAGCCCGGTCGGCTGCGCGGTGTCCGTTCCGTACGGCTCCTCGTCGAGGGCCAGGAGGGACAGCACACCGGTCGGTGGCGTGTCCGCCGTCTCCTCGGACAGGCGCCGGGCGAGTGTGCCGCGGACGGCGTCGGCCCCGGTCAGCTCCAGCACCCGGGCGGCGGCGCCGTGGGTCCGCAGCGCCTCGGCGATGCGCTCGCCCTCAGGGGCTCCGGCCGGGACGGCGATGAGCCAGGCGGCTCCGGCCGCGACGGAGGTGCGCGAGGTGGCGGCCGTGTCACCGAGCGGTTTCCAGGTGATGTGGTAGCGCAGGGCATCCTGGGCGGCCCGGTCACGACGGGCCCGGCGCCAGGTGGCGAGCGCGGGCACCACCATGGCCAGCGACGATTCCTCGGCTTCGAGGTCCAGTTCGGTGGCGAGGGCCTCGAGGTCGCCGCGCTCGACGGTGTCCCAGAATTCGGTGTCGGCGGGGTCGCCGTCGGTGGTCACCGGCTGCGCGGAACCCTCCAGCCAGTACCGCTGCCGCTGGAACGCGTACGTCGGCAACCCCACCACCGAACCACCCAGACCCGACAGCACCGCCCGCCAGTCC
>NZ_JBWKKP010000075.1:0-2568 GCF_056431485.1 Streptomyces sp. NPDC045899
CTGCGGCTGGGGATGTTCGTGATGTTCTCCTCGGCGGCCGGGGTGATGGGCAGCCCGGGTCAGGCCAACTACGCGGCGGCCAACGCCTTCTGTGATGCCCTGGCCGCCCACCGGCAGGCCGCCGGACTGCCCGGGGTGTCGGTGGCATGGGGACTCTGGGCCGAAGCAAGCGATATGACGGGTGACCTCACCGACGCCGACCTCGCACGGATGTCCCGCTCGGGTGCCACGCCGATGTCCAGCGAACACGCGCTGCGTCTGCTCGACGCCGCCGCGGAACACGGCGGCCACCATCTGATCGCCGCGGACATGAACGTACGGACCCTGGCCGCGCAGCCCGTCGACACCCTGCCCGTGCTGCTGCGCGCACTCGTCGCCACGAGCACCGTGGGCGCGGCAGGGCGGCGTACGGCGGCCACCGCCGACGTACGCCCGGCCGACTGGTCCGCACGGCTCGCGGGACTGTCGCCCGACGAACGCCACCGGGCCGTGCTCCACCTGGTCCGTGGCCAAGTGGCGGCGGTCCTGGGACACGCCGACACCGAGGCCGTGCAGGCGGACGCCAATTTCAAGGACCTCGGCTTCGATTCCCTGACCGCTGTCGAGCTGCGCAACCGGCTCGCCGCCGCCACCGGCCTGCGGCTGCCAGCCGCGCTCGTCTTCGACTATCCGGAAGCGGGCGTACTCGCCGACTACCTGCTGGAGCGCATCGCCCCCGAGGACGGCGCCCCGGCGGGCCCGGACCGCGTCGATCCCGTCCTCAACGAACTGGCCCGGCTGGAAGCCACCTTGATCGGCCTCGAGGTCGAGGACGACGCGTCGCTGACGGTCACGGCCCGCCTGGAGAGCCTGCTGGCGAAATGGAAGGCGACACGGAAGCCGGTGGAAGCCGCGGACGACAAGACCGCGGCCGAGAGGCTGGAGTCCGCGTCCGCGGCCCAGGTTCTCGACTTTATCGACAACGAACTTGGCGTGTCCTGAATGTGCCGGGCGCGACGAACGCTGAAGGCCGGGTGAACCCCTCATGGTGAACGTGAACGAAGAGAAGCTGGTCGAATATCTCAAGCGTGTCTCCGCGGATCTGCACGATACGCGGCTGCGTTTGCGCGAGGTGGAGGAGCGTGCCCAGGAGCCGGTCGCCATCGTGAGCATGGCCTGCCGCTTCCCGGGGGGAGTGGACACTCCGGAGGCGCTGTGGCGGTTGGTCACCGACGGCGTGGACGCCATCGCCGACTTCCCGACCGACCGGGGCTGGGATCTGGACGGCCTCTACCACCCGGACCCCGACCATCCCGGCACCACCTATGTGCGCCGCGGTGGATTCCTGGACGGCGCCGACCGGTTCGACCCCCTGTTCTTCGGCATCAGCCCGCGCGAGGCACTGGCCACCAGCCCACAGCAGCGACTGCTGCTGGAGACCGCGTGGGAGGCGTGTGAGCGCGCGGGCATCGACCCGCTCTCCCTCAAGGGATCCCCGACCGGTGTCTACGCCGGAACGGCCACCACGGGGGGCACCTCCGCGGGTGACCTCCCGCAGAAGGGCGGCGAGGGCTACGCGGGCAACGCCCCGAGCCTTCTGTCCGGCCGGGTGTCCTACACCCTCGGTCTGGAAGGGCCCGCCGTCACCGTCGAGACGGCCTGCTCGTCGTCACTGGTGGCATTGCATCTGGCCGCTCAGGCACTGCGCCAGGGTGAGTGCACCCTCGCACTCGCCGGCGGGGTGACGGTCATGAGCACCCCCGAGGTGTTCACCGGCTTCTCCCGGCAGCGCGGACTCTCCCCGGACGGACGGTGCAAGGCGTTCGCGGCCACCGCGGACGGTACGGGCTGGGGCGAGGGCGTCGGCCTGGTGCTCCTGGAGCGGCTGTCCGACGCGCGGCGCAACGGGCACCAGGTGCTGGCCGTTCTGCGGGGCTCGGCCATCAACCAGGACGGCGCCAGCAACGGGTTCAGCGCCCCCAACGGACCGTCCCAGCAGCGTGTCATCCGGCAGGCCCTGGCGAGCGCCCGTCTGTCCCCCTCGGAAGTGGACGCGGTCGAGGCGCACGGCACCGGTACCAAACTCGGTGATCCGATCGAGGCTGATGCGTTGATCGCCACGTATGGGCGGGATCGGTCGGAGGAGCGGCCGTTGTGGTTGGGGTCGTTGAAGTCGAACATCGGTCATACGCAGGGTGCGGCGGGTGTGGCCGGTGTTATCAAGATGGTGATGGCACTCCGCCACGAGGTACTGCCCGCGACCTTGCACATCGATGAGCTCACCCCGCATGTGGAGTGGGAGGGCGGCGGAGTGCGGCCGCTGACCGAGGCGGTCGCGTGGCCGAACGGCGACCGTCCGCGTCGGGCGGGAGTGTCCTCCTTCGGTATCTCCGGTACCAACGCCCATGTGATTGTGGAGCAGGCGCCGCCCGAGGTAGAAGCGGTGGGTGAGCCTGCCACGACGGAGGATGGCGAGTGCCTCGGTGGGGTGATTCCGTGGGTGCTCTCCGCGCGTGGTGCGGAGGCGTTGCGGGGGCAGGCGGCGGCGTTGGTGGGCCGGGTGTCGGGGGATGGTGGTTGTTCGCCGGT
>NZ_JBWKKP010000076.1:0-2447 GCF_056431485.1 Streptomyces sp. NPDC045899
CCAAACGCCCCACCAGACCAGACACCTCAACACCCCCGGCAGCCAACCGCCGACGCACCCCACCACCCGACAACCCACGCAACACACCCGGCACAACCCCACCCGCCAACCCCGCCACATCCAGGTCAGCCGCCAGGAGTTGAGAGCGGCCGTGGCCGCAGGCGGTATCCAGGAGGCTGAGCGCCTTCTCGCTGGTCATCGCCGTGATTCCGGAACGGGACATCCGCGCCCGGTCCGTATCGGCGAGCTTCCCGGTCAGTTCGCTGGACTGAGCCCACAGTCCCCAGGCCACGGCGAGCGCTGGCAGGTCCAGGACCCGGCGGTGGACCGCCAGGGCATCACAGAAGGCGTTGGCCGCCGCATAGTTGGCCTGTCCCGGACTTCCGAGCACTCCCGCGGCGGACGAGAACATCACGAACAGGGCCAGCGGAAGACCGGCCGTCGCGGTGTGCAGATGAGCGGCGGCGGAAGCTTTCGCCGCCCATACCTCGGCCAGCCGGTCCGGTGTCTGTGAGGTGAGGACGGCGTCGTCCAGCACACCCGCGGCATGGATGACCCCGGTCAGCGGATGCTCCGGACCGACCCCGGCCACCAGATCCACCACCGCACCCGCATCCGTGACATCCACCGCCGCGATCCGCACGCCCGCACCCAACTCCTCCAACCGGGCAGCCAACACCCCGGCCTCCGGAGCCTCCACACCACGACGACTCACCAGCAACAGATGCCGGACACCCCACACCCGCACCACATGCTCAGCCACCAGAGCGCCCAGCGTGCCGGTACCACCGGTGATGAGCACGGTGCCATCCGGGTCGAGACCTGTGGGCATGTCCTGCCGCGCCTCGTCGTCCGTGGCAGCACGGACGAGGCGGGGTACCAGCGTTTCTCCGTCCCTGACGGCGAGCTGTGTCTCGTCCCGCTCCAGCGCCCCGGCGACGGCGGCACGCACAGCGTCGCCCGCCACATCGGCTCCGGAGTCGACGTCGAGCAGGACGAAGCGCTCCGGGTGCTCGGCCTGCGCGCTGCGGACGAGTCCCCACTGCGCGGCAGCCGCCGCGTCGATGCCGTTCGCCGCACCGTCGCCCACCGCGACAGCACCCCGGGTCACCAGCACCAGCCGGGCGTCGGCACAGCGCGGTTCGGCCAGCCAGCCCTGGACGAGCCCCAGCGTCCTGCGCACCCGTGCCAGGCCGGCGTCCGCCATCTCGTGATCCTCGGCGACCCCGGCGTCGGTGAGGTCGGCGAAGACCACCGACGGCACGGCCTCTTCGCTCCCGATGGCCGCGATGAACGCGTCCAGGTCCAGGTGTGGCGCGTCCGTGCCCAGCACGGCCCAGCCGCTCACCGGTTCCGCGGAGCCCGTCGTCCGCGGCAGCGGGATCCAGTCCAGGGCGAAGAGACCGTCGCCACCACGTCTCCCCGCGGCCCGCAGTTGGTCGACCGAGGCCGGGCGCGTCACCAGTGAGTCGACGGTGAGCACCGGGTCGCCCACGGCATCGGCGATGACCAACCGCAGCGCCCGTTCGCCTTCCGCACCTCGCTGTCGCGGGGACAGGCGGACCCTGGCGGTGGTCGCCCCGGCGGCCCACAGCGCGACGCCGTTCCACGCGAACGGCAGCCACACCTCACCACCGTCCCGCTCCGGTTCGGCTCCGGCGACCAGGAGGCCCGGGTGGAGCGCGGCGTCCAGCAGAGCTGGGTGGATACCGAATCCGTCGGCGTCACCGGCGTCCTCGGGCAGTGCGAGCTCGGCCAGGACGTCCTCGCCGTCGCGCCACAGCGCGCGCAGGCCACGGAACGAGGGGCCGTACGCGTATCCGGACGCCTCGGCACGTTCGTAGAAGCCCTCCAGGTCCACGGGGGCCGCTCCCGCCGGAGGCCACACACCGCCGAGACCCTCCGGAGTGGTGTCCTCCAGGGGCGGGCCGAGGACACCGTCCGCGTGGCACGCCCATGTCCCAACGTCCTCGGGGCGCGAGTACACCTGCACCTCACGCCGTCCGTCCGCGGCCGCCGCGCCCACCACCACCTGGACCCGCAGTCCGCCCGACTCGGGCAGCACCAGGGGCATCTGGAGCGCCAGCTCTTCGATGCCCCCGCAGCCGACCTCGTCGGCGGCACGCAGCACCCACTCCACCAGGGCCGCGCCCGGCACCAGGACGGTGCCCGCC
The DNA here is from genome assembly GCF_056431485.1 of Streptomyces sp. NPDC045899. Taxonomy (NCBI): domain Bacteria; kingdom Bacillati; phylum Actinomycetota; class Actinomycetes; order Kitasatosporales; family Streptomycetaceae; genus Streptomyces; species Streptomyces sp. NPDC045899. Next base: position 2,175 of record NZ_JBWKKP010000076.1, read on the forward strand.
ACCACATGGTCGCTGAGCCAGCTGTCCCCGCCACCGGCGGCGACACGTCCGGTGAGCAGGTGACTGCTGCCGTCGGCCAGCTCCACGGCGGCGCCCAGCAACGGATGGCCGGCGGCGTCCAGCCCGAGGTCGCCCGGGTCCCCGAATCCGCCAGTGGCCGCCATCCAGAAACGCTGATGCTGGAAGGCGTAGGTGGGGAGATCGACGGTACGAGGGCGGGGTTGGGCCGGGAAGAGGGCCGTCCAGTCCACCTCCACACCAGCGGTGAACGCC
>NZ_JBWKKP010000077.1:0-1899 GCF_056431485.1 Streptomyces sp. NPDC045899
CACACCCGGCCGCTCCACCACAAACGACCGCAAACGAGCAGCCTGACCACACAACGCCCCCGACCCACGACCCGACAACACAAACGGCAACACCGGCCATTCACGCGTAGCCGTCGGCGTTGGCCGCCGATCGGCCAGTGCTGGTTCATTCGGCGGTTGCTGCAGAATGACGTGTGCGTTCGTCCCGCTGATGCCGAACGAGGACACTCCGGCTCGCCGGGGTCGGCCGGTGTCCGGCCATTCTCGTGATCGGGTCAGCAGCGCCACCCCACCGGAAGACCAATCCACCTCGGTCGAGGGGTCCTCGGCGAACAGGGTTCTGGGCAAGAACTGGTGGTGCAGCGCCATCACCATTTTGATGACCCCGGCCATGCCTGCCGCCGCCTGCGGGTGTCCGATGTTCGCCTTCACCGATCCGAGCCACAGGGGTGAGCCGTCGGTGTGCTCCCGCCCGTAGGTGGCCAGTAGTGCCTGTGCTTCGATCGGGTCCCCGAGCCGGGTACCCGTGCCGTGCCCTTCCACCACGTCGACATCGGCGGCCGTCAGCCCTGCGTTGGCCAGCGCCTGCCGGATCACCCGCTGCTGCGATGGTCCGTTCGGGGCCGTCAGTCCGTTGGAGGCCCCGTCCTGGTTCACGGCCGAACCCGCCAGCTGCGCGAGCACCCGGTGCCCGTTGCGCCGCGCATCGGACAACCGTTCCAGCACCACCAGGCCCACGCCCTCGGACCATCCGGTGCCGTCCGCGCCCGCACCGAACGACCGGCACCGGCCGTCCGGAGACAATCCACGCTGCCGCGCGAACTCCGTGAGGATCATCGGAGTGCCCATGACCGCGACACCGCCGGCCAGCGCGAGCGAGCACTCGCCCGCTCTCAACGCCTGCGCCGCCAGGTGCAGTGCCACCAGCGATGACGAACAGGCCGTGTCGACCGTTGTCGCGGGTCCCTCGAAGCCGAACTGGTACGCGATGCGACCGGACAGGACCCCAGGCGTGGTACCGGTGAGCAGGTATCCGCCGGCGTCAGTTCCCACCGCACCGTATCCGTGCGGTGTTGCTCCTACCACCACGCCGGTCTGGGTGCCGCGCAGTGAGTCCGCGTCGATACCCGCGCGCTCGAAAGCCTCCCAGGCAACCTCCAGCAACAACCGCTGCTGCGGATCCATCGCCGTCGCCTCACGGGGCGAGATCCCGAAGAACCCGGCATCGAACTCACCCGCGTCGTGCAGGAACCCGCCACCACGCGCATACGTCGTCCCCGGATGATCCGGATCCGCGTGATACAGACCCTCCACATCCCAGCCACGCGCCTGAGGAAAACCAGTGATCCCCTCCCTGCCCTCGACCACCAGCGACCACAGATCCTCCGGAGAACCCACCCCACCCGGATAACGGCAGGCCATCCCGACCATCACCACAGGATCATCGGGATCAGCAATCGACGCGGACCGGGTGTCGACGTCGACATCTGCGCCCGACACCACGGATTGCAAGTGTTCGATGAGAACAGCGGGAGTGGGGTAATCGAAGATCACCGAACTCGGTAGCGTGATCTCCAGGGCGCGCGAGAGCCTGTCCCGGAGTTCGGCGGACATCGAGGAATCGAAGCCCAGATCCCTGAATGTCCGACCGAGTGCGCCCTCACCGAGCACGCCGCTGCCGAGAGTGGCTGTGATGTGCACGCGAGCCAGCTCGGTCATCCGATGCGTGCGCTCGGTTTCACCGAGCCTCCGCAGCTCACTCACCAGAGCCGACGTCTCTACCGATGTCTTCTCGTCGTCGAGCGACATGTCGAGCCAGTAGTGCTGGCGTTGGAAGGCGTAGGTGGGCAGTTCGGTGTGGTGAGCGCCGGTCCCGGTGAACACCTCCGACCAGTTCACCGCCACCCCGGCGGTGAACAA
>NZ_JBWKKP010000078.1:0-1277 GCF_056431485.1 Streptomyces sp. NPDC045899
TGACCGTGGGTCCGGAGGATGCCAAGGACGCGTTGCGCAAGGCGTTGTCGATGGGTGCGGACAAGGCCGTGCACGTCGAGGACGACGATCTGCACGGCAGTGATGTGCTGGGTACGTCGCTGGTGCTGGCCAAGGCGGTGGAGAAGGCCGGGTATGACCTGGTCGTGTGCGGTATGGCTTCCACGGACGGCACGATGGGTGTGCTGCCGGCGCTGCTGGCCGAGCGGCTGGGTGTGCCGCAGGTGACGCTGCTGTCGGAGGTTTCGGTCGCCGATGGCACGGTGACCGGGCGGCGGGATGGTGACACCGCGACCGAGCAGCTTCAGGCGTCGCTGCCGGCGGTGGTGTCGGTGACCGACCAGTCGGGTGAGGCGCGTTACCCGTCGTTCAAGGGCATCATGGCGGCGAAGAAGAAGCCGGTGACCTCCTGGGACCTGTCCGACCTCGATATCGAGGCCGAAGAGGTGGGTCTGGAGGGTGCCTGGACGAAGGTCGACGGCGCCGATGAGCGCCCGGCCCGTACCGCGGGCACGATCGTGAAGGACGAGGGCGAGGGCGGTAAGCAGCTCGCCGAGTTCCTGGCGGGTCAGAAGTTCATCTGAGCCGCGCTGTCCACTGCCGCCCCTTTGCCGCCTCGCATCGCAGGAGAGAAGAAGTCCCATGGCTGAAGTCCTCGTCTATGTCGACCACGTGGACGGTGCCGTCCGCAAGCCCACGCTGGAGCTGCTGACCCTGGCCCGCCGGATCGGTGAGCCGGTCGCGGTGGCCCTGGGCGCCGGTGCCCCCGAGACCGCTGCCACGCTGGCCGAGTACGGTGCGGTGCGGGTCCTGACCGCCGACGCGCCGGAGTTCGCCGACTACCTGGTGGTCCCGAAGGTGGACGCGGTCCAGGCCGCGTACCAGGCGGTGTCCCCGGCCGCCGTGCTGTTCCCCTCCTCCGCGGAGGGCAAGGAGATCGCGGCCCGGCTCGCGGTCCGTATCGGGGCGGGCATCATCACCGACGCCGTCGACCTGGAGCCGGGTGATGAGGGTCCGGTGGCCACGCAGTCGGTGTTCGCCGCCGCGTTCACCACCAAGTCCCGGGTCTCCCGGGGCACGCCGGTGATCACGGTCAAGCCCAACTCCGCCGCTCCGGAGGCGGCCGCGGCCGCGGGCACCGTGGAGCCGCTGGAGGTGTCCTTCAGTGAGCAGGCGAAGGGGACGAAGGTGACTGCGCGGACGCCGCGGGAGTCCACCGGGCGTCCGGAGCTGACCGAGGCCGCGATCGTGGTCTCCGG
>NZ_JBWKKP010000079.1:0-1110 GCF_056431485.1 Streptomyces sp. NPDC045899
TGATGCGGACGGGGTATCAACATATCTGGCGTTGACTTTTGGCACGCTGTTGAGTTCTCAAGGAACGGACGCTTCCTTCGAAACCGTTTCACCGGTTTCTCCGGGCGCTTCCCTTCGGTGTTTCACACGCTATCAGACCATTTCCATGTCTCGAACCGGGGTCGTTCGCACGGCATGCGAAAGCGGATCCGAGATTTGGATCTAGTAACTGAAGGTGCCGCCTCAACCTGGACGTGTCTCGCAGATGACTGCGATGCTTCATCCGGTGGGCAGGCATACGACAGTACAGGTCCCCACACAGCCGTGGCAAATCGATTCGACGCCCCGGACGCTCTCCGGCCTGCGCCGCGCGTGCGGAATCCAAAGTTCCTATGACTTACGCTTCTCGGCAGTGCGCTGTCCGGGACAGGCAGTGACGGCGCGTGATCAATCTTCACCCCTGGGAGGCTTCCCATGACCACCGTGACGGCCCCGCTCGCCGGGCGTGCGATCGGTCTCGCCGCGGTCCCCGACCCGGTGTTCTCCGGCGCCATGGTCGGTCCGGGGACAGCGATCGATCCGGCGCTGGAACCGTGCGTCGCCGTGGCTCCGGTCGACGGCATCGTCGTCTCCCTCCACCCGCACGCGTTCGTCGTCGTGGACGTCGAAGGACACGGGGTGCTCACGCATCTGGGGATCGACACGGTGCAGCTGAGCGGCGACGGTTTCGAGGTGCTCATCAACAAGGGGGACACCGTCCGGCGCGGCGACGCGGTCGTGCGCTGGGACCCCAATGTCGCCGTGGCCGCGGGGAAGTCACCGATCTGCCCCGTCGTGGCGCTGGAGGCCACCACCGACGCGCTGGCCGCCGTCAGGGACGGCGACGCCATGGTCGAGACGGGCGACGCGCTCTTCGACTGGACCTGAGCCGGATATGAGCCCGGTGCCGGCGGGACCGGTCCGGGCGCGATCGCGGTGCGTAAGACATCCACCAGGCGGGGTTCCGCCGTATCGACCGGGGACGGGTGACATGGAGACAACGCTGCGAGGCGTCGGTGTGAGCCACGGTGTGGCGATCGGGCAGGTGCGGCATATGGGGACGGCGGTGCTGGAGCCGCCGGCCAGGCAGAT